>JAYUVX010000212.1:0-15063 GCA_043753855.1 Myxococcales bacterium | reverse complement strand
TTTCGCGAGCTCAAGCTGTGGCTCGATCCCGGTGCCGTGCAGGGCCAGCTCTCCGAGGTCGTGGACACCGCGCTCCCGTTCAAGGACGCGAAGGAGCGCTGGAACGACCAGTTCGAGCGCCGTTACGTGGCCAACGTGTTCGCCGCGAATGCCAGCAACGTGACGCGCGCCGCAGAGCACGCCGGCCTGTCGCGCCGTCACTTCCGCGAGCTGCTCTACAAGCACGGCCTGGTCGATCGGCCCAGTCCCGAGAGTGATCGGGAATGAGCCGGGCGGCACGGTCATGACCCGGTTCGGCGCCTACGAGATCCTGCGCGAGCTCAAATCCGGCGGCATGGGCGCCGTGCTGCTCGGTCGCCGCAAAGGGCCGGGTGCGTTCGAGCAGCTCGTCGCGATCAAGACGATCCGCGCCGAGTACGCGGCCGCTCAGGCGGTGCGCGCGATGTTCCTGGACGAGGCCGCGATCCTCGCGCGGATCAATCACCCCGGCATCGCCACCGTCCACGACTTCGGCGAGGAGAACGGGACGCTCTACATGGTGATGGAGTACGTGGCCGGCAGCTCGTTCCGCGGCCTCGTCGAGCAGCGCCTGCCGCCGGCGATCGCCGCGCGTGCGATCTGCGAGGCGGCCCGCGGACTTCACGCCGCGCACGAGGTCCGCGATAACGCGGGTCACCTGATGGGCCTGGTCCACCGCGACATCAGCCCCGACAACCTGATGCTCGGCTTCGACGGCCACGTGAAGGTGATCGATTTCGGGATCGCGCTGATCAAGAACCGTCAGGCGCCGGTGACCGAGTTCGGCATGGTCAAGGGCAAGCCGCCGTACATGTCGCCCGAGCAGGTCAAGAACGAGGCGATGGATCGGCGCAGCGATGTGTTCTCGCTCGGCGTCGTGCTGTACGAGCTGCTGACCGGCGAGGGACTGTTCCAGGGCGATTCGATCTACGCGATCGCGCTCGCGGTCGAGCATCAGGAGATCCGACCGCCGTCGGTGGTTCTTGGCGAGCCACTGCCGGTCGGCCTGGATGCCGTGGTGATGAACGCGCTCGAGCGCGACCCCGAGCGGCGCACGCAGAGCGCGGCCCAGCTCGCGGAGGAGCTCGAGCGCGTGGTCGCGAGCATCGGCGACGAGACGCTCGCGACGTGGGCCGATCGCGAGCTCGCCGAGACGCGCGCCGCGCATCGCGACTGGCTCTCGAGCGTGATCGCCGGCAAGGACGCGCCGCGGCCCCTCGGGCGGGCGACCGGCGCGCACACCGAGGTCGCGATCGCGGGCACGCAGCTCGCGCCGCAACCGTCGTTGCCGCCGCCCGTCGATGCGGTCGATGCGGTCGATGCGGCCGATGCGGTCGATGCGGCCGATGAGGACAGCGCACTCGATCAGGTTCCCCGGCGAAGCCTCGCGGTGCTCGTCGTGCTCGCGCTGGCCGCCGTGCTCGCGCTGGTCGCGGGCGTGATGTGGATGCGCCGGGACTCGCAGCCAGCGGTGGCGCCGCGCGATGCCGCGGTGATCACAGCGATCGATGCCGCGGTCCCTGCGCCCGACGCCGCGCCACCGCTGGTGCCGGTGGCCAGCGATGCCACCGTGATCGTGCCGGTCGATGCAGCGGTCGCACCGGTCGATGCGCCACGACGCGTGCTGCCGGATGCCGCACCGCCCCGCGATGCGGCGGTGGCCGCGGTCAGGGTGGATGCCGCCGTGGTGCAACCCGCGGGCTCCGGCGTGATCAACATCCGGCACAAGGCGGGCGGCGTGTACCTCAACGTGGTGATCGACGGCCGCACGGTCGGGGTCACGCCGATGCTGCGCAAGGCGTTCCCGGCGGGCAAGCATGTGCTCGAGCTGCTCGCGCCCGATACCGGCGAGGTGGTCCACCGCCAGGCGTTCGAGGTCGCCGACGGACAGACCGTGAACCTCCAGCAACCATAACACCCGCGGTCGGGTACCTCGAGGTACCGCTGCGATCGACAGCCACGCGCGAACCGGAACCTCGAGGTGCCGTTCGTCGACGAAGCTCGAGGCGTGACGCGCAGTTACGACCTGGCAGGGCGGTTGCTCATGGATCTGCTGCGAACCCAAGTGTTCCCGCCTTCCCAAGGAGCCAAGTCATGCGTGCCGGCCTTCCCCTCGTTCTCCTCCTCGCCACCTCGACCGTCGCCTGCGTCGATAGTTCGCCCGGTCAGAGCACCGATGACGCGGTCTCCGCCCTCGAGCTCGACAGCGGCGGCCTCGATACCAGCGACGAGGCGCCGCAGTTCGACGCGGAGGCCGCATTCACCGCCGCCGCCATCGAGTCCGACACCGCCACGGCGGATCCGATGGCAAGCGATCCGTCGATGGTCGCGCTGAACGCGCCCGGGGCCAACGTGGACGCGCACGACCTGCTCATCCTGTGGGGGCGGTTCCCCGCCGATCGCGATGCGACCACCGGCCGCGACTGGAGCGGCGAGCTGCGGTTGTCGCGCGGCGGCATGCTGATTCGCCGCAAGATCATGTTCGAGCAGGCGACCGATCGCGTGCTGCCGCGCACCTCGCGCGATGCGATCAGCTTCGAGTCGGTCACCCGCCCGGCCGCCGATGGCATCGCCCTCACCGTGTTCGATCCGCAGTCGGGCAGTGGCCCGCTGACGCTGACCTACACGCCGGTGACCGGTGCGGCGCACTCGATCGATCTCGCACAGCTCGCCACCGGGCCGGTCGTCATCGATGTCGGCGATGGCAACCGGATCTTGATCGCGGGTCAGCGCCGCAACGACGCCTGCTCGCACGGCTTCCTCCGCGGCCGCTGGCGTACGCTCACGCCGAAAGCGAGCGGCTATCTCGGCGTGGTCACGAATGCGGACGGCGACGTGGTCGGCCACATCCGCGGCATCGCCGGAACCCGCAAGAGCGGTGAGTCCGTGATGTTCGGCAAGTTCATCAACCGCGAGGGCCACTTCATGGGTCTCGTCAAGGGCAGCTTCGAGAACGGTACGTTCGCCGCGCACTGGCTCGACCGCCAGGGTGACCACGGCCAGCTCCACGGTGTGTACTTCCCGGGCGCCACCGACCATGGTGGTGGCTTCCTCGGGAAGTGGTCGGAGGCTAGCTGCGGCGCAAATTTAGCTCGGTGACGAGCTCGGCGACGAGCGCGGTGACGAGCTCGCACGTCATCCGCAGCTCGTCGTGATCGCGGCCGCCTTCGGGCGGCCGTTTGTCGTTGCGGCCTACGCGGCGAGCTCGACGATCGTCGCGTGCTCGTCGATGGTGCTGTACTTGCCCTTCGCGTCGCGTGCGACCTTGCCGATCGCGATCTCCGGGTCGTGCGTGAAGAACAGCCGCCCGTCGCGCGCGACGAGATCGGCGAGCAGAGTGGCCTTCTCGTCGACCAGCAGCTCGGGATAGCGGTCGTAACCCATCGTGATCGGCAGGTGGACCCACGCGCGGCCCGGGATCAGATCGGAGGCGAACAGCACCGGACCATTCGGCATCTCGATCTCGGTGAGCAGCAGGCCGGGCGTGTGTCCCGAGCTGCGGTGAAACCGGAAGCCCGTGCCGAGCGCCGCCGCTCGATCGGACGCCGCGAGCTCGAGCCGGCCGCTTCCGGCGAGCAAGTTGGTCATGCCCGGGATGAACGACGCCTTGTCACGCGAGTGCGGAGCCACCGCGCGCTGCCATGCCTCGGCACCGACGACATAGACCGCGCGCGGAAACACCAGCTGCGGGCTCGCACCGTCGAACTCGGTGAGCGCACCGCCGGAATGATCGAAGTGGAGGTGCGAGAACACCACCACGTCGACATCCTCCGGCTTCACGCCGATCGCCGCGAGCGACTCGACCAGTACGTGGTGCCGCTCGACCACGCCGTAGCGCTCGCGCAGCTTCGGCTCGAAGAACGCGCCGATGCCGGTCTCGAGCAGGATCGTCTTGCCACCGTCGCGCACGACCAGGCAGCGACACGCGAGCGGGATGCGGTTGTGCTCGTCGGGCTGGATCCAGCCCTCCCACATCGTCTTCGGAGCGTTCCCGAACATCGCGCCGCCGTCGAGCCGCTGCGAATTCCCGAGGACCGAGGTGAGCGTGCGCACGGCGGTCGTTTACCACGACCTAGTTCAGTGGACCATGCCACCGCCCGAGACCGTCGAAGGCGGTTCGCGGGTGACCGCGTAGACGATGCCGCCGGTGCCCAGCACCGCGACGCTGCCGGCGAGCGTGATCACCCACCACTTCTGCCACCACGGCCGCGGTGGATCGTAACGAAGGGGAATCTCGCGGGGTCGCGCGGGTTGCGACCAGGTCAGCACCTCGTTGCCACGCTGATCGTAGGCCTTCAAGTACAGCTCGAGCGAGATCGCCTTGTCCGCGTGAATCGCGGGCAGCACGAGGTGATGTTCCTTGGTCGGCGCGGCGAGCGGCACGTCCGCGGCCCGCCACCCGGTCTCGCCGCGTGTGCGCACGAACAGGGTGGCGCGATCGAGGAACCGCTTGGGATCGGCGAGCACGCTGACATCGATCTGGATCGGCGAGCCGACGCGCTGTCCGGATGCCCAGTCGACCTCCACCGCCGGCGCGCCCTTGGTGGCGGACTCGTTGCGGACCTTCTCGAACCGGAACGTGGCCTTGGTGGAGGTCAGGTAGCTGAGGAAGTGGCCGGGATCGAGGGCGAGCAGCATCTCGAACGCGGACCGCGCGGCCGCATCATCATCGATGTAGGACGCTGCGATCCCGCGCTGCTCCCACAGGCTGATGTTGGCCGCATGATCGAGCGGGCCGGCCTTCGCGGCGGCATCGAGCGCCGTGGTCGCCGCTTCCACGTTCGCGGCATCAAGCGCGGCCTTGCCGTTCGCGAGCTTCGCGGCGGCATCCCCGCGCGGCCGGCATGCCGTGCCATCCCAGTAGTCCGCCGCACCGCAGGCGGTCCGAAGTGTGACGGGCGACCGGGAGGTACCGGCCCCGTGACATGCGGCCAGCACGACCACCGCGAGCACCCGGCGCTGCAACGAGACCCACGCTATCACGCCGGCTTGGACTCGCCTCGTGGGGCGATGGTTCAGTGCGTCATGGCTGATCGATCAGCCGGCAAGCGGCATCGCTGACCCCAGGTGGGGCGGCTAGTCCTGCTGCCATTTCGAGTGTGCAACCTGGCGGAACCCCGATCGAACGGTGGTGTGCGCGGCTGGCACGGCGGCTGCTCAGGCCACGCACACAACAACCTGGTCTCCCGGAGAAATAACTTCATGAAGCGCAGCGTCCTCACTGGTCTCGGTCTCACCCTCCTCGGTTCGGTACAGCTCATGGGCTGCGCGGACGACAACGCTGCCGACGACTGCATGCCCGGCGATATCGAGTGCTCGGATCAGGGGGCTGGTGTCGGCGGCAAGGCCGATGCGTGGGATCCGACGAACAACCCCGCGCAGATGTCGCAGAGCCTGAACTACAAGCTCGCCGAGCTCCCCAAGAAGGGCTCGCTCAAGACCCCGACCTGGAAGGCGCAGTTCCCCGACGCGGTCAATCGCCTACCCGTGGCCTGGGCCGACACCTACTGGCCGACCTACGACGGCTCGCACAACGCGCGCTGGCAGGGAGCGTCGGTCAAGTCGCCGCTCGAGAAGTACGACGCCGCGTTCAACAGCGCCGCCGGTTGCGCGACGCAGCCGGACTCGATCTGCGGCCCCGGCTCGAAGGCCAAGTGGGACACGTACTACGGCTGTGCAGGCCCCGCCGCGAAGTGGCAGTCGCAGAACTTCCAGGGTGGCGGTCAGATGCACGACGGCATCGACAACAACGGCAAGGACGGCGTCGACGAGTGTGACGGCCAGGACGGCGCGGACGGCATCGCGACCTGGTGGGGCACCTGCCACGCCTGGACGCCGGCCTCGCTGCTGATGCCCGAGCCGCAGCACGCGGTGACGATGAACGGCCAGACCTTCGAGGTCTCCGACATCAAGGCGCTCACCCAGAACATCTTCGACTCGACGAGCGCGATCATGCTCGGCGGTCGTTGCAACGCCAAGGAAGTCACGCGCGGCCCGTCGGGCTCTGCCAACGAGGCCTGCCGCGACGTCAACCCGGGCTCGCTGCACGTCATCCTGACCAACTTCCTCGGCATCAGCCAGCTGCCGCTGATCGAGGACCGCACCGCGAACTTCGAGGTGTGGAACCAGCCGGTCGTGGGTTACGACGTCACCAAGCAGACCAAGGTCGCCGCATCCGCCGCAAACAGCTGCGTCGGCGCGACGGGCAGCACGTGGTCGTACAACAGCGCCGCGAAGGAGCTCTACGAGGTTCGCGTCACGGTCTCGTACATCACCGAGGGTCAGGCCAGCACGCGCCCGATCGGCTTCGTGAACAACACGGTCACCGACGACTATCACTACATCCTCGAGGTCGGCTCGACCGGCAAGATCATCGGCGGCCGGTTCTGCAAGGACAGCGAGGAGTCGCACATCGACTTCCTGTGGACCCCGACCGGTAGCTACAACCCGTCGAACCCGAACGTCAACGTCGCGAAGGTCAAGGAGCTCATCGCGAAGTCGATCGCGACCGGAACCGGCGGCGGCGGCAGCACCACGGCGAAGGTGTTCACCGCGACCCCGACCACCGCGTCGATCCCCGACAACAGCGCGGCCGGCGTCTCCGTCGATGTTCCGGTCACCGGCGTCACCGGCTCGGTCGCGCTGACCGTCTCGGTCGACATCACCCACACCTACTCGGGTGACCTCACGCTGACCCTCCTCAAGGACGGCACCAAGGTCAAGGACCTCCGCGTCCGCCAGGGCGGCTCCGCGCCGAACATCGTCGAGTCGTACAACCTGACCGCGGCCGAGGTCGGCTCGAGCCCGAACGGCAAGTACACCCTGAAGGTCGTCGACGCGGCGGCGCAGGACGTCGGCAAGGTCAACTCGGTCAAGCTCTCGTTCGAGTAGTCCTCCTCGTTAGCCTCGCTGCTGTACGCCCCGTGGTTCGCCACGGGGCGTTTGTCGTTGCGGCGCTAGTGGGCGACGCACGCCGTCAGCCGAGGGCGGCCAGCATGGCGACGAGCCGGTGATCTTACTGGATCACGCCGATGCAGCAGCCGTTCGCGCAGTAGGTACCCATCGCGCAGGTCTGACCCGAGCTGCAGGTCGTGGTGCCGGTCGGGCACGTCTGGCCGCCGGTGCAGGAGGACGGCAGCGTGCTCGGATCTTGACCGGGGCACAGGACGCAGCTGGTGCCACCGCAGGTGCCGTTGCCGCACATCGTGTTCTTCATGCAGCGCTTGCACACGGCCGGATCCGAGATGTTGGTGTCATTGCAGCCCGGCGACGTCGCGGGGTTGATGGCGATGTCGAAGCACTGCGCCGGGTTCGTGCCCGGGATGCACTCCGTGCAGCAGCCGAAGCAGTCGCATCCCGGTGGAGCGAGCTTGCCGCAGGTGGCGATGCACTTGGCGGACAGCACCCCGGTGCCGATCGGCGGCGGGCAGCTGGCGGGGTTGTACTGGTTCGCACCGATCGGGCACGTGGCCTTGCTCGTCGCGCCGAGCAAGCAGCACACATGGATGTTGCAGCCATCGTTGCCGGCGCCGCTGTTGCCATCGAAGAAGCAGTCCTGGTTGACGGCGTCCTTGTTGTCGCCCGGGATGCCGGTCGAGAAGCTGCTCTCGTCGTTGTCCAGCGAGCCGCTGCACTCGACGTCCAGGCCGTCGACCTTGCCGTCGCCGTCGTCATCGATGCAGTTCGAACACTGCGGACCGCCCGGCGTGCACTCGCCGCTGAACGGAGGCGCGTCGGTGCAGATGCCGGTGCATCCGCCATCGTCGAGTCCGCCATCGCCGAGGCCGCCATCGCCGTCACCACCACTATCGATGCTGGAGCCAGCGTTGTGACCGCAGGCGAACAAGGCGACCGAGACCGTTGCGAAAAACCAGTGGGCTAGCTTCATCGATGTTCTCCCTCTAGACGTTGCAGCAAGGTACGCGCGTCGCTCACGTTCGCACCGGTCGGGAACCGGCGCACATAGATGGACAGAAACGTCGCCGCACGCGGATCACCGCGATCGGCGGCGAGCCGGCCCGCCGCATACAGGCCAACCGAGGCCCAGGCGGAGCTGCCGCGCGAGAGCTCGAGGTAGCCGGCGAGCGCCGCCCCCGGATCACGCGCCTCGAGCCGGGTCAGGCGTTCGAACTTCGCCTGGTCGGACTCGATCGCGGCCGCGGGCGTCGGCGGTGGAGCCTTGATCGCGGGTGCCGGCGCGACCGGGGTGGTGACGCGTGCCGGAGGGCGGACCGGAGCGCGACCCGGATCAGGAGCCGGGCTCGGTGCCGGCGCTGGAATGGTGACCGGCCCTGCGACCTGTGCCGGGCGCGGCGCGGGCGTGGCGATCGCGATCGTGGTCACCACGTCGGGCGCCTCCGAGTGCCACGCCTGGCCGGCGGTGACGCGCATGGTGGTGCCGCGATACTGGACGTCGACGATTCCGTGATCGACCGACACCGCGACGCGCTCGTCGGTGCGAGCCACGCGGAACTGGGTGCCGACGACGCGGACCAGCGTGTCACCGGCGCGAACGACGAACGGCGGACGGTCGCCGCGCGGTGCCACCGTGAAGCTCGCAGCGCCACGCTCGAGCAGCACGCTCGGCGATCCACCCTCACGGCTCATCACGATCGCACTGCGTGCATCGAGGGCGACGTGCGCATCACCGAACGACACCGAGGACGGTGCGTCACCGGCGACCACGCGCGAGACCTCGTCTCCAGATCCGGCGGTGCCCGGCTCGGTCGCCGGCGGAGCGCCTCGCAATGCGAGCACGACGACCACCGCCGCGGCGGCGGCGAGTGCCGGAGCCGCGAGCCATGCCCAGCGACGGCGCGGAGCTGCGCTGGCGGCAACGTCTGCGGCGGCGCCGCGATCGAGCCGTGCCATCAGGCCGCGTTCGACGCGCGCCCACGCCACGTCCGACATCGGATCGATGGGCGGCGGTCCGCTCGGCGTGTCGCTCATGGCGCGTCCCCCTCTCGCCCGGCGAGCTCGTCGACATACTGCGCGAGCACGGCATCGCGCGAGGCGCGCTTCATCAGATCGCGGCGCGCGCGCCACACCCGCGTCTTGACGGCGACCACGGTCGACTCGGTGAGCTGCGCGACCTCGGCGAGCGACAGCCCATCGATCACCGCGAGGGCGAACGCGATCCGCTGCTTCGCTTCGATCCGGTCGAGCGCGATGTAGAGCCGCCGCGCGATCTCACGCAGCTGGGCCTGACGGCGCGTATCGGCATCGCCGGCGAGCTCGTCCTGGACCAGGGCGATATCGATCGACACCGGCTTGCGGCGCGAGATCGTCAGGTACGCGGTGCGCGTCGCGATCGTCTGGCACCACCGCGACAGCGTGCTGTCTCCACGGAACGAGGGCAGCGCACGGAAGATCTCGAGGAATGCGTCCTGGATCAGATCCTCGAGATCTCGATTCGACCCGAGGATCCGGAACAACGTGTGGTGCACGGAGCTGCGCTGCGCGTGGAACAGCTCGCGCTGGGCGGAGCGGTCTCCCCCTGCGGCCCGGCGCGCGAGCGCCAGGTCGAGCTCCCGCACCGCGGAGATCGCGCCCATCGGTTGCTTAGTGGGAGGGTCCACGGATTTCGTCGCAAATAGATTCAGCGGCCCAGGTCGACTGCGACCAGGATCCCGAGAACCACCGAGAATGATGCAGCTTGAAACAACCTGGGGGAACCCATCCCCATCGAGATTCGGGTGTAGGTGGGAGCCCCCGGTGTGGCATCGAGCTCGACACCAGCTCCGGCGGTGAGCGTGCCGAGCCGCCGGCGCACGAGGAACCCGCCGTGCAGCGTCGCGTCGGTGGATCGTTCGATACGCCGCGTCGCCGCGTCGACGCCATCCAGCGTGCCGCGCACGATGCCGCCCGCGAGCCAAGGCTCGAGCTCCCACGCACCGCGCGTCACCGTCCAGCTCGCGGCCACGAGGATCGCCCAGTCGCTCCAGGATCCCTTGAAGCCGGCGCGATCGATCGAGCTGCTGGTGCCGAGGTCGCCGCGGAGTCCCAACCTCCCGCCGTGTGCCGAGGACGGCCGCAGCATCGCGGCGAACACCGCACGGCCACCGGCCGCGACGTCGGATCCGGCCGGGAGCCGCGCGGCGATCCCGGCTTCGAGGCGGACCTCGACCCCGCCCGGCTGATCGGGCGGCGGCGCCACCACCGGTACCGTGGTGACGATGGCGGGCGCAGCGCCCTCGGGCGGCGGCAGTCGCATCATGGTCTTCACGGTCAGCGCGGCGGCGGCAGCGGTGACCGGATCGAAGCTCCCCGCGCGCGCGGGCCGGCGATCGCTGGTGCCGCGGTCGCGATCGAACACGACGAGCTGATCTCCCGCGCGCCACACCACGAACCGCGCTCCGCTGCTCGCGGCGCGTAGCCGGGCGGCCGTGGCATCCCGCGGAACCGCGGTCTCGACCACGATGCTGAGGTGCCAGGGCGACAGCGATGACTCCACGGCGTGCAGCAGCTCGGGATCCGGATCTGCGAGCAGTACGCGATCCTCGGCGGGCCCGGCGTACGCGGCCGAGCACGCGGCCGAGCACGCGATCGTGGTGGCGATCGTGGTGGCGAGCGTGATGAGGGCCAACAGCTGCGCGATCACAGCGGGCACGGGCTGATCACCCCGGAGTACGCGAACTCGAGCGACCGCAGCACGGGGACCTTCTCGAGTAGCGCGTGATCGATCTCGCTGGTCCGGGCACCGAACGGATAGGCGAACGCACGCGGGGTGTAGCCTTCGGCTTCGAGCACGTCGATCGAGGGCTGCACCTCGTCACGCAGGTACGCGGCGAGGCCGTGCTCCTCGACGTACTGCGGAGCATTGAGGTGGTTGACCGTGTGCGGCTCGATATCGTGGCCGGCATCCGCGAGGTCATGGACCATCGCGCGCTCGGTGTCGTGCAGGTCCGAGTAGCGACTGATGAAGAACGTGACGCGCGCATCGTGGCTCGCGAGCATCGGGAGCAGATCATGCCAGGCCCGGATCGAGGTGTCGTCGAACGATAGCGCGAGACCCGGTCCACTCACCTTGCCGTCCGCGAAGTCCGCGTAGGTGAAGAACGGCAGGTGCCGATCGTGGGCACCCGCGACCACGTGCTCGATCAGCGAGACCGCCGCGGTGCGTCCGGGTTCGTGACCATAGAGCTCGAGCACCTCGCCGCGATCGAGGGCGCGATCGAGGGCGTCATCCACGGCAGCGTGGGTGAGCGCCGTCTTGGAGTCCACGTTCATCGCGCAGTGCACGGTGCGGCCATCGCCGTTGTAGAAGATCGAGTCGAGCTCGATCAGATCCGAGTGGCAGCCGGCGAACATCGTCATCGCGAGGAGGCATGTTAGGGTCGCGCGGTGCGGGTGCTGACGGTCGCGACGGTGCTGCTCGTCGGCCATGCGGCGAGCGTGCAGGCCGAGCCGCTCGTGCTCGCGCACGGTGACGTGCTCACGCGACTGTCGATCGAGATCAACGCGCAGACCCGGCGCTACGCCCGACCGCTGTCGTTCGCACCCGATCTCTGGATCGGTGTGACGGATCGGGTGACGGTGGGACTCATCCACAGTAGCCAGAGCGTAGACCGGATCGAGTCCGGTGCGACGTTCTGCGTGCGTGAGCTGGCCTCTCGGTGCGAGCGTGCATATCGCGGCAGCGGCCTTGACCTGCGGTTCGCCTGGACACCCGCTGTGGTGCTTCGCACACGGCTGCTGGTGCGCGATGTCGATCCGGTGAAGCCGGCGATCGCGGTGGGCGCCCTGCTGCGGTGGACGCACGGTCGCTATGCGGTGACCACCGATCCGTATCTGCGGATCGGGCTCGCAAATTGCGAGACCGGCAATCGCGACGCGCTGGTCGTGCCGGTGTGGCTCGGCGCGCAGCTGTCCTCCGTGATGCTCGCAGTGCACACCGGCATCGACAGCGATCTCGCGGTGTGGCGAGATGGCTGGCACATCCCCGTCGCCGTGGTCGCCGAGGTCGAGCCCGCGCGCGCGCTGACGCTCGGCATCGAGGCCGGGTTCTCGAGTCTGATCGGTCCGCAGAACACCGGCGACTTCCGTGCGGTGATCCTGTACGCCGGCTGGCGCGCGCACCCGTAGCTACGCGGACGCTTGCGTCAGCGGCGCCTGCTCGCGGGTCTGCAGGAACCGGAGCTGCGGGAAGTCGAGCTTCGCGCGGTTGAGCTGCCATTCGTTGCGCGCGAGGAACACCGTGGCCCCCGAGTGATCCTCGGCGATGTTGTCGCGGTTCTGATCGGAGAACTTCTTGATCAGCTTCGGGTCGTCGGAGTCGACCCAGCGGGCGACCTCGAACGACGTGCCTTCGAAGTGACACGGCAGGTTGTACTCGGAGCGGATCCGGTCGGCGAGCACCTCGAACTGCAGCGCTCCGACCACGCCGACGATGAAGTCGGAGCCGAGGAACATCTTGAACACCTGTGCGGCGCCCTCCTCGGCGATCTGCTCAAGCGCGCGGCCGAGGTGCTTGGCCTTCATCGGATCATCCGAGCGCACGCGGCGCAGGTACTCGGGGGCGAAGCTCGGGATGCCGGTGAAGTGCAGGGTCTCGCCCTCGGTGAGCGCGTCGCCGATCCGCAGCGTGCCGTGGTTCGGGATGCCGATGATGTCGCCGGCCCAGGCTTCCTCGGCGAGCTCGCGCTCGTTGGCCTGGAACACCATCGCGTTGTGCACGCCGAACGACTTGCCGGTGCGCGCGTTGGTCAGCTTCATGCCGCGCTCGAACCGGCCGGAGGCGAGCCGCACGAACGCGATCCGATCGCGGTGCTGCGGATCCATGTTCGCCTGGATCTTGAACACGAACCCCGAGACCTTCGGATCGGCGGGCTGCACGCTGCGCTCGCGCGCGGGCTGCGGGCGCGGCGGCGGTGCGAGCTGCGCCACACCGTCGAGCAGCTCGCGGACGCCGAAGTTGTTCACGGCGCTGCCGAAGAACACCGGGGTCAGATGGCCTTCGCGATAGAACTCGAGATCGAACTTCGGGCACAGCTCGCGGACCATCGCCACGTCGTCGCGCAGCTTCGCCACCGCGGTGTCGGGCAGCAGCGCGTCGAGCTTCGGATCGGTGAGGCCCGCGACCGTGATGCCCTCCTGCATGTACTCGCCCTTGGAGCGCTCCATCAGGATCAGCTGATCCTTGAACAGGTCGTAGCAGCCGCGGAACTCGCGTCCCATGCCGATCGGCCAGCTCGCGGGCGTGACCTCGAGCTGGAGGTCGTGCGCGACCTCGTCGAGCAGCTCGAACGGATCGCGGCCCTCGCGGTCCATCTTGTTGATGAACGTCACGATCGGCACGTTGCGCAGCCGGCACACCTCGAACAGCTTGCGGGTCTGGGTCTCGATGCCCTTCGCCGCGTCGATCACCATCACCGCGGAATCGACCGCCGTCAGCGTGCGATAGGTGTCCTCGGAGAAGTCCTCGTGGCCGGGCGTGTCGAGCAGGTTGAACGTGCAGTCGGCGTAGTCGAACGTCATCACCGACGTGGTCACGCTGATGCCGCGCTCGCGCTCGACCTTCATCCAGTCGCTGCGGGCGCGCCGCCGATCACCGCGCGCTTTGACCGCACCGGCGAGCTGGATCGCGCCACCGAACAGCAGCAGCTTCTCGGTCAACGTGGTCTTGCCCGCATCCGGGTGCGCGATGATCGCGAACGTGCGACGTCGCGCGATCTGGGCCGGTAGGACTGCCTCGGACATGACGGCGCAATCTACGGGCTGCGCGTTCGGTGTGCAACCGATGATACGGTCGCGTGGATGGCGCACTCACCGTGGCTGATCCAGCATGGGATGATCGTTGGAAACCCCATGTACTGGCTCTCGCGAACGGTGTCCGAGCGCTTGACCGGGGTCGAGGCGCTGCGCCGGTTCCTGCTCTAGCCGGACGGAAACGTTCCGCGGATCGAGCGCGTTGGTCGATGAGGTTCTACTCCAGCTGCAAGCCGCAGTCGGAGCACGCGCCCTCGATCAGCGGCGCCGCGGTCCCGCACGCCGGGCAAGGCAGCTCCTCCGACTCGGCCGAATCGGCGGAAGCGGGCGCGCTGAGCGCATCGGGATCCACGCCCTCCCGCACCAGCGCATCACGCCAGTCGTCCTGCAGCAGCGCGCCGAGCTTTCCAAGATCTGCCTCCTGGACCAGGAGGTGCGTCTTGGTCCCTCAACCCTTGCCGGCGCCCGGCGGGCAGCCGACCAGGACGGCGATCCCGGCATCCAGGCAACGATCGCGCAACTTCTTCATGTCGGCGATCGATCCAGACATCGCCGGCACCACCGCTGCTCCGTCGAGCAAGTCCTCTGCCAAGGCGGCGGTCATGCGGTCCATGACGCAAAGCTACGGCAGTTTTGCGTCGTTCTCGACGAAATAATCCTCGACCGGTGTCGCTCCTGAGCCATTATCGGGCCGCGATCTCCGGGGGAGGTCGCAGGATGCCGTTTTGTGATCCAACCGGTGTACTGTCCAGCCAACTTTTTCCGGAGAGAAATCGCGTGAAGAACCTCAAAGTCCTGATCTTGGTATTCGGTGTGGTTGGTCTGATCTCGATGTTCCTCCCCATGGGCGAGGGCGCACCTTCGATGTTCAGCATGTTCATGGCGCTGGATAAGTTCCAGCTCATCCTCATGCTCGCCGCATTCGGCGTGCCCACCGCGGTCGCCGCGGCAGGTCTCGCGAAGCCGCCGGCCCAGGCGTGGCACGGCATCGCCGCCGCGGTTGGCTTCGGCCTTGGCGCGGTCAAGACCCGGATCTGGGAGACGGCTCCGCACATCATGGACGTCCCGCTCTCGCTGAAGCTGATGATCATCGCCGTCGTCGGTGGCTTGATCGTTTCGATCCTGGCGATCGTGAAGCCCGAAGCGACCGCGTAACCCTCACGCGCACGAACACGGCCGCGCTCTCGAGCGCGGCCTTTTTTATTGGTAGCTGGAGAGACCCCACATGAAGAAGCTCGCGTTTCCGATCATCGCATTCTCGGTCCTCGGCCTGATCAGCTTGTTCGTGCCGATCCCGAACGACCCGAACGGCCCGAACGGCCCGAACGGCCCGAACGG
>JAYUVX010000211.1:0-5019 GCA_043753855.1 Myxococcales bacterium | reverse complement strand
AGTCCTGGAGGCTGCCCATGGATCTCGATCTCTCTCGGTTCCCCGGTCGCGTCATCGCCACCCGTTCGATTCCGTCTCGCCCCGCCACGTTCGCGCCGGTCCCCGAAGCGCTGCATCCCGCGCTGCGCGCAGGGCTGACGAGCCGCGGTATCGATCAACTGTACTGCCATCAGGCGGAAGCCTTCGAGGCGGCCCAGTCCGGCGAGAGCGTCGTCGTCACGACGGGAACGGCGAGCGGCAAGTCCCTCGCCTACCTGCTGCCGGTCCTGCAGATCTCGCTCGAGGATCCATCGGCACGCACGCTGATGCTATTTCCCACCAAGGCCCTCGCGCAAGATCAGCTGCGCGGTGTGCTCGAGCTCGTCGAGCACATCGTCACGCGCAGCGATCGAAAAGCGCCCGAGTTGTTCGCGGGCGTCTACGACGGTGACACTTCGCCCGCCGACCGCACCAAGATCCGCGATCGCGCGAACCTCGTCCTCACCAACCCCGACATGCTGCACAGCGCGTTGCTGCCGAATCACGGGCGACGCGGCTTCGCGCATCTCTTTCGCAACGTGCGGTACATCGTCATCGACGAGCTGCACTCGTACCGCGGCGCGTTTGGCGCGCACGTCTCCAATTTGATGCGGCGCCTGCTTCGCGTGTGCGCGCATCACGGCAGCAGGCCGCAGTTTTTGTGCAGCTCCGCGACGATCGCCAACGCGCGCACGCATGCCGAGACGCTGTGTCACCGGCCGTTTCGCCTGGTCGAGCGCGACGGCTCCCCGTCGGCGGGCAAGACGGTGCACTTCTGGCAACCCCCGCTCGCCGAACGCGGCACCCGCCGTCCCGTGACGGCCGAGCTCGCCGAGCTGTTGCCGCACCTCGTGGTCGCCGGCCATCGGACGATCGCCTTCTGTCGGAGCCGCAAGGAGACCGAGATCGTCCTCAAGGAATCGCGCGATCGCCTGCGCGATGTGGCCGGTCACGACGAGACGCATCTCATCGCCGGCTACCGCGGCGGCTATCTCCCCGAGGAACGGCGGGCTGTTGAGCGCTCGCTCGTCGACGGAACGCTGCGCGCCGTGGTCTCCACCAACGCGCTTGAGCTCGGCATCGACATCGGGGAGCTCGAGGTAGTCGTGCAGGGCGGCTTCCCCGGGACGCGCGCGAGCTTCTGGCAGCAACTCGGGCGCGCCGGGCGTCGCGAGAGTGTCGCGCACGGCATCGTCGTGCTCGCGGTCTCGCCCACGGATCAGTTCATCGGCGCCAACCCCGACTGGCTCGTCGGTCAGCCGAGCGAGCGCGCTGTCGTCGATCGCGACAACCTCGCCATCCAGCTCGCCCACGCGCGCGCCGCCGCGGCCGAGCTACCGTTGACGCTCGACGACGCCGTGATGTTCCCCGACCTCGGCGAGATCGCCGCCGTCCTCACGCGCGCGGGCGAGATCCGCGACGTGATGGGCAGCTGGCACTGGACGGGCAGCGCCTTCCCCGCGGGCGAGTTCAGCCTCCGCACCATCCACAACGATCGCTTCAAGATCGTCGATCGCGGCACCAACATGACCATCACCGAGATGAGCCGACCGCAGGTGTATCGCGAGGCACATCCGCGCGCGATCTACCTGCACGACGGCGTCCAGTATCAGATCGAGTCGCTCGATCTCGTCCAGCACGTCGCAACCGTCGTCGAGGTCGACCAGAACTTCTACACGCAGCCGGACGTGCGCACCGCGATCGACGTGCTGCTCACCCAGCAAACGCGCGCCCTCGGCGAAACCCGTGCCCACTTCGGCGACGTTCGCGTCGACGACGTCGTCGTCGGTTACAAGATGCTCGAGTTCCACAATCATCAGAACCTCGGCTACGAGGCCCTGCACGAGCACCTGCGCCTCTCGCTCGACACCGAGGCCACGTGGGTGCTCGTCCCCGAGCCCGTGCTCGCCGCTCTCGGCAGCGCGCGGGAAGATGCGCTCGCAGGCATGGTGCACGCACTCGGCGCCTCCGCCCGTCTCGCCTCGATGGCGGAGCGCACCGACCTCTGCGGCTCGAGCTTTCACTTCACCGATGAGGACACCGGTCACAGCGCGACCGCCCTCGTCCTCTATGACAGCTATCCGCAGGGCCTCGGCTTCGCGTCGATGGCGTACGACGAGCTCGACGCCATTCTGGGTCAAGCGATCGATCTCGTCGTCGGCTGCCGCTGCGAGGACGGCTGTCCCGCTTGCGTCGGCAGCTGGACCCGTGACCCCACGCTCACGAGCTGGGCGCTCCGTCGGTTGCGCGAGTACCTGCCCGCGCCCGGCGTGACCGCACCCGCCGCAGCGATCGCGCCCGCGCGCGCGCGCATCCCGTGGACGGAGGTCGCGACCCGCTGGGCCGATGTCGCCGCGAGTCTGGTCGCTCAGCGCGTGCAGGGCGCCGAGCTCCTCGCGCGTTGCGTTCCGGTGCGCCACGGCGAGCGCTTGGTCATCACGGTGGCGAGCGCCGGTCTTGCAGCGTGGCTCGCTGCTGATGCGGCGCAACGTCAGCTATGGCAAGGCATCGCGTACGCCGTCGAGGTCCCGCCGACGGGCGCCCTCGCGATCGAGGTCACGCAGAGTGAACGCGCGCACCGCGTCGCCGGCGCGCTGCGACGTCGCCACGACGATCTGATCGCGGGCCGCTCGACAAGCGAGACGCACGCCAACGCCAAGCTCGCCAGCGGCTACATCCTGCCCGACGGCGGACCGGTACCCAAAGAGCCGCTGCCGTGACGTTCCATACGTCCCTGCGCGCGCTCGACCCAGATCAGCGCGACGCGGTGCTCTCGAGGAATCGCGCGACGCTCGTCCACGCGCAGGTCGGTAGCGGCAAGACGACGGTGCTCGTTCACCGCGCGGCGTACCTGCACGTCGTCCACGGTATCCCCCTCGATCGGATCGCGATCCTGACGTTCACCAACCGCGCCGCGCTCGAGCTCCAGCAGCGCCTCGACGCCCTGCTCGGACGCGAGACCACCCCGAGCGAGCGCTGGCTCGTCGGCACCTTTCACGGCGTGGCCGCGACGCTGCTGCGCCGTGCGCTCCCCGTCAACCGCGTCGGTCACACGCGATTCTTTTCGATCCTCGACGAGGGCGCCGCCATCGACCTCGCCGTCGCCGTCGCGCGCCGCGACCGCATCCGTCCCGGCCGGCGCGCCACGCTGCGCGATCGCCTGCGCACGCTCCCCGACCTCGCCCCTCTCGCCGCGGCCATCGTCGCCGAGCGACGCGCTCGCGACGTGATGGACTTCGACGATCTCATCGAGCACGCCACCACGCTGCTCGGCGAGGCCACGCCCCCCGTCGCGCACGTGCTCGTCGACGAGCTGCAAGACTGCGAGCCGCGCGAGCTCGCGCTGGTGCAGGGCCTCGTGACCACCACCACGCAGTTCTTCGCGGTCGGGGATCCGCTGCAATCGATTTATGGCTGGCGCGGCGCCGCGCCGACGCTGTTCGCCCAGACATCCGCGCGGCTGCGCTGTCAGGTGCGCACGCTGCCTCGGAGCTACCGCAGCACGCACACCTTGCTCGTCGAGGCGCGGTCCATTCTCGGCGCGCAGCCCGCCGCGCTCGGCACGCTTGTCCCCGTGCGTGGCCCCGGCCCGAAGATCTCGGTCATCCGTCATCACGACGTGACCGCCGAGGCCGCCTACCTCGCCGCGCGACTCGCCGAGCTCAACGCCACCGGCGTTGCCTGGAGCGACATGGCCGTGCTCTGTCGCCTGCGCGTGCAAGTCGCCGAGCTCGCGGCCGCGCTCGCAGCGCGCGGCGTGCCGTGCGTGCACGACCTCGACGAGCAGATCGAGCAACCGACCGTCCCGACCGACCCCGCCGTTCGCATGTTGACGATCCACGCCGCCAAGGGGCTCGAGTTCACGCGCGTGTTCCTCTCGGGGGCCAATGTGGGCGTGCTGCCGCTCCTGTCCCGCGCCCCCGACGGAGATCGCGAGCGCGACGCCGACCCCGCGGAAGAGCGCCGCTTGCTCTTCGTCGCCCTTACCCGCGCGCGCGATGCGGTCGAGATCTCCTATCAGTTCCGGCCGCACACGCACGGGGCCTTCGGCGTCGCCAGTCCGCTGCTCCTGCCCTTGTGCACCGACGTCGCGACCCGCGAGGACGCCATCGCGCCCCCCGCGACGCCCTCTGCCCCTCCGCCTGCCCCGCTGCGCATCGCAGGCGATTGGCACATCGGACAGCGCGTTCGCCACGCTCGCTACGGCCCGGGCACCATCGTCACGATCGCGGATGACACGATCGACTGCGACTTCGGTAAGCTCGGACCACGCGCGTTCCCTCGTGCGCTGTGTCCGCTGACGGTCGACGTGGTCGCGGCGCACTGAGGTCGCGCAACTGAAGTTGCCCCGGTTCGGTGGACGGTTCGGGGCTTTGGTTCACGCAGCGAGCGCGTGGGACCTCGCGTACTCGATGGGTGACTTGTAGTCGAGAGCGGAGTGACGGCGACGCGGGTTGTAGAAGCCCTCGAGGTAGTCGAAGACAGCCATGCGCGCCTCGGCCTGCGAGCGGAAGCGACGGCGGTCGAGCAGCTCGCACTCCAAGGTGCCGAAGAAGCTCTCGCACATCGCGTTGTCTACGCGTCGCCGACGGTCCTCATCGACGGCCGGATGCCTGGTTCCTTGCAGCGTGCCGAAGCCGATGGAGGTGTACTGACAGCCGTGGTCGGAGTGGTGGACGACGTTGCGTGGTTGCCGTTGCGTGGTTGCCGTTGCGTGACCGCCATGTTCAGAGCGTCGAGGACGACGTCGGTCTTGAGGCTCGTCGACATCGCCCAGCCGACGATGCGACGGCTCCAGACATCGAGGACGACCGCGCGCTCGCCGACGGCCTGCCGATCGCGACGGGCGTGATCGAAGGTGCGTGCCGGTACCTCGTCCAGGATCGGATGGGACGCACGGAGGCCGTGTGGTCGGCCGCTGGTGCCGAGGCCGTGCTGAGGTTGCGCGCGCTTCGCACCAGCGGCGACTTCGACGACTACTGGCAGTTCCATCTCTCGAAG
>JAYUVX010000210.1:0-5028 GCA_043753855.1 Myxococcales bacterium | reverse complement strand
GTTCGCACGGTGCGGATCTCCTGGGGCAGCTCGCCCGCTCTGCGCTGCGCGATGCCGGCATCGAGACCGATCTGCTGAAGGCGGTCGGGACCAGTGCGTGTGATCTGGTCATGGTGGCAGGAGACGGTAAGCTTCGCGCGCACTATCGCGGTGATCACGGACAACCGGTCCCGGTCGATCCGATCGCGGCGCTCGCGGGTGCGTCAGCGCTCCTCATCGACGGCAGCGAGCCGCGCGATCAACTGATCGCGGCGGAAGCGGCACGCCGCTCGAAGCTGCCGGTGATCTTCGATGTCAGCGAGCTGCGAGACGGCACCGCCGACTTGATCTCGATGTGCGACATCCTGATCGCGAGCGAGCGAGAGGCCAGCGAGCTCGCACCGCGCGGCGAGCTGACCGACGCACTGGACGAGCTGATCGGGCTCGGACCGCGTGCGGTGGTGATCACGCTCGGCGAGCAAGGCGCGATCGGCCGCCACGGCAGTGCACTGGTACGCTGCCCCGCGTTCGCCTCCGACGAACTGCTCGACAGCTATGGGGCCGGCTCGGTATTCCACGGCGCGTTCGCCGCGGCGCTGCTCAGCGAGCTGCCGTTTCATCGCTGCATGGAGCTCGCTGCGGCCGCCGCATCTTTGTCGCTGCGCGAGCTCGGACCGTGGTCTGCGATGCCGAGCCGCGATGACGTGCTCGCCCTGACGCGCACGCGCCGCGCCGGCTGACCACGTCCTCGGCGTTCCTCAGCTCTTCTTCTTCGGCCGGATCCCGACGTCCGAGCCCTCGAGCCGGAAGTGCGCCTCGGCGGCCGCCATCTGCTCGGCCTCCTTCTTCGACTTGCCGACCGCCCTCGCCCACTCGTCCTCGCCGATCGACACCGCGACGATGAACCGCTTGTCGTGGTCGGGGCCCTGCTCCTGCACCACGCGATACGTCGGCGTCGACTTGAGCCGCGCCTGCGAGGTCTCCTGCAGCCGGGTCTTGAAGTCGTAGAACCCCTTGAACTCGACGGTCTCGATCCGCTGCGACAACAGCCGCTCCACCATGTCCTGCGCGGCGGGGAAGCCACCGTCGAGGTAGGCCGCGGCGAGAATCGCCTCGAACGCGTCGGCGAGGATCGAGGGCTTGGTGCGCCCACCGCTCTTCTCCTCGCCCTTCCCGAGCATCAGCCAGGCGCCAAGCCCCAGCTGTGCCGCGACCTCGCTGAGGCCGGCCTCGCTCACCACCTGTGCGCGCGTCACGCTGAGCTCGCCTTCGCGCAGCTGCGGATAGCGCGTCATCAGGCGATGACCGACCACGAGATCGAGCACCGCGTCGCCGAGAAACTCGAGCCGCTCGTTGTCCTCGAGCTTGGTGTCGGGGTTGGGTTGCTCGTTGCACCAGCTCGCGTGGCGTAGCGCCTGTTCGAGCAGTACGCGATCGCGGAACGTGTGGCCGAGCACGGCCTCCAGCTCTGAGTAGTCGGGCACGACCCATGCTACCCTCGGCGCTGTGGATGCGCTGCGCGAGCGCTTCGGGAAGTATCGCGTCCTCGAGACGATCGCGCAGGGCGGGATGGCCGACGTCTACAAGGTCAAGACCGTCGGCATCGCGGGCTTCGAGAAGGTACAGGCGCTCAAGCGAATCCTGCCGCACTCGGCGCGCGAGGGAGATCGGCGGCCAAGTTTTCGGCTCAGTAGTACTAACCCACTGCAATATCGTCCAGGTGTTCGATTTCGGGAAGGCGGATGGCGAGCTGTTCCTCGCGATGGAGCTGATCGAGGGCAAGGATCTGCGGACGGCGATGGGCCAGGCAACCTCGCGCGACCTCATGCCCACCGATGGAGGTATCGGCATTCATCGTCTCAGCGGTCGCAGCGGGGCTCGATTACGCGCATCGCAAGACCGATGGCTATGGCGGGGCGCTCGGCATCGTTCATTGCGACGTGTCGCCGTCGAATGTGATGCTGTCGACCGACGGCTACGTGAAGATCCTCGACTTCGGCATCGCACGCGCCTCGTTTTCCTCCGCGCTCGAGCGCCGTCGGCTGCGCGGCAAGCCGCGCTACATGGCGCCGGAGCAGACACTCGGCGAGCCGCCCACCGCCGCGGCGGACGTGTTCGCGCTCGGCATCATCGCGTGGGAGATGTTCACGGGGCTGCCGCTGTACCGAGGTCCGAACGTCAAGGCGATCCTCGAAGCGGTACGAACCACACGCCCGCCGCGGATCGACACGCTCGATCCGAGGGTATCGAGAGAGATCGCGGACGCCGTCGAGACCGCACTGTCGCGCGAGCCGGTGGTCTCGCTGATCGACATGACCCAAGATCCGTGGCTCGAGCGGATCGTGACCAACCCCGTGGCCGTGATCGAAATGTGCCTCGGCAACTTCACCGCGGCGATGACCTCTGCGCGCCGCTCGCTCGAGCTGTGCCAGCGCTACGGCGATCGCGGCCGCGAGGGTGATGCGCTCACCGTGGCGGGCATCATCCAGCTCGAGGTCGGGCTCTATGATCAGGCCGCCGCCACGTTCGCGGAGGCGCTCGAGATCCTGTCGCGCACACAGGCGCGGTGGAGCCGTACCGACTGCCTGATCTACGCGGGCGTCTGCGACCTCCGGCGCAACGGCAACCACGGCATGTTCATGATCGAGGAGGCGCTCGCCGAAGCCCGTAGGCTCGGCGCGCGATATCTCGAGGCGAACGCGCTGGTCGCGCGCGCGGGTGCGCAGCTGCGCCGGGGTGCGTTCGCATCGGCGGTGCGGGACGCGGCAGAGGGGACCGCGGTCGCGCAGCAGGCCACGCTCGTCGGGTACGCGATCCAGGGCACCGCGCGGCAGGCCCTCGCCACATCCCGGCTCGGCGGCCGGCTCGCGGAGGCCGTCGAGCTCGCAAATCGCGCGCTGCAGCTGCTCGACCAGCAGAGGGTGCTCGAGGGTGCCGAGGAGGAGATCTACGTCGCGTGCCACGAGGTGCTGCGCGCCAACGGAGAGCTCGAGCGCGCGGCGATCGTCCGCGAGCGCGGCCGGCTCTCGGCGAAGCGCAAGCTCGACGCGTTGATCGATCCGGCGTGGAAGATCGCGTATGCGGCGATCCCCGAGATCGAGCTGCTACTGAGCTAGCCAGCCGCCTGCGAGCACGCGATCGCCGTCGTAGATCACCGCGGCCTGGCCATGCGCGGCGACCGTGGGCTCGGCGAGGCGAACGCGCGCGCGATCGCCTTCGATCGAGACCTCGGCGCGGATCGGAACGCCGCGATGGCGAACCTGCACCGACGCCGTGAGCGTTGCGCGCGGCGCCGAGAGCCAGCGTAGATCGCGGATCACGAGCTCGGTGGTCTCGGCGGCCGCCTTCGGCCCCACCACGACCTCCGCCCGCGCCGGATCGATCGCCGTCACGTACAGCTTGTCGCGGATCGTCAGGTTGCCGAGGCCGCGATGTTGGCCCAGCGTGAACCGGTGCGTGCCCTCGTGGCGGCCGAGCACGGTGCCCGCGGCATCGACGATCGATCCCGCGGCGGGCAGCGAACGCCCGCGCTTCAGTGCCTGCGCGGAGACGAACCCCGCATGGTCGCCATCGGGCACGAAGCAGATCTCCTGCGACTCCGCCTTCTGCGCGTTGGGAAGCCCGAGGCGCAGAGCGTGGGCACGCACCTGATCCTTCGTCATCCCGCCGAGCGGAAACCGCACGTGCGGCAGCTCCGCGACCGGCATCGAGAACAGGAAGTACGACTGATCCTTGCCGGCATCCACGCCGCGGCGGAGGCTGTGCTCGCCGCCGACATCGATGATCTGCGCGTAGTGCCCGGTGACCAGCACGTCTGCCCCGATCGCGCGCGCTCGCTCGAGCAGCGGCGTGAACTTGATGTGCTGGTTGCACTTCACGCACGGGTTGGGCGTCTCGCCCGCGAGGTATGCCTCGACGAAGTCCTCGACCACGGCGGCGGTGAACTCGGCGCTGAGGTCGACCACGTAGAACGGAATGCCGAGGTGCGCCGACACCGCACGTGCATCCTCGACGTCGCGCGGTCCACAGCACCGCCCACCCGATGACGCCGCCGTTCCTCGCGCGTCGTA
Source organism: Myxococcales bacterium (assembly GCA_043753855.1). Taxonomy (GTDB): domain Bacteria; phylum Myxococcota_A; class Polyangia; order Haliangiales; family Haliangiaceae; genus JABFXX01. The sequence goes on along the minus strand of JAYUVX010000210.1, from coordinate 979 downwards.
CAGCCGCATCGTCATGCCGACGACCTGGTATCCCTGCTCGACGAGCAGCGCCGCCGCCGTGGCGCTGTCGACTCCGCCCGAGAGGGCAGCGACGACGAGTGGACCGGAGCCGGGCATCTCGTGGTAATGCCCTTTAACCACGTTTCTCCGACGAGGACGAGGGGACTGGAACGCCCTCCCCCCCTTTGATCCCCCCAGTGACTCCGAGGACGCCACCGAACGCAGCCATCACGGCTGTGTGCTTTTCCTGATCGTCCACGTGGGAATAACGGCGGTTCATGTCCTCGGTAGCGTGGCCGATGATCGACCGGGTGACCACGCCGCTTGCGACACGCCGAATCAGATCGTTTCCCGTGTGACGCAACCCGTGGGTGGTGACGCGGATCTTCGTGTTGCACGCCGCGCATGCATCACGTAGCAGGTCGCTGATCGGCGAGCCTTTGCGAAGCTCACCGGTACGGCTCGCAAAGATCCAACCCTCGGAGAGTCCCGGGTGCTGATCCTTGATCAACCGCTGGCGATGCTCACGCAATGCCGTAGCGACCTCCGGGTGAAGCGGAACCTCTCGGGGGTCGCTCTCGTCCTCGCCCGTTTTGGTCGAGTCCTGAAGCAATCCCTTGTACTGGTTCCGCACCACACGGATCACGCCGTCGCTCTCGTCCACGTCGCTCCATTTGAGCGCACTCAACTCCGACCACCGGAGACCAGTGGTCAGGTCAAGCAACACGGCTGCGTACCATTGCGGCGCGTGCTCGCGGATCCACGCCAACACTCGCCGAGCTTCATCAGCCCGGAGATAGTTGGCTCTTGGTCGCGACGTCTTGGGGGCGCGCACGCCCTCACAGGGATTCGGCACCCGGTGACGAGCGCACGCCGCACGGATGATCTGGCGAAGCTTCGCGTAGATTCCGCGAAGCGTGCTCCCACTGTATGGGCGGGATGCCTTCGTGCGCTTGGGTTGCTTGCGTGCGTAGGTCGG
>JAYUVX010000209.1:0-15222 GCA_043753855.1 Myxococcales bacterium | reverse complement strand
CCCTGATGGAGTGACCGCGCGTGCACGGAGTCCTGGTCGTCGACAAGCCCGAGGGGGTGTCGTCCGCGCATGCGGTCGAGCGGGTGAAGCATGCGCTGCATGCGAGCCGGGCGGGTCATGGCGGCACGCTCGATCCGATGGCGACCGGCGTGCTCGCGATCTGCCTGGGCGAAGCCACGAAGCTCGCCTCGTATCTGCTCGCGGATGACAAGGCGTACACCGCGGAAGGGCTGTTCGGCGTGGAGACCGACACGCTCGATCGCACCGGCGCCGTCACCGCGCAGCGTGAGGTGGCCGTCACGCGGGACGCGTTGCTCGTTGCGATCGCCGCGAGGATGGGCGAGCAGGAGCAGATTCCGCCGATGTACTCGGCGATCAAGCAGGACGGCGTGCGGCTGTACCGGCGCGCGCGGGCCGGCGAGGAGGTCGAGCGTGCACCGCGCAAGATCCGCGTCGATCGCCTCGAGCTGATCGCGTTCGAGCCGCCGCGGTTCACGCTGCTCATCGCGTGCAGCAAGGGGACCTACGTTCGCAGCCTGGTCGCGGATCTCGGCACCGATGTCGGAGCGGGCGCGCACCTCACGGCGCTCCGTCGCACGCAGAGTGGCCGGTTCTCGATCGCGCAGGCCGTACGGCTCGACCAGGTCGGCCAGATCGACGTCGGCCCCCACCTGGTCCCGCTGACCGCCGCCACCGATCTGCCGAGGATCGTCATTCCGGCCGACAAGGACCGCCACGCGCGCAACGGCGTGCAGTTCAGCCTCGAGCAGCTGGGCGCCGAGAATCTCGTGCAGTTCCAGATGATTGACCAGGCCGGCGACCTGCTCGCCGTGGTCCATGCCGAGGACGGCAAGGTCATCTACGACCGCGTGTTCCACGCCGTCCGGACCGCTTGACCCGGCGCGGGTTTACCCCCAATCTCCGCCTCGACCACGGCGCGGGTCCATTCAGGACGCGGCCGCTGGCGACGGAGTAGCAGCATGTCTCTTTCGACGCACAAGAAGTCCGAGATCGTCGCGAAGTTCCAGAAGCACGAGGGTGACACTGGGTCGCCCGAGGTACAGGTCGCCCTCCTCACCGAGCGCGTCACCCACCTCACCGAGCACCTCAAGAACAATGCGAAGGACCACCACAGCCGGCGCGGCCTGCTGCTCATGGTCGGTCAGCGCCGCGCGCTCCTCGACTACCTGAAGCGCACGGATCTCGAGCGCTATCGCAACCTGATCGAGACCCTCGGCCTCCGCCGCTAGTGCGCGGCGGGTTCGAGCTCGCGTTCGCAGTGGTGCTCGCCGGGTGCAGTGGCAAGGCTGCTACGCCCGCGTCGACCGAAGTTCGGGGCACGCTGTCGATCGGCGGTCAGCCCGTGACGATCACCCGGTGCCGCCCCGATCACGGGATGTCGACCTACGTCGTCCTCGAGACGGCGAAGGGCGCCCTGCGGTTCGAGGACAAGCGCCTCCACTACAACGCCGACGATCCAGAAGGCTCGACGCCCGGCCACCCGCTCGATTGCACCAAGCTCGATCGAAGCTGGGGCGGCGGTGTGCGGCTCGACAACACCGCGTACTGGCGCGGAACGCTGTCGTTTCGCTGTACGAGCGGCGCCACGGCGGTGACCGGCGATCTGACGCTCGACTGCGGCAACATCACCGCAGAGGAGCGCGCGTCGCTCGACCAGCAACGCACCGACCTACGCGAGCAACAGAAGACCGGATCCGCGGCGCCCTAGCAAGGCCCGGCTCGCTGGCAGGGCGCAGCAGGGAGTCGCATGATCCCGGCCACTAACGCGCAACTGCCTGTGGCGGCTCGCGAACCCGGCGGGCGTCGGGAGTTGGTTTTCGCCAACGGCTGTGCCATAACGCCCACCGGTAAGTAGCTAGAAACCCGTCACGTAGCGTCGCAGCAAGCAGCAGAGATTCGACCAGGTTTGATCGTTCCGTCGAGGCGCCCGAACGAGTGATTCGGGCGATTGGACTGAGGGACCAGGCCACGACTCTCGAACCGGCCCAGGGCGACGTGACTCTTCCGTAGGAGACACACCGTATGGCATTCGTTCGAGACACCGCCGTTGTCGGCGGCAAGGAAATTACGATCGAGACCGGCAAGTGGGCCAAGCAGGCTTCTGGCTCGGTGATCATTCGCTGCGGCGATTCGATGGTGCTGGTCACCGCGCAGGGCTCCGCGCAGCCCCGCGACATCGACTTCATGCCGCTGACCTGCGAGTACCAGGAGAAGTTCTATTCGGCGGGCAAGGTTCCCGGCAGCTTCTTCCGTCGCGAGGGTCGCACCACGAACGAGGAGATCCTCGTGTGCCGCCTGATGGATCGCCCGATCCGCCCGCTGTTCCCCAAGGGCTGGCTCATCGACACGCAGATCATCGCGAGCGTGATCTCGTTCGACAAGGTGAACGCCACCGACGTGCTGGCGATGACGGCCGCGTCGTGCGCGGTACACCTCTCGGACCTCGTCTGGGCCGGCCCGCTCGCGGGCATCCGCATCGGCCGCATCGACGGCGAGTTCGTCGCGAACCCGACGTTCGCCGAGCGCGAGAAGAGCGATATGGATATCATCGTCGCGGCCAGCAAGGACGCGATCATGATGGTCGAGGGCGAGATGCACGAGCTGCAGGAGGACACGATCATCGATGCCCTGCTGTTCGCGCATAAGGCCTGCCAGCCGCTGATCGAGCTGCAGGAGCGCCTGCGCGCGTCGAACGGCAAGGAGAAGCGTCCGTTCACGGCGCCGATTCCGGACGAGGCACTCGCCGCCAAGGTCAAGGAGTCCGCGTGGGACCGCCTCAAGGAGGTCTCGCTGATCAAGGACAAGAAGCTCCGCCGCGAGGGCATCGGTTCGCTCCACGTCGAGACCCGCACGGCGCTCACCGCCGAGGGCTCGCCGTGGGCCGGCAAGAACAAGGACGTCGACGCGGCGTTCGCGAAGCTCCAGAAGAAGTGGGCGCGCGGTCACACGATCACGACCCGCACCCGCATCGACGGCCGCAAGCCGGACGAGATCCGCGCGATCAGCGTGGAGACCGGCGTGTTGCCCCGCGCGCACGGCTCGGCGCTGTTCACCCGTGGTGAGACCCAGGCGCTGGTCGCGGTCACGCTCGGCACCAAGTACGACGAGAAGAAGCTCGACACGCTGCTCGGCGACAAGAAGAAGACCTTCTACATGGACTACAACTTCCCCCCGTTCTCGACGGGCGAAGTGAAGATGCTTCGCGGCCAGTCCCGCCGCGAGGTCGGTCACGGCTTCCTCGCCGAGCGCTCGGTCGAGGCGATCGTGCCCGAGTACGAGGACTTCCCGTACACGATCCGCGTGGTCTCCGACATCCTCGAGAGCAACGGCTCGTCGTCGATGGCGTCGGTGTGCGGCGGCTCGCTCGCTCTCATGGACGCAGGCGTTCCCACCAAGTCGCCGGTCGCCGGCATCGCGATGGGTCTCATGAAGGAAGGCGATGACTACGTCATCCTCTCCGACATCCTCGGCGACGAGGATCACCTCGGCGACATGGACTTCAAGGTCACCGGTACCCGCCGCGGCGTCTGCGCGCTCCAGATGGACATCAAGGTCGACGGTCTGACCCGCGAGATCCTCGAGACGGCGCTCGCGCAGGCCAAGGCCGGTCGCCTCCACATCCTCGAGAAGATGGATCAGGCGATCAGCGCGGCTCGCGACGAGGTCTCGATCTACGCGCCGCGCATCGTCACGGTGCAGGTCAAGCCCGACAAGGTCCGCGACATCATCGGACCCGGTGGCAAGACCATCCGCGCGATCCAGGAGCAGACCGGCGCCCAGATCGATATCGCCGACAACGGCGTGGTGTCGATCGCCTCGTCGGACTCGAAGGCCATCGAGCAGGCTCAGGCCCTGATCTCCGGCCTCACGATGGAGCCCGAGGTCGGCCAGTTCTACAACGGCATCGTCAAGAAGATCGTCGAGATCGGCGCGTTCGTCGAGATCATGCCAGGCACCGACGGTCTCCTGCACATCTCCGAGGTCTCCAAGGAGCGCATCCGCTCGGTCGAGGACGTGCTCAAGGAGGGCGAGGAGGTCGTCGTGAAGTGCATCAAGGTCGATCGCGACGGCAAGATCCGGCTGTCGCGCCGCGAGGCCCTCGAGGCCAACCCGGGAGCGGACGAGATCCACAACTACATCATCTAGGTTGATCGACGGATGAGGATGGCGGCCTCGAGCGATCGGGGCCGTTTCCGCGTTTCGGGGCAATTTCGGATAAAATCTGCGCGATGTCCCCGCGGGTTCGGATCAAGAAGCTGCGCGCTGATGCTGTGGTCCCGCAGTACCAGACCGCCAAGGCGGCGGGACTCGATCTGTGCGCGGCGATCGATGCGGCGATCGATCTCGATCCGGGCCAGCGCGTCGCGATCTCCACCGGCCTCGCATTCGCGCTGCCCGACGGCTTCGAAGGTCAGCTGCGCCCGCGCTCGGGCCTCGCACGCGACCATGGCATCACGCTGGTCAACTCGCCCGGAACGCTCGACGGCGATTATCGTGGACCGCTCACCGTGCTGCTGATCAACCACGGCAAGAGCGTCGTGACGATCAACCCGCGCGATCGGATCGCGCAGCTCGTGATCGCGCCGGTCGTTCAGGCGGAGCTGGTCGTGGTCGACGAGCTCGACGCCACCGAGCGCGGCGCAGGCGGCTTCGGGTCGACCGGGCGATGAGCGCCGGGCGCAAGCCGCCGAGCGAGCGCGACGACGAACCCACGTCGCATCAGCGCCCCGAGCCGCCGACAGTCGGAAACCTGGCTCGCGTCACCACGCGACGCGGCGTCGATCCGGACCTCGCGAAGACGATCCGCGACCATGTCGATGACGACGATGCCTACCCGGAGGACGCCACCACGATCGATCCCGAGGTGCCGAGCGGGATGCGCGAGCCAGCCCGGCGCTTCGATCCATCGGGCAACGAAGAGGATCTGCGCACGCAACCGCGCCCGTCGACCAACCAGGTGGTCATCGAGGACGAGGCCGCGCGTTCGCCGCTCGCGACCGTGATCGGCAAGCGCAACCCGGGCAAGGTCAAGCCCGCACCGCCGGTCCACGAGCTGGCGCTCACCAACCGCTGGGAGCCGGCTCAGCCGCCGGAGGATACGGTCACCAACCGCGTGCGCGCGCCCGGGTTGCCGCTGGCGCCAGGGCCTCGCAGCGAGTCGTTCAAGGCGGTGTCGATGAAGACGCCGACGGATCCCAAGACCGACACGCCCAGGGACAAGCCGCCGGTGCGAGCGCTCCCCGAGGTCCGGCTGCGCGCGATGTCGGAGCTGAGCCAGAACCAGACGCCCCCCAAGGGCGTGGGCTTTCTCGCACCGCCGTACGACCCCCGTGAAGCGCGCTCCCGGCGCCGCCGCGACAACGCGATCTGGGGATCGGTGGCGGTGATGGTCGCTGCCGTCGTGATGCTCGCGGTGTGGTTCCTCGCGCGCTGACCTGGTAAGAGACGGCTCGACGATGATCCCCCGATACAGTCGCCCCGAGCTCGCTGCGCTGTGGGAGGACACGTATCGGTTCGAGCTCTGGCTCGAGATCGAGCTCGCCGCCTGCACCGCGATGGAGCGCCTCGGCACGGTTCCCGCCGGGACTGCCGCCAAGGTTCGTGCCGCTGCGGCGGGCAAGCTCGATCCTCAGCGGATCCTGACGATCGAGGCGACTACGCGCCACGACGTGATCGCGTTTCTGACCCACGTCGAGGAGCTCGCTGGCGAGCCGGCGCGCTGGCTGCACCTCGGCATGACCTCGAGCGACGTGCTCGATACCTCGCTCGCCCTGCAGACGGCGCGGGCACTCGACGAGATCCTCGCGCGCATCACGGCACTCAAGACGGCGCTCGCGAAGCGCGCTCGCGAGCACGCGAAGACGGCGATGATCGGCCGCTCGCACGGCATCCACGCCGAGCCGGTGACCGCCGGGCTGACGTTCGCCCGCTGGCACGCCGAGGTCGCCCGCGCCGAGGCCCGGATCGCTCGCGCCAGGGAGGCGATCAGCGTCGGCAAGATCGCGGGCGCGGTCGGCGTGTACGGCAACCTCGACCCGTCGATCGAGGCAGAAGCTCTCGGCGCACTCGGGCTGCGCCCCGAGACGGTGGCCACCCAGATCGTCGGCCGCGATCGCCACGCCGAGGTGTTCAACGCGCTCGCACTGCTCGGCACGGCGATCGAGCAGATCGCACTCGGCGTGCGGCACTGGCAGCGTACCGAGGTCGGCGAGGCGGAGGAAGGTTTCGGCAAGGGGCAAAAGGGCAGCTCCGCGATGCCGCACAAGAAGAACCCGATCCTCAGCGAGAACCTGACCGGCCTCGCCCGGCTGCTGCGGTCGTACGCGGGCGCAGGCCTCGAGGACGTGCCGCTGTGGCACGAGCGCGATATCTCGCACTCGAGCGTCGAGCGCGTGGCGATGCCGGATGCCACGATCCTCGCCGACTTCATGACCGTTCGAGCGACCAGCCTGATCGAGGGCCTCGTGGTCCACGCGAACCGGATGCAGTCGAACCTCGATCGCACCGGCGGGCTGTACTTCTCCGAGGCCGTGCTGCTCGCGCTGGTTCGCTCCGGCCTGCCGCGCCAGGAGGCGTACGTGATGGTGCAGCGCTCGGCGCTCGCCGCGATCTCGGAGAATGCGGCCGAGGGCCAGACCGGCGCCAAGCCGGGGCGGTTCCGCGCGCTGCTCGGCGCTGACGCCGAGGTCTCGAAGCGGCTCGATGCGGCGGCGCTCGACGCCGCGTTCGATCTCGACCACCACCTGCGCCACGTCCCGTTCATCCTCGAGCGGGCCCTCAGAGGGACGTCAGGGACGCCATGACGGTCGCCAACCTCGATGCGACGCTGCGGGAGCAGCTTCGCCATACGCTCGACGCGACTCCGTTCACCACGATCGGTGGACGCCGGCTGCCGCGCTACGACGGCAAGGTTCGTGACTGCTACATCGACAAGGAGCGCGGCGAGCGGATCATCATCGTCACCGATCGCCTGAGCGCGTTCGATGCGGTGGTCGGTACGATCCCGTCGAAGGGACAGGTGCTGAACCAGCTCGCGCGGTTCTGGTTCGAGAAGACCGCGCACATCGCGCCGAACCACATGCTCCGCGTGCCGGACCCGAACGTGATGATCGCGCGCGAGTGCGAGCCACTTCCAGTCGAGCTGGTGATGCGTAGCTACTTGACCGGCGTCACGTCGACCTCGATCTGGAAGGCGTACGAGGCCGGCGCGCGCACGTTCTGCGGTCACGCCATCGCCGACAAGATGAGCAAGAACCAGAAGCTGCCGGCGCCGATCCTCACGCCGTCGACGAAGGCGGCCAAGGGCGATCATGATGTGTCGGTCTCGCGCGACGAGCTGCTCGCGATGGGCCGGATCGATCCGGAACTGTTCGATCGCGCCGCCGAGATCGCCGCCGCGCTGTTCGCGGAGGGCCAGCGCCACGCCGCCGCGCAAGGGTTGATCCTCGCCGACACCAAGTACGAGATGGGACTGGCGCCCGACGGCACGCTCACCGTGATCGACGAGATCCACACGCCGGATTCGTCGCGCTACTGGTACGCGAGCGACTACGAGTCCCGGCTCGCGAGTGGCGAGGAGCCGCGCAGCCTCGACAAGGAATACGTCCGGCGCTGGCTCTCCGGAGAGGCGAACTGGTCGGGCGATGGTCCGCCGCCGATCATGCCCGACGAGGTCAAGCTCGAGGCCGCGCGCCGATACATCGCGAGCTACGAGCTGGTCACCGGCTCGACGTTCGTCCCCGATACCGGCCATCCGATCGATCGCATCGCACAGGCCCTGGGGGCTGCGTGATCCACCACCGTGGCCGCGCGGCTCTCAGCGCGGCACGGCAGGCGCGTGCGCTCGCGAAGATCCGGGCGGTCGCTCCTGCCGCGATCGGCGTCAGCGCACGGTGGACGCACCTCGTCGAGGTCGCGCGGCCGCTCACCGCGCCGGAGCAAGCGCAGCTCGAGCAGATGCTCGCGTACGGCCCGAGCGATGCCACCGCGGCAGTCGCGCTCGGTGCGGCCGGGGCCACCGTGTGGGTCACGCCGCGGGTCGGCACCACCTCGCCGTGGTCCTCGAAGGCGACCGACATCGCGCAGGTGTGCGGCCTCGCCGCCGTGACGCGCATCGAGCGCGCGATCGCCTACACGGTGTCCGGGATCACCGGGCACGGCGACCTGGCCCGCCTCGGCGCCGCGCTCGCGGACCGGATGACCGAGAGCGTGGTCACCTCCGAGGCGGACCTCGCGCGCGTGCTCGGCGGCCACGGCGCGCCACGACGTCTCGCGTTCGTGGCGCTCGGTGCGGATGGTCACGCCACGCTGCGGGCCGCGAGCAAGCGACTCGGCCTCGCGCTCGCTGAGGACGAGATTGACTATCTGGTGGTGCGCTACCGCGAGCTCGGTCGCGATCCGACGGACGTCGAGCTGATGATGTTCGCGCAGGCCAACAGCGAGCACTGCCGCCACAAGATCTTCAATGCCGAATGGTTCGTCGACGGCACCGCGCAGGATGCGTCGCTGTTCCAGCTGATCAAGCGCACGCACGCCGCGAGCCCGGCCGGCACGCTGTCCGCCTACAAGGACAATGCGGCGGTGGTCGAAGGCTCGCCGGCGACGCGGTTCTACCCCCGCGAGGATGGCGTGTACGCCGGCGTCCGCGAGGCCGTAAACATCCTCGGTAAGGTCGAGACCCACAATCACCCCACCGCGATCTCGCCGTTCCCCGGCGCAGCCACCGGCTCTGGTGGCGAGATCCGCGACGAGGGCGCGACCGGGCGCGGCGGCAAGCCGAAGGCAGGGCTCGTCGGCTTCACGGTCTCCGATCTGCGAATCCCCGGTGCACTCGAGCCGTGGGAGCCGCCCGCGGCGCAGTGGGTGGGCTCGCCGGCGCGGATCGCGAGCGCGCTCGACATCATGGTCGATGGCCCCCTCGGCGGTGCCGCCTTCAACAACGAGTTCGGCCGCCCGGCGATCCTCGGCTATTTTCGCACCTACGAGCATCCCGAGGCGAGCGGCACGGTGCGCGGCTATCACAAGCCGGTGATGCTCGCCGGCGGCATCGGCTCGGTGCGGCCGGGTCATGTCGAGAAGGCCAGCGTCCCCGCGGGTGCGGCGCTGATCGTCCTCGGTGGCCCGGCGTTCCTGATCGGCCTCGGCGGTGGGGCAGCGAGCTCCCTGGCGCAGGGTGCATCGGCGGAGGAGCTCGACTTCGCGTCGGTGCAGCGTGACAACGCGGAGATCGAGCGCCGCTGCCAGGAGGTGATCGATCGCTGCTGGGCGCTCGGCGACCGCAATCCGATCCTGTCGATCCACGATGTCGGCGCGGGCGGGCTGTCGAACGCGATGCCGGAGCTGGTCAACGATGCCGGCCTCGGCGCGACGCTGGAGCTGCGCGCGATCCCCACCGGCGAGGGTGATCTGTCGCCGCTGGAGCTGTGGTGCAACGAGGCGCAGGAGCGCTACGTGCTCGCGATCGATCCATCGCATGTGGGTCAGTTCGCCGCGCTATGCGCTCGCGAGCGCGCGCCGTGGGCTCAGCTCGGAATCGCCACGTCGGATCGCCGGCTGACGGTCGCCGATCGTACGGGTGGTCCGCCACCGGTCGATCTGCCGCTCGAGGTCGTGCTCGGCAAGGCGCCGCGGATGACCCGGCACGCGGAGACTGTGGCTCCGGTGCGCGCGAAGCTCGAGCTCGGGACCGCCACGGTGGCCGACGCGCTCGATCGCGTGCTCGGCCTGCCCACGGTGGCCGACAAGACGTTCCTCGTCACGATCGGTGACCGCACTGTCGGCGGCTTGATCGCGCGCGACTCGATGGTCGGCCGGTTCCAGGTGCCGGTCGCCGATTGCGGTATCACGCTCGCGGGCTTCGACACTCACGCCGGTGAAGTGATGGCGATCGGCGAGCGGCCTCCGGTCGCACTGCTCGACGCCGCGGCCGCGTCGCGACTCGCGATCGGCGAGGCGATCACGAACCTCGGTGGTGCACCGATCGGTGAGATCGGCCGGATCAAGCTGTCGTGCAACTGGATGGCAGCTGCCGGGCACCCCGGCGAGGACGCGCGACTTTATGCCGGCGTCCGCGCCGCGAGCGAGACCGCGATCGCGCTCGGCATCTCGATTCCCGTCGGCAAGGACTCGATGTCGATGCGCACCGTGTGGGCCGCGCCGCCGATGGCCGCGCCTACACCTGCGGCGCCCGATGGCGCAGCCGAGCTCGCCGCGCTCGAACGCGAGGTCTCGACCAAGGCTCGCCCGTCGAGCGATGGCGACCTCGATGCCGAGCTCGCTGCGATGGAGCGCGTCGCGCAGAAGCAGCTCGATCTCGAGGAGCTCGCGCGGCTGCGGAACGCGCCAGCGCCCACCGGCGACCTGGCCGCCGAGATCCGCGCGGACCTCTCGATCTCCGGTGCCGTGTCGGCCGCCGACTCGGTCGCGGATCGGGTAGCGGGCGGACCGGGCGGGTTGCCGTTCGTCTCGATGCCGTACGGCGCTCGGCATCCATCGGCGGGACCGACGAGCACGCGCTCGGTGGTCTCCCCGGTGACCCTCGTCGTCACCGCCTTCGGACCGGCGACCGACGTGCGGCTGGCTGTCACGCCGGAGCTACGCGGCAACGGCCACGAGCTGCTGCTCGTCGATCTCGCAGGCGGCCAGGGCCGGCTCGGTGGCTCGTGCCTCGCGCAGGTGTTCGGCCAGCTCGGCGATGTGCCGCCGGATCTCGATGATCCAGGGCGCCTCGGCGCGACGTTCGCGGCGCTCCAGGAGCTCGTTGGAAACCGGAAGCTCGCCGCGTACCACGATCGCTCGGATGGCGGCCTGATCGTCACCGCGCTCGAGATGGCGTTCGCGTCCGGTCTCGCGCTCGAGCTCGAGACCTCGGGTGTGCACGCGGATCCGTTCGCGGCGCTGTTCGCCGAGGAGCTCGGCGCGATCGTCGAGGTCGAGAGCGCGAACATTGCCTCGGTGACGGCCGTCCTCACCGCGGCCGGCGCACGGGTGGTGCCGATCGGCCGTGCGGTGGAAGGAACCAAGGTCCGCGTCATCCACGCCGGCACGGTCGTGGTCGACGCCGAGCGAACGGCCTTGCGTGGGCGCTGGTCGCACGTCACGCATCAGCTCGCGATGCGTCGCGATGATCCGGCGTGCGCCGCCGAGGAGCACGCCGTGCGGCTCGATGCCGACGCACCGGGGCTCACCGCGCAGCTGACGTTCGACCCGAACACGATCTCGGTGCCCGCAAAGGGCCGCCGCCCGCGCGTGGCGATCCTGCGCGAGCAGGGCGTGAACGGTCAGATCGAGATGGCCGCGGCGTTCACGCAGGCCGGGTTTGACGCCGTGGACGTCCACATGACGGATCTGATCGAGGGCCGCCTCGATCTCGCCGAGTTCCGCGGCGCCGTCGCTTGCGGTGGGTTCTCGTTCGGCGACGTGCTCGGCGCGGGTCGCGGCTGGGCGTCCACGTTCCGCTACAACGAACGCGCCAAGGCCGCGCTCGCCGGCTTTCTCGCGCGCGACACGTCGTTCTTGCTCGGCGTGTGCAACGGCTGCCAGATGCTCGCGGACCTCGCCGATCAGATCCCCGGCGCCGCGCACTGGCCGCGGTTCGTTCGCAACCGCTCGGAGCAGTTCGAGGCGCGCGTGGTGCTGCTCGGGATCCAGGACAGCCCGTCGATCTTGTTCCGCGGCATGGCGGGGTCGCGGATCCCGGTGGCGAACGCGCACGGCGAGGGCAGGGCGGAGCTCACGACCGGAGAGCTCGCTGCGATCGACCGCTCCGGGCTGGTCGCCGCCCGCTATGTCGATGGCCACGGGACCGTGGCCACCACGTACCCGGCGAATCCGAACGGCTCGCCCGCCGGGATCGCGGCGCTGACCACCGCCGATGGCCGCTGCACGATCATGATGCCGCATCCCGAGCGCGTGTTCCGGACCGCGAACCTGTCGTGGCACCCGCCCGAGTGGACGTTCGAGCACAGCCCGTGGATGAAGATGTTCCGCAACGCGCGCGAGTGGGTTGGCTAGTCGCGATGTGGTGGGCCAAGGCGCATCGCTGGCTGGCGATGGTGCTGGTCGTGCTGCTCGCGGTGTGGTCGGTCACCGGCCTGCTGTTCCACCTCAAGCCGGGCTGGAGTCGCGCGTACGACCTGCTCTCGGTCGAACGCGGCGGTGCGCTGCACCCCGGCAAGCTCGTCGCGCTCGCGACCATCGGCGACGAGGTCACCGGGCTCGAGCTGATCGACACGGCGCTCGGGCCGCTGTACCGGGTGACCACGCAGGCCGGCGGCTCGCTCGTCGATGCCTCCACCGGGCAGCGCCGCTCGCCGCTGTCGGAGCCCGATGCCCGCACGCTCGCGCTCGACGCGGTCCGCCGCTCTCCGCATCGGGCCGCGTACGGTGACGTCGCGAGCATCACGTCGCGCGGGGAGCTGTTCGAGCTCGCGTTCGCCGGCGGGCAGACCGTCGAGCTCAGCCGCGGCGACGCGCGGCTCTCGCAGCGCGGTCCCGATACCGACCGCATCGACTGGCTGTACCGGATCCACTACCTGCAGTGGACCGGGAACAAGACCATCGATCGCGTGCTCGCGATGTTCGGCCTCGGGCTGATCTGGGCGGTGATCATCCCCGGCCTGGTGCTGTTCGTTCGTCGGATCCGCGCGCCGCTCACAGGAACGGCAGCAGGCCCACCAGCGTCAACGTGAAGATCAGCGCCGTGTGGAATCGCCGGCAGGTTCGCTGCGTGCGACGCCACCCGGTCACCAGCACGAGGGCGGCAGCAGCCCGCCGCATCGCGAGCAGGCCAGGGACCAGCATCCCGACCGACATCAGATGAACGACTCCGATCGACAGCTGACCACCTGCGAACGCACGCGGCACGACCGTCGGCACCAGCAAGAGCTCTGCGATCACGACCAGCGCGATCGCCCAGCGCTGGCCCGCGAGCATCGCGGTCGCTGCCACCGCGAGGACCGACGCGACCTCGGGACCGTTCCAGCTGTTCCCGGCGAACGGCAACGCGAGCATCGCGGCGCTCAGCGCCGAGAGCGCGACCCACAGCTCGTCGCGGCGGCGCCGGTTCTTGGCGGAGGCGCGACGTTCGACTCGGTTCAGGGTCGCGGCACCAACGTCATCCGCCATGGCTCAATTGTAATCGACTGGCGACAGTTGTCGAGTGACTGTAATCACGGGATCCATTCGACCGGGCCTAACTCCGCTCGATCGCTGCGGATCGACGTGTCACACTGCACATATGTCGCCGGCCGTGGTGGTCTTGATCAAGCTGGCGATCCGGCTAGTGGTGTTCGGCGTGGTGTTCTTCTTGGCCGCGAGGAAGAACCCCAAGATCGTCATCCGCAACAAGTGGGCGACCCCATTGATCGCCCTGGTGTTCGCCCTGCTCAACACCGGCGTGTACTGGCTGCTCACGCCGATCCTGAACGTCGCCACGCTCGGTGTTGCCGGCTTCGTGATGCCGTTGGTCGTGAACATGCTGTTCCTGCTCGGCACCGTCAAAGTCTTCGAGAAGCTCCACCAGAAGCGGAAGTCTGAGAAGACCTGGTTCGAGATCCAGGGCCTGATGGCCACGCTATGGATGGCGGCGTTTTTGACGATCGCGCACGGCGCGCTGTATCTCGGGCTCGATTACTTCCCGAACCTGTAACGAAGCGCGGGCTACTCGGCGACTTCGCGGAGCTTGCGGAGCATCTCGCGGGCGGCGTCGCAGTGCCCGGCCGCTTCCTTCATCGACTGGCGGATCAGCTCGAAGCTCGCGCGCGGCAACGCGCTGGCGAACTGCTCGAACTCCCCCTCGGCGGCCATCACCTCGATGCGGAGGCTGGACAGCAGGTCGTTGAGCGAGGCGGAGGTCTCGGTGGCGGCGGCGGCGATCTCGAGCGCGCGGCGAACCTTGACGCTGCCGCCCTCGGTGGTGAGTTGCTGCTCGGCGCGGTCGAGCCGGTTCTTCAGGTTGTCGCGCTCGATCTCCAGCGTCGAGAGATCGCTCTCGAGATCCTCCATCTTGCGCGCGGTGTCCTGACTGAACTTGTTGGTGCGATACACCCGGAGCTCGGTCTGCAGCTGCTCGACGCGGCGGCGCAACACGCGGATCTCGGCGTCGGACTCGGCGGTCTGCGGCGCGATGGCCGCCGGGCCGATGGCGGAGACGTGACCGGTCGTGCCGGCGGGGGCGATCGCGCCCATGCCCGGATGCTGCATCATCGGCGTTGGCGTTGGCGCGCCGGGGGCAGGGCCCGCGGCGGCCGGAGTCGGGCCGGCACCGGCCCCAGCGGCGGAGGTGTCGACGAATCGCAACCACAGACTGCCGCAGCGGACCGCATCGCCATGCTTGAACAGGTGGCTCTGGGCCCGCTGCTCCTGGAAGTACACGCCATTGGCTGAGGACAGATCCTCGAGCACGTAGCCGCCGCCCCCCCAGAAGATCCGCGCGTGATGGCGAGACACCATCGCGTCATCGGTGCGAATTGCACAGTCCATGGCGCGGCCGACCCTGATCTCGGCAGATGCGAGATCGAGCGAGCCCTCGATGCCTTGCGCATCGCGCCAGAGGAGACGTGGCACGTTCGCAAAAAGGTAAGCTAACTCGGCCAGATCCACAAGTTTGCTAGGGGCGATCACCCCCGCGTGGTAGATGGGGCGCATGTGTGGCGTCTTCGGCATCCATGGACATGACGAGGCCTCCAACATCGGGTACCTGGGCATGCACGCCCTGCAGCACCGCGGACAGGAGTCTGCCGGCCTGGTAGCCGCCGAGGATGGAAAGCTCCGCCGCCACGTGGCCATGGAGCTGGTCTCCGACGCGTTCAACCGCGACATCCTGGCCAGGCTTCCGGGCCGGACCGCCATCGGCCACGTTCGCTACTCCACGGCCGGGAGCTCCGAGCTCCGCAACGCCCAGCCGTTCGTGTTCGAGTACTCCGGCGGAGCGATCTCGATCGCCCATAACGGCAACCTGGTCAACGCGAACGAGCTTCGCGCCGAGCTCGAGGTCGCCGGATCGATCTTCCAGACCTCCAGCGACACCGAGGTGATCGTCCACCTCATGGCGAAGGCCAAGGAACCCGACGTCCTCGGCAAGCTGCAGACCGCGCTGAAGCGCGTCCGCGGTGCGTACTCGCTGATCCTGCTGACCAGCGACGAGAAGATGATCGGCGTGCGTGATCCGAATGGGTTCCGCCCGCTGTGCATCGGCCGGCT
>JAYUVX010000208.1:0-15238 GCA_043753855.1 Myxococcales bacterium | reverse complement strand
TCTTCACCGGCGCACAGAAGGCGGACCCGGGCGGCCCGAAGCGGATCGTCGAGGAGTTCACGAAGCACTTCCAGGCCGGCTTCGCGTGGGGCATCAAGCTGCTGATGATGCTGAGTGTCTATCTCGGCCTGTTCAACCTGTTCCCGCTGCCGGCGCTCGACGGCGGGCGGCTGGTGTTCCTCGGCTACGAGATGGTCACCCGGCGCCGCGCCAATCCGAAGATCGAAGCGATGGTTCACATGGGCGGCATCATGGTGCTCGGTGTCGTTATGATCCTCGTGACGCTGCACGACTTCCACGTGTTCTGAGCTAGCTGTTCGGTAGGGCCGAGCTGCCGGATCGGCGGCAACACAACCCCGAGCAGCGAGGACGAACGGCGGGCTCGTGCTCGAGATCTCCCTCGACGAGCAACCCGGTGACGTCCCACGGGAACCGGGTGCGGACCGCCGGCTCACCGGCTAAGGTGTGCGCCCGTGCTGGCCGGCGAGATCCTCGATCGCATCTCGATGCAGCCCGGCGTCTATCTGTTCAAGGACGCCAAGGGCACGGTGGTCTACGTCGGCAAGGCGAAGAACCTGCGGAACCGGGTGCGGCAGTACTTTCGAGAAGGCGGTGACGAGCGATTCTTCGTCGCCGCCGGGTTCCTCGGGCGCGCGGTCACCGACGTCGAGACGATCGTCGTGTCGTCCTCGAAGGAAGCGCTGCTCCTCGAGAACCACCTGATCAAGAAACATCAGCCGAAGTTCAACGTCAAGCTGCGCGACGACAAGCAGTACCTGGTGCTGCGGCTCGTGGATCCGGAGGCGAATGGCACCAAGCGCGAGCAGTTTCCGCGCGTCGAGGTGGTCCGCAACATCCGCGATGATCATGCGAACTACTACGGTCCGTATCACTCGGCCACCGGCGCTCGCGAGACGCTGCGCACGCTGAATCGCCACTTCCAGCTCCGCACCTGCACCGACCACGTGCTCGAGACGCGCGGCCGTCCGTGCCTCCAGTATCAGATCAAGCGCTGCTCGGGACCGTGCGCGATCGACGTCACCCCGGCCTCGTACGGCGAGCAGGTCGAGGACGTGAAGATGTTCCTCTCCGGCAAGAACGCCGAGCTGGTCTCGCGGCTACGCGGCCGCATGGCCGCTCGCTCCCAGCGCGAGGACTTCGAGGTCGCCGCGGTGTTGCGTGATTCGATCGATGCGGTCGAGCGCACGCTCGCGAAGCAGAACATCGTGCAGGACGACTTCGTCGATCAGGACGTATGGGGCCTGTTCCGCGAGGCGGACGTGGTCGAGGTCGTGGTGCTGTTCGTGCGCGCCGGCAAGCTGGTCGGTCGTCGTGCGTTCTCGCAGAAGGATCAGGAGCTGCCCGATGCCGCGGTGATCGGGGAGCACCTCCAGCAGTACTACGCGACCGGCACCTACATCCCCGACGAGGTCGTGGTCGGCGTCGAGCTCGAGGACACCGAGGTGCTCGCCGAGTGGCTCGGTACCGCGCGCGGCAAGAAAGTCAAGATCCTCGAGCCCCGTCGCGGTGTGCGCGCGAAGCTCGTCGAGCTCGCCGATCGCAACGCCGCGGCATCGGCGGTCTCGCGCCGCG
This sequence comes from Myxococcales bacterium, assembly GCA_043753855.1. Classification (GTDB taxonomy): domain Bacteria; phylum Myxococcota_A; class Polyangia; order Haliangiales; family Haliangiaceae; genus JABFXX01. The sequence goes on along the minus strand of JAYUVX010000208.1, from coordinate 13,645 downwards.
GCAAGGACGCCGATATCGACGCGCTGCTCGACAAGGTCGCGAAACATCTCGAGCTCAAGCGCGCGCCGCGCCGGATCGAGTGCTTCGACATCGCGCACATCTCGGGCACCGATACGGTCGCCTCGATGGTGACGTTCGTCGACGGCGTGCCCGCGCGCTCGCTGTATCGCAAGTTCAAGGTTCGCAGCGTCGAGAACAATGACTTCGCCGCGATGTACGAGGTACTGACTCGCCGGTTCAAGCGCGTGCGCGTGCAGAGCGGCGAAGACGATCCCGCGTGGGCCGCGCCCGACCTGCTCGTCATCGACGGCGGCAAGGGCCAGCTCGCGATGGCCGTGGCCGCGCTCCAGGATCTCGGAATCCCGGTCGGGGGCGACTCCGGCCTCGAGGTGATCGGCCTCGCGAAGGAGCGCGAGCTCGAGGCGGGCAGCGCACCCGACCGGATCTACCGGCGCAACATCAAGGACTCGATCGCCCTGCGCGCCAACTCGCCCGAGCTGTACGTGCTGGCGCGGATCCGCGACGAGGCGCACCGGTTCGCGAACACGTTCCATCAGGATCGCCGCAGCAAGGCCACGCTGCGCAGCGAGCTCGACACGATCCCCGGCATCGGTGCCACCCGACGGCAGCGGCTGCTCAAGCACTTCGGCAGCGTCCGCGCCGTACGGCTCGCCGGAGTCGAGGAGCTCGCCAAGGCGCCCGGCATGAACAAGAAGGCCGCCACGCAGGTGTTCGATTACTTCCGCCAGCGCGAGCGCGAGGAGGCCGGCGGTCCCGCGGTCACCAGCAGTGAGGCGGAGATCGACGGCGACTTCGACGCCAACGTCGAGGGCCTCGAGGCCGACACCGAGGCCAGCGAGCTCGTCGAGGCAATCCCGAGCGACGGCTGATCACTCGCGGTACTGCTGCGAGTACCAGACGACGAGCCGATCACCGGCAACGAAGCCGGTGCTGCGATACAGCCCCTGCAGATCGAGGTCTATCTCGTCGTGCGCCAGCAGGGGCTCGCGGCTGCGACCCAAAACGTGAAAATTCTGCATCCAAAATCTCGATGTCGCACCCTGGCGAACTGCTAGCTGCGATCCATATCAAGGGGAGTCGTGTGTGTTGTTCGGTGATCTGCGATCGCCGCCGACGGATCGGTTCCTGTCAGCAAGGAGCACGTATGCGCACCTCGATGTTGTTCGCGTCTTCGATGATCCTGTCGCTCGCTGCGTGTGCAGAGAACGAGTCGAGCTACGAGGGAGCTGCCCTCCCGGGCCCGACCGTGCAGAAGGTCATCTGCCCGACGGGCTGTGACAAGGACATGCAGCACACGCTCGATAACAACGAGTGGATCCCGCTCGGCGGTGGCGCGTTCGCGAGGGCGCGGACCGCGGTACCAGGCTTGCGCGAGTGCGGAGCGTTGCCGCAGACCGGCTCGTGCGCCTACGCCTGCGATCCGGACGCGTTTCGCGAGACGCTCTTGGTCGGTACCTGCGGCGCGATCCGCTGCGACTTCCCCGATGGGGGCGAGGTCGTCCTCGGCGGCTGTCACTGAACCACCGGCCCCGCTATCCCAGGGGGAACCCCGCACTCGCCCAGCTGGCCAGACTGCTCGCGATCCGCTGCATCCCACGCGGGGTCATATCGCCGTGGTCGACGATGAGCACCGCGCCCGGCTCCTCCGCGAGCTGAAGCATGATGGCGCGCCCGCCACTGTCGTCACCGATCGTCAGGTGACCCGGCGCATAGCGCTCGACCTCGAAGGTTCCGTTGCGCTCGGCGATTGCCGCTGCCGAATAGAGCATCAGGGACGGCGGAACGAAGCGGCCGTTGGACTTCTCGAGCAACTCCCGCAGGGAGTGCGGGATGGGGCGCTGGAGCCAGCGCTCCAATCCGGCGAGCTCTGCGGCGCTGGCGCCAGGATCAGCCATCCGGGCATCGTAGAGCACCTCGATGCGGACGGACAGTCGCGCGACGGAATCAGCGCCGGATCGTCGTCGCTCGACGGTGATGCGCGATCAGCTCCGCGCGCCGTGCGGCGGGGAGCTTCGAGACCGCCTGTCGAGCGCACGCCTTCGACATCAACCGCGCATAGCGGCGGATGAACGCCTCGACGCAGACCGGCTCGGCGCGCGACAGCTCGCGGAGCACGACCGCCACGGCCGACTGATCGAACGCCTCGTGCGACCACACGACGCTCGCGCAGACCACGAGGATCGCACCGGTGAGCGTCGGCACCGCATCACCGAGCGGCGCGAGCCGCGCGAACGCGACGCACGCGGCCCGCCGCTGCCAGATCGTACGGGCGGTGCGCCACTGGGCCAGCCCGCGGATCACCTCGCCGCGTCCCGCCTCGCGCTCGAGCAAGCTGCCGAGCACGCGGGCCGCGAACGCGTCCACGATCACGTCATCCTCAAGGTGACGGCGCGCGAACAACCGCGCGAAGCCAGGCAGGTCGGATGCGCGGAGCTGATCGACGAGCAGCTCGCCGAGCACGATGATCGCGGCGAGCTTGTCCTCGATCGTCCTTCGCTCGAGCAGCGCGTGCGCGACCCGCTTGCCGACGCTCGCCGGGTGATCCGCGAACCCGTGCTCGCTCCACCACGCGCGCACGACCGAGCGCATGGTCGCCGGCGATCGGAAGGCCGTTCCCAGCCGCCGCCGCAGGTCAGCGACCGGGTCGCGCGACACCATTCACCAGACTCGCACAGCCACGCCATGACGCGTTGAGTCACAGCCGTGTCGAAAAACTTTGGATCCGATAGGGGGGAATGTAGGATAAGGTACTCCTGGGAGTTTTGGGAGCATTCTATGTCCAAAAGCCGAAAGAATCGAGACACTTCGGACAGCAGCTCGCGGACAGGGTCCGAGCGACGCAACGAGGTGATCGGCGTGATCGCCCTCGGTGTGGCGCTATTTCTCCTGGTCGCGATGGTGTCGCTGCAGGCCGGTCGGCTCGTGATGGGTCCGTTCGGACGGGCCAGCGCGGGCGCGTACTACGGCCTCGCGGGGGTCTGCGGCTATCTGCTGATCGGCCTCGCGGCGGTGGCAGCGGTTCGCATGCTGATCGAGTGCGACCCGGTGATGCCGGCCTCGGTCGCAGCGGGCAGCGTGATCGGCGTGATCTCGCTCGCCATGCTCGCGCACCTCGCCGCCTCCGGGTACCGGGTGATGGGTCACGGCCCGGGTGGCGCGATCGGCGAGAACCTCGCGGAGATCCTGCGCGCGATGATCAGTACGGCGGGCACCGCGATGCTCGCGTGCGTCGGCCTCGTGGTCGCCGCCGTGGTGGCCACGCCCCTGCGCATACGTGATGTCCTTCACTTCATCGGCGCCGGCCTCCGCGCCGTGGGTCGTGCACTGCGGGCCGCGACGTTCGCGGTCGGCCGGTTCTGGGGGGACGTCTTCCGCGCGATGCTGCCCGAGCGCGGCAGTGACGACGAGGACGACGACGACGACGAGGTCACCGAGGACGACCTGCTCGAGGTCGGCGCCGACGAAGGCAGCCGCGAGCCGGCGATCATCGAGCGCGGCGCGGCCGGCGAGCCCAAGCGCAAGAAGCGCGCGATCCAGGTCACCGAGATCGATCTCGTGGTGCCCGGCCCCGCCGGCCAGGACACCGTCGCTGCATCTCCCGACGAGGTTCCGGCCGCAAAGCCGAAGCGCACGCGGTTCCCGCAGGGCACCAAGGCTCCCGAGGTCGCCAACGATCAGAAGCCGCAGGCGATGATCGTCGACGACGAACTGGTCGTGACGTCCGCCGCCTCGGAGCCCGCTGCGGGCGCCGCCGGTGGTCCGTTGATCGTCGAACCGCGGTTCAAGCACGCCGACAAGGCGGAGATGGCTGCCAAGGAGAAGGCGGCGGATGCCGACCGCGCCTCCTTCATCAAGCTCGGCGAGGGCGATTACCAGCTGCCCTCGATCCAACTCCTCAACTACGACTCCAACAGCCAGAACGCGATCGACAAGACCGCGATGCTCGAGCTCTCGGCCAAGCTGACCCACACGCTCGAGAACTATGGCGTGAAGGGCGACGTCGTCGCGATCCGGCCCGGTCCGGTGGTCACGATGTACGAGTTCGCGCCGGCTCCCGGCACCCGCGTCAACAAGATCGTCAACCTCACCGACGATCTGGCGCTCGCGCTCGAAGCACTCCGCGTTCGCATCGTCGCGCCGATCCCGGGCAAGGCCGCCGTCGGGATCGAGGTCCCGAACAAGAGCCGCGAGAAGGTCTTCATCAAGGAGATCCTCGCCGACGACATGTTCCGCAAGGGCCGCATGAAGCTGCCGATGGCGCTCGGCAAGGACATCGAGGGCGGCCCGGCCGTCGTCGATCTCGCCCGCATGCCTCACCTGCTGGTCGCCGGCACCACCGGCTCCGGCAAGTCGGTCGCGGTCAACGCGATGATCTCGAGCCTGCTCTATCACTGCAGCCCCGAGGACGTCCGGATGATCATGATCGATCCGAAGATGCTCGAGCTGTCGATCTACGAGGGCATCCCGCACCTCCTCCTCCCGGTGGTCACCGATCCGAAGAAGGCGAACCTCGCGCTGCGCTGGGCTGTCGAGGAGATGGAGCGCCGCTACGACATGCTCGCGACGATGGGCGTCCGCGACATCTCCACCTACAACGAGAAGATCGGCAAGCAGCTCGCGAAGCTCGAGGCCGACAAGCTGCGCGCCGCGGCCGACGCTGCCGCCGCCGCGATCGAGGACGACGTCAACAAGGCGGTCGACTCCGACAGCCCCCAGGACGCCGACCGCCGCGAGAAGATCGTGACCGCGCCGCAGCACCGGCTGCCGTTCATCGTCGTGGTGATCGACGAGTTCGCCGACCTCATGATGTGTGCACCGAAGGAAGTCGAGACCAGCGTGGCTCGGATCGCCCAGAAGGCGCGCGCCGCCGGCATCCACCTGATCCTCGCGACCCAGCGTCCATCGGTCGACGTCATCACCGGCCTCATCAAGGCGAACTTCCCGTCGCGCATCGCGTTCCACGTCACGTCGAAGATCGATTCGCGCACCATCCTCGACCAGAACGGTGCCGAGGCCCTGCTCGGTGCCGGCGACATGCTGTTCTCCGATCGCGGCGGCGCACCGCAGCGGTTCCACGGCTGCTACGTCGATGAGGAAGAGATCCAGCGCGTCGTCAACCACCTGAAGACCCAGGCACGCCCGGTCTACAACCTCGACATCCTCAAGCCGCGCGACGAGGAGGGCGAAGGCAACCCGGATATCGGCGGCTCGCCCGGCAAGTCCGACGACGATATGTACGACAAGGCCGTGTACATCGTCACCACCACCCGCAACGCCTCGATCTCGTGGGTGCAGCGCCAGCTGCGCATCGGCTACAACCGTGCGGCGCGGATCGTCGAGGAGATGGAAAAGCAGGGCGTGGTCAGCTCGCCGGACCACACGAACAAGCGCGAAGTGCTCGTCGCTGCCTAGTCGATCGCCGGAGGTGGCCCACCCGGCGTTGCTCGCTTGCCGCGGAGCCGGAACAGACATTCGCGCGCGCGTGTGATCGACAGGCTCGCCGTCTCGTCGCCCTCGACCTCCGCCATCGGCCGCTTCTCGAGCTGATCGATCGCTACACCTACCGAGTCCACGCACGCGATCGTGCGGCACGCACACGCGCGGCCGAACATCTCGGCCGACAGCCTTTGCCAGCTCTTGAGGTCGAACCGCAGATCCGCATCGACCTTCGGCGCGACGACCACATCGGGATCCGGATCGAACGACCACGTCGGATCGTCGAGGCGCGGTGGGCATGCATGACCCGATGCCTCGCACGCCTCGAGCGACTGGATGAAGCGTCGCCGGACCTCGAGATCCGCGCGCGCGACCCGTAGCCGGTCGGCGTCCGGACCACTCGTGGCAGTCGCCTCGAGCTCACCGACCACCCGCTCTCCAGTGGCCTCCGCGCCGCGCTCCGCGATCAGCGCCTTCTGCAGCTCGGCCTTGCCGTACGTCGGTACGAACAGGGCATCAGCGGCGAGCTCGCCGTGCGGCGTATCCGGCGTGGGTGGTCTCGGACCGGGCTGATTGGCGTTCCCGCCAGTGCATCCGAGGAATGTCACGAGCGCCCAGACCGGTCTCATTGCGCATAGGGTATCGAACGCCTGCCCGTGCTACCACCAGCAAAGTCAACGACTTCCAGGCATGAATCCCCCGGCCGCACGGCGCGTCCAAGGACCAGACACCATGAACCTCATCGGCATTCTGACTCGCGCATTCCTCGGGGCTTCCTCGCCCACCGCCGCGCCCGTGACCCAGCCGGCGATCGTCGTGGCCGTCGCCACGCCCACCGGCGCGGCGGTGGGTAGCGCAGCCACCGAGGTCAGTGCCGCGGCGTCGGTCGACAACATCCAGAAGTTTTACGCCTCGATCAATCAAGTCACCGCGCTGTTCCGGCAGTCGGTCACCTACGACACGTTCGGCAGCACCAAGCAGAGCGATGGCAAGCTGTGGATCCAGAAGCCCGGCAAGATGCGCTGGGACTACTACGACAAGAAGAAGACCAAGGTCGAGGTCAAGAAGTCGTTCATCTCGAACGGCTCCTACCTCTACATGGTCGAGCACGACAACAAGCAGGTCGTGAAGAAGAACCTGCAGAACGATCTGATGCCGGTTGCGATCTCGTTCCTCTACGGCAAGGGCGACCTCAAGGCCGAGTTCAACGCCGAGCTCGACAAGACCGGCAAGTACGGCGGCAAGGAGGAGATCACGCTGAAGCTGACTCCGAAGAAGCCCTCGGCTCAGTACAAGAATCTGTTTCTGGTCGTCAGCCCGGCGGACTTTCACGTCACGCAGTCGATCATCATCGACTCCTCGAACAACGTGAACCACTTCCGGTTTTACGCGCCCGACTTCAAGGCGCCGGTCGATGCCAAGTCGTTCGAGTTCGACGAGCGCAGCGTGAAGAACTACCGGATCGTCGATGCCGACCAGCAGCAGCAGGGCTCCGGCAACGGCGAGCCCACGCTGATGCCCGCTCCGGCTCCGCTCGCGCCGAAGAAGTAGGGCCGACGCCGAGTCCGATCGCCGAGTTCAAGCACCGCCCCCGACCTCGCCGATCACCGGTCCCGATCCCGATCCGATCGCCGACTCCGATCGCGGCGTCCGGTCACCGACGCCGATCACCGACCCCGAATCGTCGACGAACGCACGCAGATCTTGGGACGGCGGTGCGTCCTCCGCCGGGCCCTTCCACGCATCGAAGCCACCGAGGGGTTACCGTGCACGTGCATCAGCCGGCACGTGTGGTCGTGGATCTGTTCCCGCAGCTCCGATCACCAGCGCCGATCACCGACCCCGATGGACGACCGATCGCCGACCCGATTCCGATCGCGGCGCGCCGCAAGGCCGGCGGTCCCGATCGCGAATCGCCGAGTGCCGGCACTGATCGCCGCATGCCGGCACCGCTCCACCACTTGAATTCGGCACTGATTCACGCGGCGCCGAACGGCGTGGTGCCGTGCCGGAGCCCGGCGTTCCCGCAGGTTATCTCCGCTGGAGGCCCCAGAGCAGGCCGCCGAGCCGGTCGCGCTCGGCTGCCATCGGCAGCTCGTCGATGGACGGCGGAATCGATACGGTCTACGCGTATCCATTATGAATACGCGTAGGGTGCGGCTCTTTCACGGCACGCTCGACGGGATGAGTTTCGATCACTTGACGAGTCGCAGATGTGGGCGCGAAGGCGGAAGCGGGCTGGGAACCTCGCCGTTGGCGTAGCGTGATTTGTGCGTGCGCTCATGCTCCTTCGAGATTGCCGCGCGCCACACAGACGCAAACTCGCCAGCGCTTCGTCCACGCGATTCTGTTGCTGCCAGCCAAGCAAGCGGCTGACGACCCCTCGTAATGCGATAAATCGAGCACTCTCTGCGATCAACCGAAGGCCGCCGATACCGATGACGATTCCTGCTGCCAGGGTGAAATCGAGAGTCCGGAACCCGTCTCGCCATAGCCCGTTCTTGCTATCGAGGTCACGGAGTTTCCAAGCAGCGCCGTGTGCCACGAGCTGCGCGTGACGACGCGACACCTGACCCGAGTTGTCACGTAGCCGCAGCTCGCATTCCCGCGCCGACCCGATCGTCATCGCAGCCCCCCGCAGCTCGTGTGCGTGATCGCTCGCCCATTCGCGCAGTCGAGTGACCCCATCGTCGATCGCCCATGAAGCCCTCACGGTTGGATCCGTATCTGTCGGCTTGTCGGTCACTGCGCCCATCTTACGCATGACGCTCTGCTCGCTTCCTCAGCAGCTCGTGATTCGCGCTTGTATCTTTTCGTGGGAGGGGGCAGCAGGGCGCGGGCGAGGAGCAATCGATGATGCCCTCACGCAGAAGTGCAGTTTGGCTCACGCGGCGCGTAGCCTTGCGGTCATTTTCCTGGTGAAAGCTACGTGAACCCCAGCGGGTGATCAGCGAAGTCGTGCAGACTTCCTCGCCGTGTAAATTCGGAGAGGCCGGGGATACGAAGCTCCCGTTCTTGTTCGTTGATGACGCTCTCATGTGGAAGGCGCTGCTTGTTGTCCTCGTACGTGTCAGTTGCTGGGTCGTCACGCGGATCCGGCGGTGGAGCATCCGCCGCGAAGCGCGCGGAACGCACGCGAACGCTATTAAGCAGGTGCGTGCGTTCGCGCCAGGGTGGGGGACGGTCCGCGGCCGTGTGGTCGAGGGCTGGGCAGAGACCGACGACTATGGTTCGCACTGCAGCGTGCGCCGCTGCTGTTCTCGTCGTCGATATCGACGGAGAGCGCGCGGACGTACTCGGCGACGTGCGCGTCTGGCTGGGAGGGTCTGGGACAAGCCAACGCCGCTACTCCACGCGGCAGATCGCCGTCGACGACACGATCTTCGTCACCGGAACGCTCGCAGTCGATCCCGACCTCGGCTGGGTGGTGACGAAGTCACCGAGCTCTCAAGATGGTTTCGTGAATGACACGGCCGACTCGTACGAAGCACCCGTGGTGCCACTCGCGTTTCCGCTGATGACGATGTGGCTTGTGATCTTCACCGGCTGCTGGCTGCTGGTCCTGTCGCGGCTTGGCGACGCCGCGCTGGAGCGTGCAGTGCGTGACTCCACGGTCCATACCGAGATCGCTTCGATGGATGCGCTCGCCGTGGCGGCGGCGATGCCCGGCGCCTCGAGCACGTGCTCAATGTCTGCCTTCCATGCGCAAATCCGCGTCTGGGCTACCTCGCCCTTCACATCGGACGCATGTGATGACTCGGTCGTCACGCTGATGCATGCCGGTCGTCGTACAGCTCACGTGCGCGCGCTGATGGCTGCAGAGTACCTCAAGCCTGCCCGAAGCCGATCGTGGATCTAGTTTCGGTCCGCACCGCCAGTCTGCGCGACGTCGATCTCGGTGTGACGAACCGTGTCGGCAACCTGCTGGATGACGACTTCCTCGAACACGCGTGCCTGCTTGCCGGCGATGACCGCTTCTTGCTGCTCCTGACCTCGACGCTCGCGCAATGCGTCGGCGACGTCCGTCGCGGTCACTGGTTGATTCACCAGGTGCTCTCGACGACGAACCGCTCTTCCCGAAGCTTGACCTCTGCTTGCACCGGCATCTCGAGCGCCTCGAAGCCACGAGCCTCGAGCCTCGAGGACCTCGAACATCGGGAGCCACGAGGCACGCAAGGGTGGCACCGGAGAAGACCTCAGCGGACGGGTCCACGGCCGAGCATGGGCGCTCCCGCGTCGTCGCTGCGCGCGTCCGGGAACTCGGCCGCGAGCGCCGCGAGCGTTTCATGCTGCTCGGGCAGCGCGCGCAGCGCCGAGGCAGCCTGCCTCGCGAGCGCGCGGCCTTCCTGGCCGGTGCGGTGCTGCGCGATCGCGAGGTACGCCTGCGCGATCGGTAGATCGCCGGGTGCGATCTGCGCCTTCGCGCTGATCGCGACCGCGCGCGCGAGCAGCGGCAGTGCGTCGGCGGGCTTGCCCGCCCGCAATCGTGCGCGGCCGGCGAGCACGAGCTGCCACGAGATCTGCGGGTGGTTCGCGCCGAACACGTGCTCGGCGGTCGCGAGTGCGACCTCGCAGCTCGCGGTCGGCGCCGCGGTGTCGGCGAGATCGCATTCGCACAGATACGACTGGACCTGCACGGTCGGCGGCGACTCGGGGCCGAACACGCGTACGAGTCCGGCTGCGACCTGCTCGAGCTCGGGGCGCGCATGCACGACGTCGCCGCGGTACAGATAGTTCGTCGCGCGCGCACCACGGATCTGGAGCGTCTGGGCGTGGTCCTCACCGAACCGTCGCTGCGCGACCGCGTAGCCGGCATCGAACGTGGCCTGCGCGCCGCGGAGATCCCCGGAGGCCTGCTCGATCCCACCTAGGTTCTGAGCGATCGCCACGGTCTGGCCGTGCGCGTCGAGCGTGATCGTCTCGAGCTCGCGCTGTGCGGTGCGCACGAGCTCGAGGGCGCGCGCGATGTTGCCCCGCGCATACTCGAGCGTGCCCTCGCGCATGTGGAGCTGCGACGAGATCGCGGGGTTACCCAAGCGCGCGGCCGCGGCCTCCGCGGTGCGCACGAGCGCGGCGGGATCGCCGTCGCCTTGTTGCCACGCCAGCGTCAGCAAGTTGATGACACCGTGCGTGCGCACGTCGTCGTCGCCAACCTCCTCTCCGATCTGGATCGACATCTCGAGCTCCACCCGCGCGGCTACCAGCTCCCCCGCTGCCGCCAGGGCCGCGCCGAGCGCGCTATGCCACACGGCCTCGAGTGGCCGGTGATGAAGCGCGCGGACGTCGGGCTCGAGCGCTCGTAGCCGAGTGAGGCGTCGCTTCGCGTCATGATCGGTGCCGAGCTTGACCTCGCGCATGGCGGCCTCGAGGCGCATGGCGGCCGGGAGCGAAGCGGCCGACGGCGGCTCGGGAACGCCCGGGATCGTGCCCGCGGTGCAGCGCTCGAGAGGCAGCGTGGTGATCCACTCGTCGATGGCATCGCGAACGGTGCGCGGTTCGGCGTCTTCGAGGCCGGCGAACACGCGCGTTGACTGCTGCCAGCTCTGATCGATGCACAGCTGCTCGCGCAAGGCGTGTGGATCGGTCGCGGCGGCACGGCACGCTTGGCGGTGCAGCCCGGTGGTGCGCTCGGCGCGTGCGTCGAGGGCGGCGAGCACGCGCGGATCGGCCCCGGCCGCTGCGAGGTGCGGGACGATACGTGCGCGCTGGCTCGGCCACGCGGCGGCAGGCGAGGTCGCGCACGGATCGACCGACGCGCGCGGCCAGGCAGCGATCGCCACCGCGGTGACGCCGATCAACGCTGGTCCGCCGAGCCAGCGGAGCTTCCCCCGTCGCGGGACAAGCGCGGCGATCGCGTCTTCCATCGACGCGTAGCGGCGCCCGGGGTCATCGGCGCGGCCACGGGCGATCGCGTCGCGCACACGCGGCACGTCGGCGAGCGCGTCTTCGACGACCGTCCACCAGGCATATTGATCGCTCGCCGGGGTGGCGGCCGCGCCGCTGCGCAGCTCGGGTGCGAGGTAGCGTGGCGTGCCAGCGATGCCCGAGCCCGCAGGACCTGACGCGGTGCGCGCCGCTCGCGCGAGCCCGAAGTCGACGAGCACGGCACCGCCGTCGTCGCGCACCAAGATGTTGTCGGGCTTGATGTCCCGGTGGACGAGGCCCGCGGCGTGCACGGCGGCAATCCCGGCGCCGGCTCCCGCGACCACGGCGATGCGGTCGCCCTCGCTGCGCGGCGTCGCCAGCCAGCGGGTCAGGGTCGTGCCGTCGACGAGCTCCATCGCGACGAACAGCTCGTCACCCAGCGCCCCGGCATCGAACACGCGTACGACGTTAGGGTGATCGAGGCGCGCGAGCGTCTGGGCCTCGCGTAGCATCCGTTCGCGTTGCTCGTCGGTCGCGTCGAGGGAGCGTGACATCTTGATCGCGACCTCGCGGTCGAGCACTGGATCGTGCCCGCGGAGCACCACGCCCATCGCACCCTGGCCGAGCGAGCCCGTGATCCGATAGCGGCCGATCAGGGCACCTTCGGCGCCGATGCCCGCCCGTTCGCCGCCCGGCACGACGCCGGCGAGCGCGACGGCGACCGCGCGGCACGCGGTACACTCCGCCGCATGACCGTCGACGTCATCGCGCTCGGCCGCGGGCAGCGCACCGGCGCGCCACGCCGCCAGCGCCTCGTCGGTTGGACAGCTCACGACCCGTCCTTGCACGACGCACGAGCGACGTCAATGCCCGGCCTGCAGGTCGCGGCTGGCCGCGCTACGCTCGCAACGTGACCGAGGTCGAGCTCGCCGCTGCATGTCTGGCCGGGGAACCGGCGGCGGTCGCCGAGCTCGAGTCCACAGCGTTCGCCGAGGCGCGCGCGCACCTCGGCGCGCTCGGGTTCGCGGCAACCGTGATCGACGAGGCGCTGCAGCGTGCGCGAACGCGGCTGATCGTCGACCGCGGTCTCGCGGGTTACCGCGGCCGCGGTCCTCTGTCGATGTTCGTGCGAACGGCTGTCGTGCGCCTCGCGATCGATGGCCTTCGCGCGATCCGCCGTGATGTCGAGCTCGGCGAGCTGGTCTGCGCGCCTTGCGCGGATCCCGAGCTCGAGTACATGCGTACGCTGTACGCCGAGCACCTCGTCGGCGCGGTGCGCGATGCGTGGGCGCGCCTCGCAGCACACGAGCGATTCGTGCTGTCACTGCGGATCTACGACAACATGTCGATCGACGATATCGCGCGCGTCTATCAGGTCCACCGCGCCAGCGCCGCCCGGCGCGCTGCCTCCGCACGCTCGGCGCTGATCACGCACACGCGGAGCTGCCTGCGCGACCGGCTCGCCGTCGGCGACGCGACGGTCGACTCGATCCTGCGGATCGTGACGACCAGCGTGCAGCTGCCCCTCGACGAGCCGCTGCCCCGCTGACGCTACCGATCGATCCGGCATAGCGAGCGACGTGCGTGTCGACACATCGTCCCGAGCCAGCAAGCGCGCACCTCCGAGTGGTAGTCGTCACATCGGGGTGAAGCGGAGTGCGCTGGTGGTCGTCGCGACCGCCTGCAGGAACCCACCCGAAACGCCCTTGGTGCCGTCGGGAGACTCGATGCCGACCGAACCGGCAGCTCCGGTCTCGTCGCCGGTCATCGTCGCGCCCCGGTTCAGCGTGCAGTAGTGCAGCTCGATCACGCCGCTGCCGAACAGCTTGGCTTGCAGCGTGATGTGCGACGTCGTGTCGGCGATGATCGAGCCGATCGCGAAGTCGGTCCACTCGATCGTCAGGTGGTCGGATGCGACCGCCGCACGAAACGCGCTGCGGTTGGGCACATACGAGAGGTGGAACGTCCACAGCGGCGCGATCAGGCCGTTCGGGGCGTCGGCCGTCGGAATCTGCGCCGGCTCGACGAGCGTCGTGATGTCCGCCGTCATGCTGTCGAACAGCATCACGTAGCCTTGCTCGGCGACCGCATACCGCGTGCGGCTCGTACCGAAGAACGGGAACGGCGAGGGCAGGCTATAGACGTCGGTCGCGTGGGCGAAGCCGAGGACGGGCAGGGTCTGCGGCGACGCGAGGGTGTCGCACGCGCCTGGGATCGTCGACTTGGTGTACGTCGTCGATGTCATCGTCGGCGCGTCGGGACTGGTCACGCTGCCATCCGTCGACGGTCTCGGGGCGTCTACGCCAGGTGGCGCGCCGCTGGG
>JAYUVX010000207.1:0-5045 GCA_043753855.1 Myxococcales bacterium | reverse complement strand
GCACGCATATGACCAAGCAACTCGTCACCATCCTGGTCGGCGCAGCGCTCGCAGCCTGCGGTTCGAAGTCGTCCGCGCCGAAGACCCCGGATCAGCCGCTGCCGGATAGCAACGGCTCCGGCAGCGCCGTCGTGACAGCGCCCGATCCCGAGCCGACGAAGCCGCCGGAGCCGACGAAGCCACCCGAGCCGGCGAAGCCGGATCCCGCCACCGTGAAGGCCGAGCTCATGGCCACAGAGATAGTGGCGTTCGAGAAGGCGAAGCCCGTGTTCGACAAGTCGTGCGCGTCCTGCCACACGAAGACCGGGAAGAAGGCGAGCAAGAAGAAGCTCGACCATATGGACATGACGAGCTATCCGTTCGCTGGCCACCACACCGGCACGATCGGGATCACGCTCCGCGAGGTCCTCGGCATCACGGGCCAGAAGCCGACGATGCCCTTCGACAAGCCCGGCAGTGTGAAGGGCGACGACCTCGCCATGATCAAGAGCTGGACCGATGCCTGGGAGGCGGCCGAGAAGGCTGGGGCCCACCCGAAGGTCGCTGCGGGCCACGACGATGACTGAGCTCTTGATCCCGGCTCTCGCGGTGATCGCCGTCGTCTTCCTTCTCGTCAAGCGGCGGCGCAAGCCCGGATGCTCGCGATGCGAGTAGACGCGTAGCTGCATGGCGGGTGAGACACCACCGCTCCGCAGTACGACCGGGCGTCGCCTGATGGCTGCGTTCGCAGGTGTATTGCTGTTGTTCGCTGCTGCGCTCGCCGTGGAGCTGGTCACCTTGCGACGGATTGCCGATGCCGAAGGCGATGTCGAGCGTCTCGATCACGCCAAGCACGCGGGTCACATGGCCGCTGCGCAGGTCCGCGACCAGTACATTCATCAGGCCCACACGCTGATCGAGTTTGGACCGGCACATCTCGGGCACTACGCACACGTTCGGGACGCCACGCGGCAGTCGATCGCGCACCTTGACGAGCTCGCAGACACCGCGGACGATCACGCGCTCGCAGCCGAGATCGCTCGCCTCGCCGACCAGAACGATCATGACTTTCAAACCACCGTCGTCCCCGCGATCCTGGCGGGCGACCGAAGTGCGGTGGGGGAGCTCGGCGACAAGCTCGAGGCGGTCGTCGACCAGGTGGTCGCGGTCAATGCCAAGCTCAATGCGGGGATCGAGACGCGAAGCCGCGCCGCGCGTGATCGTGCGGAGGCTCTTCGCCATGAGGCCGTCGTCGCGACGATCGTGTGCTTCGCGCTCGCAATCCTGCTCGCAGCTGCGCTCGGCCTGTGGCTGACCCGCACGATCGTCCGTCGGGTGGAGAGCCTCCGCCGCGGGGCTCGACGAGTGGGGCAGGGCGACCTGGCTGCGCGGATCGAGCTCGAGGGACCGGATGAGTTCGCGGAGCTCGCGTCGAGCTTCAACCAGATGGCCGCGAGCCTAGCGACGGAACAGGCGGCTCTCGTCCGCGCGCAAAAGCTCGCGTCGATCGGACAGGTCGCAGCGGCGGTCGCGCACGAGATCAACAATCCCCTGTCTGTCATCCTCGGCTACACGAAGCTGATGCGTGACGCGCCCGGCGACCGCGCCGACGAACTCCGGATCGTCGACGAAGAAGCGCGCCTGTGTCAGCGGATCGTTCAGGAGCTCCTCGACGTGGCGCGGCCCCATCGGCTGGAGGTCCAGTCCGTGGACCTCGGTGACCTTGCGCGCGAGGCAGTGTCCAGGCTCGAGGATGCCGGCACGCTTCGCGACCGCCGCATCGATGTCGCGTCGTCAGGACCTGTCGTGGTCGCCGCGGACGCGGGAAAGCTCCGGCAGGTGATCGCGAACGTCGTGATGAATGCGGCCGAGGCAACGCTGGATACCGGTCGCATCGCCATCGACGCCCGGGTCGAGCACGACCACGGTTTGCTCACGATCTCGGATGACGGACCGGGGATTTCCCCGGAGGTGCGAGATCAGATCTTCGAACCGTTCGTCACCACCAAGATCCATGGCACCGGTCTCGGGCTGGCAATCGCGCACGCGATCGTCGAGGCGCATGGGGGCCGGATCTCGGTCGCATCCTCGGCCGAGCACGGCACGGTGGTTTCGCTCGAGCTGCCCATGTTCCAGGCGGAGGCAACATCATGAATCGCGCGCGGGTCCTCGTGGTCGACGACAAGGACAACATCGTCAAGTTACTACAGCGAATCCTGTCGCCCGAGTTCGACGTGTTCACCGCTGAGGATGGAACCCGCGCGCTTGGCCTGATCGCAGCCCAGGAACTCGACGTCGTGGTCACCGACATCCGCATGCCCGGCGCAGACGGAATGGTCGTGTTGCAGGAAACCAAGCGACAGCATCCCGACACCGAGGTCATCCTGATGACCGCGTTCGCCACGGTGCAAGCAGCCGTCGATGCGATGAAGCAAGGTGCGTACGACTATCTCCAGAAGCCGTTCGAGCCCGATGAAGCGTTGATGGTCGTGCGTCGGGCGGTCGAACGCCGGCACCTTCGCGCGCAGGCCCGCGACCTTCGGGCGGCGCTCGCAGGCAGCCATCGGTTTGGAGCGCTGGTTGCGGAATCACCCGCGATGCGCAAAGTCGCGGACCTCATCCAGCATGCGGCCTCGAGCGAAGCCACCGTTCTGATCACCGGCGAGAGCGGCACCGGCAAGGAAGTCATCGCGCACGCCATCCATCAGGCGAGCTCGCGCCAGCAGGGCCCGTTGGTGCCCGTGAACTGTGGCGCGATGCCCGAAGCGTTGTTCGAGGCGGAGCTGTTCGGCTACACGAAGGGTGCGTTCACCGGAGCCAGCGGCGATCGCGGCGGACTGTTCGAAGCGGCGGACGGTGGCACGCTGCTGCTGGACGAGCTCGGGGAGCTGCCGCTGTCGATGCAGGTCAAGCTCAATCGCGTGCTTCAGGAGCGAACGGTTCGCCGCCTCGGAGCTCACGAGGAGCGAACGGTGAACGTCCGCGTGATCGCTGCGACCAACGTAGATCTGTCCAGCGCGATTGCAACGGGGCGCTTCCGCGAGGACCTCTACTACCGCGTCAACGTGCTCCCCATCCGAGTGCCGCCCTTGCGCGATCGGCGCGTGGATATTCCTGTGCTGGCCGCCTCGTTTGTCGAGAGACATCGGCGTGACGGGCAGCCGGATAGCTTCACGCCGGAGGCGCTCGCTGCGCTGATGGACTTCGACTGGCCCGGCAACGTCCGCCAGCTCGAGAACGTCGTGCAGCGCGCGCTCGCCGTGACGGAGGGCACCAAGATTCCGGCCAGTTCCCTCGCCGGCGAGCTCGGTACCGGAAGCGGCAAGTCAGAGCACCCGGGCGGGGAGCAACTCCCCTACCGCGAGATGCTCGAGCGCGTGCGTGAGCGGGCTACTCGGGACTATCTCGTCACGTTGATGCGAGATGTCGCGGGCAACGTGACGCAAGCAGCCGACCGCGCCGGCATCGAGCGCGAGAGCATGCATCGGCTGCTCAAGAAGCACGGTGTTCGTTCAGAGGACTTCAAGGCGAAGGGTTGAGCTCGATGTTCCCAGTCACGACCACTCGCCGTGGCGCTGCCCTTCAACATCAGCTTCGCGTTCGTGTTCGCGGCACTCGGTTATATGGCGACGTTCCTCATGCTGCACCTGTGGGGATATCCCTACGACAAGGACACGCGGACGAGCGAGGCCCCGAAATGGGCGATGCGACTCCATCGCGTTCTCGGGTACGCCTTCGTCGTCTGTTACGTCGTGATGATGTGGCGGATGGTGCCGCGGCTGTTCTCGTATCAAGTGGAGCTTCCGGCACGCACGGTGGTTCACATCCTGCTCGGGGTGACCGTCGGTTGTTTCCTGCTCATCAAGATCTCGATCGCGCGATTCTTCCGCCATCTCGAGGAGTGGATGCCGTACCTCGGGGTCGCCGTGCTGCTGTGCACGACGCTCTTGGTCGTGCTGTCGCTGCCGGCGGCATTTCGCGAGCACTCGCTCGCCCACGGCACGCCTGGCGGGGATCCATTTGGTCCGCAGAGTCTCGAGCGTGTCGCACGTTTGTTGCCTGATGCGGATCTCCCGGAGGGCACTGACCTGAAGCGATTGGCGACCGCCGAGGGTGCCACCGGCTTCCGTGGAAGCGCCCGCGCCCGACGTCGAGCAGGACATCGAGCCTCCGGTTCGCCGCCGCGGCATGCTGTGGGCGGGCTTGGCGCTGGTGGTGGCGATCGGCGGCGTGACAGTGTTTATCGCGCTTCGCGATGTACATGGCAGCACCCCGGTCAGCGATGGCCGACGACCGGAAAAATCGGCCGTGGCCTCGGCGGATACGCACGCGCTCGATCCGGAAAGTCGCTCCGAAACCAAGCCCGCAGGATCGATCAACTTGTCCGGGCCGGAGAAGATCCGCACCCCGTGCATATCGACGTGCTCGACGACGGTCGGGAGATCGACTCTGCAAAGCTACCGGACCTGGTCGTCGCAGAACCCTGATGGTCTGGAATCACAGGGCGACGACGAGCGCCGCTGTCAGCGAGAACACGCCGGTCAGCAGCGCGGCATGGACGAGCCGCGACCATCGGGAGGATGCGGACGGGATGCGCTGGGCCGGCGCGACGCTGCGATCCGAACCCGTGGTGCCGCGACGCGTGGCGCGACCGCCGCGCAGGAGGTCCCGGTCGATGGCGGTCGCGATCTGGTCGGTGTTGATCGCCTCGATGGCTTGCAGGTCGTAGATGAGTGGGTCTCCGTACATGGTGCAGGCCACGTCATGTTGCTCGTCGTTTCGGGGATCTAGCTGTGCGTTGCGTGTCGAGCTCCGCTGCTCGAAGTTGACGAAGTGCATCCCTGGCGAGGCATCGGCCTTCAAGACGCGAGAACCCGGCTTTGGTTTGACCGCGGCGGTTACATCACGTGGGTATCCCCGGGCGCCCGCGGTAGAAGAGATGTTTCATGCGCGATGACGAAGAAGATTGCCGATCCGGGTCGACTTTCGCGATCGGGAGACGGCGCGCACGTGGGTCGAGGAGACGAAGATAAACAGGCCGTTTCGCCCGAACTTCTTCGCCGCAT
>JAYUVX010000206.1:0-42234 GCA_043753855.1 Myxococcales bacterium | reverse complement strand
TCGGCGTCGGCGACCTGGGCGAACCGCTCGCGGAGCGCGCGGATCGTCGGGACCACACCCTGCGAGCGCATCCAGTGCTCGAACTGCCCGGCCTCGTGTTCCACGATCTTTCCGGCCTGCTCCGCCGCCTTCGCCCGATCCGCGAGGTTCGCTGCGACGATCTTCTCGAGGTCATCGATGTCGTAGACGTAGACGCCATCGAGCTCGTTGACCGACGGCTCAACATCGCGCGGCACCGCGATATCGATCACCACGATCGATCGCCAGCGCCGAGCCTTCATCACCTTCTTGAACATGGGGCGGGTCAGGACCGGCTCGCGCGCACCCGTGGAGCTGATCACCACGTCGGTCTCGGCGAGCAGGGTCTCGAGGTCCGCCCATGGCTTCGCGATGCCATCGATCTCCGCGGCGAGCCGCTCCGCCTTCTCGGGCGAACGATTGGTGACCACGATGTGGCTCGCGCCCTGGCCATGCAAGTGACGCGCGGCGAGCGTGGACATCTTGCCCGCGCCGACGACGAGTACGCTCTTGCCCGAGAGGCTGCCGAACACGCGAGCCGCGAGATCGACCGCGACCGTGGAGATGTTCGCGGAGCCGCGCGCGATCGCTGTCTCGGTGCGCACGCGCTTGGCGACGCCGAATGCGCGCTCGAGGCAGCGGCCGAGCACCGGGCCCGAGGTTCCTGCCCCACCCGCCACGCCGTACGCCTCCTTCAACTGGCCGAGGATCTGCGCCTCGCCGAGCACCAGCGAATCGAGCGCGCTCGCGACCTTGAACACGTGGCGCACCGCGGCGCCACCGGCGTGATCGTAGAGCACATCGGAGACATCCGTGGGCCGCAGCCCGCGCTGCTCGGCGAGGAACGCTCTCACCAGCCCGGTGGCGCTGTGCCCGGGCTTCGCGACGCCATAGATCTCGACGCGGTTGCAGGTCGAGATTAGCAGCGCCTCGGTGACCGGCAGCTCGGCGGTGAGCAGCTTGAGCGTGCTCGCGAGCTCCTCCTCGCGAAAGGCGAGCTTCTCGCGCACGGCGACCGGAGCGGTGCGCCACGAGATCCCGACAACGAATAACTCGCTCAACCCACCATCCTGCGGACGAGGTAGAGCGCGAGCACGGCGAGTGCCGCGGCAAACCCGATCAGCGTCAACTTGGCCGCGCGCTTGCCCCGCCAGCCGTAGACCGCGCGCACGACGAGCAGCGTCGCGTAGGCGACCCAGGTCACCGCGGCGAGCGGATACTCGAGCCGATCGAGGCTCTCGCCGAGCTTGCCGACCCAGATCGCGCCGAGCACCAGCGCGACGGTGAAGATCGGAAACCCGACCCAGATCAACCGGTGCGCGAGCTTGTCGAGCGCCTCCAGAGGTGCGCCATGGTCCTTGAACGCGAGCGTGTCGAACTTCTTGCGCTTGAGCGCGCGCTCCTCGACCAGATAGATCGCGGACAGCACGCTTGCCAGCGCGAACACACCGACACCGACGGTGGCCAGCGAGATGTGGATCTTGCCCAGCGACGACAGATCAGTGGACTCGTCGCCCGCGGGCGTCAACCGGGCGAGGAGCAGCAGCACCAGCGACACCGGCATCACCACCACACCGCCGAGCGTCAGCCGGTAGCGCGTGCTCGCGAGCAGGTAGCCGCCGGTGATGATGAACGCGAGAAATCCGATCGCCTCGCGCACGCTCTGCGCGGGATGTACGTGGAGGGTGCCGCGCCAGCCGATGTCCACGCCGTGGGCGACGAACGCGACCGCGACCATGGCGATCGCCGCGCTGCGCAGCTTGCCGTGCCCACCGAGCACTACGAGCAGCATCGCGGACGCCGCGGTGTAGGCGACCACCGCGACCCAGAACGCGGGAGACGGCGAGACCGAGAGCAGCCGCTCGGGTCCAACGCTCACGGCGGCAACGGATCGCCGATGAAGCCATCGATCACGTCGTACGCGGTGTCGTTGTAGATCACCGAGTTGGCGAACTGCTCGGCGCCCATCGACACCAGCGCGTCCTTGGACTTCACGCGCCCGACGAGATCATGCGGATCATGGTCCTGCCCGGTCGCCGTGACGAAGCAGACGGCGGGCATCATCGCGAACTTGCGATCGAGCTCCGTGAGGGTCATCCGATCCCCTTCCAGCGAGGCGCGGCCCTCTGCGGCCCACGCTTCGAGACGATCGACGGAGATAAACAGGCGCGACACGTGGCAGAAGTGTACCGGGGCTCGCTGCTCCAAGCTACTTGGCGAGGTTGCCCTGAGCGGTCCGGGGAGTTACAACATCCCCAGTCCCGGAGGTCTCAGTCCATGGCCAGCGCGAACGTCAAAGAGCTCACCGACGCCAACTTCGAGTCCGAGGTCCTGAAGGCCGAGGTTCCGACCCTCGTGGACTTCTGGGCCGTCTGGTGTGGGCCCTGCAAGCAGATCGCCCCCATGGTCGATGCCCTGGCCGACGAGTATAAGGGCAGGCTGAAGGTCGGCAAGATGGACGTCGATCACCACCAGATCGTCCCCCAGCAGTACCAGGTCCGATCGATCCCCACCCTGCTGCTGTTCAAGGGCGGCAAGGTCGTGGCCCAGCTCGTCGGGGCGAATTCCCGCGCGAAGCTCGAGGCCGAGCTCCAGAAGCACATCTAGGGTCTGCGATCGCCGGACCGGATGGCGGATCCCCGGGCTCGCTCGTGCGTATCCTGATCGCATGAATCGAGCGTGTGTGGTGGCGGTGCTGGCCCTGTGTGCCCTCGGTTGCCAGAAGGACAAGGACGACCCGAACGCGGGGCGCCCGGCGCTCGGCAAGGAGCGCGCCGACTGCAAGGCCAACAAGGCGTGCGATCCGGGCCTCCTGTGCCTGTCGAACCTGTGTGTGCGCCCGCCCCCGGCCGATTGCATGGCAATCGCAGAGGGTCTCGCCTCGATGGACCTCGGCAACTACGCCGAGCCCGAGGTGCGCGCTCCGGTCGTGGCCACGTATCGCGCGGCCTGCGACAAGGCGTACGTCTCCAAGGAGCAAGGCGAGTGCCTCGCGAAAGCCGCCAACAAGTGGGCCGCCCAGGAGTGTGCCCCCGACATGTTCCCCGAGCTGAAGTCCAGTGGATCGGGCGATTGCCAGCAGATCGCGATACGCCTGCGCGCCCAGATGGGTGGGTCGATGACTGGCTCGGACCCACAGACCACGCAGATGTTCGAGAAGGTGATGCGGGTCGTGAAGGAGTCGTGCGAACAGGACGCATGGCCCGACGGATTCAAGAAGTGTGTGCTCGCTGCCGGCAACAGCGCTGATGCGACGAGCGCTTGCAACTCGCAGATGCCGCCGGCGCTCCAGCAGAAGATGACCGAGCGGATGGCGAAGACGATGCAGTAGCGGCGGAGGCGAGTTAGAGTGGGGTGGTGTTCCGCTGGCTGTTCGCGGTCGTGTCACTGACCGGGTGCGGATTCTCGGTGAGCGCGTCCGCTTCGGTCGGAGACGACATCGACAGCGGCCCGACCAGCTGCACGCGCGCGAACTGGCGGGACCCAGCATGGGCATCGCGCTATCCGCTGACCGTGCAGCGCACCCGGGTGACCGGCGCACCGGGTAACTTCCCGGTGCTCGTCGCGATCACGTCGGGCGAGCTGGTGCGCGCACGCGGCGATGGCGAGGACTTGGTGTTCACCGCCGGTGATGGCACGAGTCCCCTGCCCTACGAGATCGAGCAGTTCGATCGCGCGACCGGCAAGCTGCTCGCGTGGGTCACGCTGTCCACGATCTCGTCGGCGGCCGACACGCCATTCTATCTGTACTTCGAGGACCCGAACGCGCCGAGCCCGACGCCGATGGACGCGTGGCCCGATCACCTCGCGGTCTGGCACCTGCGCGAGGATCCGGGCGATGCGCTCCACCTGGCGCGCGATAGCACCACGCGCGGCAACCACCTGACCGTGCAGAACATGACCACCGCGGATCGCGTGCAGGGCAAGATCGGCTTCGGGTTCCAGTTCGATGCCATCGATAACGGTCTATCGCGGACCGCGTTCACGCTGCCGGCGATGTTCACCTACGAGGCATGGATCCGGCCGACGCAACTGACCGGCTATCACACCGTGATCGACCTGATGTCGAACAATCGCTGGCTCGGCCTCAACAACGACAGCCTCGAGCTCTACACCGGCACCGGCCGCGTGTTCCCGGCAGCGATCACGGCGAACGCGTGGCACCACATCGCCGCCACCTATAACGGATCGCGGCTGCGGATCTACTACGACGGCGCTCTGCTCGGAAACCCGGCACCGGTCACCCTCGGCGATTCGACCTCGACGCTCGTGGTGGGTTACTCGGCCCTCGGGGAGCGGTTCCCCGGGACGATCGACGAGCTGCGGATCCAGCCGATGGCGCGGTCCGCTGATGAGATCGCCACCGACTACGCCAACCAGTCGGCGCCCGAGCTGTTCGTCGTCCCCGGACCGATCGAGCACTGTCGTCAGTAGCCGTGCTTGCGCAGCGACACGTTCGCGACGAGGCCCATGCCGATGAAGAACGTGACGAGCGAGCTGCCGCCGTACGAGATGAACGGCAGCGTGACGCCGACGACCGGGGCGAGGCCGAGCACCATCGCGATGTTGACGACCACGTGCCAGAACGTCATGGCCGCGACGCCGACGCAGATCACCGCGCCCACGCGATCTCGCGCCGAGAGCGCGACGTTCAGGATCCACACCAGCAGGAACGCGAAGATCGCGAGCAGTAGCACCGAGCCGGCGAAGCCCCACTCCTCGGCCCACACCGAGTACGGGAAGTCGGTCCAGTGCTCGGGAACGAAGTTGAACTGATTCTGCGTCCCCTCGAGGAAGCCCTTGCCCCAGATCTTTCCGGATCCCACGGCGAAGATCGACTGCTGTGTGTGCCAGCAGTTGCCGGTGTTGGGCGCGACATTGCAGTCGATGAAGCCGAGGATCCGGTTCTTCTGGTAGTCGTGCATCGACTCCCAGACGATCGGGATCGCGAGCAGGCCCGCGAGCGTCACGTGGACGACCGGCCAGATGTTCGGCATCGAGAGGAAACCGACCGACAGCACGATCAAGCACAGCAGGATCGCGGTGCCGAGATCCGGCTGGGTGGCGATCAGGCCGATCGGGATCGCGATCACGATCAGACGAATGATCAGGGCGCGTGGCTCGTAGCGGCTCGAGGTCTCGGCGTCCTGGAACATCCGCGCCAGGACCAGGATCATCATGACCTTGACGAGCTCGGAGGGCTGGAGGCCGAACGGACCGATGAACAGCCAGCGGAAGGTCGAACCGTGGCGATCATCGTCGCCGGTGGAGCCCTGCAGACGTGCGAGCACGAGCAGGGCGATCGCGATGCCAAGGCCGAGCCACGCGAGCCGGACCATCGCGCGGTAGTCGATCATCGTCGCCACCGCGAATGCGACGACGCCGATCACCATCCACTGCACCTGCGAGTCGAACTTGACCTGGTGCTTGCTGCCGCGCGTGGCCGAGTAGAGGTTGAGCAGGCCGATCGTGCAAATCGCGAGGATCGTGATGATCAGCGGCCAGTCCACCGCGGCGCGGAATCGCCGCCAGCGCGACACGCCGATCGTCGAGCGCGGAAGCTGGAGCCCCGTGCCTCTCATGGAAGACCCTTCGGCACCATGGGTGCCACCGCGGCCTTCGGCTTGCCGGCGAGCTTGGGAGACGTGAAGTAGCCCTCGAGGATGCGCTGCGCGATCGGCCACGCGGTCGTACCGCCACCGCCGCCGTGCTCCACGAGCACCACGATCACGAGCTCCGGATCCTCGGCCGGCGCCCAGCCTGCGAACCACGCATGTGAGGCGATCGGGTTCCACCGTTCGAGCTTCGCCTCCTGCTCCTGCTTGTGGTGCTTCTTGACCTCGGCCGTGCCGGTCTTGCCCATCACGGTGACCACGTCGCTATGGCCGTGCTCGAACGCGGTGCCACCCTTCTCGTTGGTGACCTTCCACATGCCCTTCTTCCAGGTCTCGAGCGCGTCGGTGGGCGTCTTGATCGTGCGCACGACCTTCGGCTCGTAGCTGACGATCGCGCGACCGTCGTTGGTCTCGACGCGCTGGACCACCTGCGGGACGTAGAGCGTGCCGCCGTTGGCGATCGCGGCGTAGGCCATCGCCATCTGCAACACGGTGACCTCGACGTCGCCCTGCCCGATCGCCGCGTTGGTCGCGTAGCCGATCTTGTAGCGGCCGTGCTGCTCGTAATACGCCTTGGTCGGGATCCGGCCGCCCGAATCACCGTTGAGGCCGAGGTTGGTCGGTGCGCCGAGGCCGTACTCGCGCGATACGTCGGCGATCCGATCGAGACCGATCCGCTCGGCGAGCTTCCAGAAGTAGATGTCGCACGAGTGCTGGATCGCGCCGAGCAGGTCGACCTTGCCGTGGGTGCCGTGGCAGCTGAACCTGGTCCCGGAGAGCACGTACTCGCCGGTGCAGAACATGTTCTCGTCCTCCGCGGCCTGCCCGTCCTCGAGCGCCGCGAACGCGGTGATGAACTTGAAGATCGACCCCGGCGGATAGGTCGCGCGCAGCGCCTTGTCGATGAACGGCTTGCGCGGATCGCTCATCAGCAGCGTCTCCTCGGCCTTCGTCAGGTGCCCGGTCATCACGTTCGGATCGAACGAGGGCTTCGAGACGATCGCGCGGATCTTTCCGGTCTTGGGCTCGACGATCACCACCGATGCTGCGGCGACGTGCGCGACCGCCTTCTCCGCGAGCTTCTGCAGCTCACCGTCGACCGTGAGCACGAGGTTCGCGCCCGGCACCGCACCGACCACCCGCTCGCCCGGGATCAGCGCCTGGGCGGTCTTCTCGTCGAGCTGCTGGCCGCGCGCATCCACCGCGTAGCGCTCGATGCCCTTCTTGCCGCGCAGATAGTTCTCCCACGCCGACTCGAGCCCGTAGCGACCGACGAGCTCGCTCGGGTCGTAGCCCTGGTTCGTCAACCGATCGGCCTCGAGCGACGTCATCTGCGTCATGTAGCCGACGAGGTGCGCCGCTAGCTCGCCCTGCGGATAGTAGCGATACGGTTCGTGATGGACCTCGATGCCCGGCAGCTTGGTCAGCGACTGCTCGACCAGCGCGGCGCGATCGCGGCCCTGATCCTCGAGGATCAGCACCGGCGTCTTCGAATCGCGCTTGGTGCCGATCGCGAGGCGCTCGGTGATCTTCAGCAGCTCGTCATCGGACAGGCCGAGCATGCGCGACAGCTCGGCGCGCGTGGCATCGGTCAGCTGCTTCGGGGTCGCGTAGATGTTGAACGCCGGCCGGTTGTCGGCGAGCGCCACGCCGCGCGAGTCGAGGATCTTGCCGCGCACGCTCGGCAGGTAGCGCTCCTTGACCACGTTCGAGACCGTACGCTCGAAGTAGCTGTCACCGCGCATGACCTGCAGCTGCCACAGCCGGCCCACGAGCAACGCGAACAGCGCGAACGCGAGCAGCGCGACCCACTTGAGGCGGCGGTGCAGCTCGGGCAGCGACGGCCCGTTGCCGGAGCCCGGGCCAGAGGAGGATCGGAGCAGCATCAGGGCGCCAGCCCTTCAAGTGCGGCATCGCGCTCGCGGTGGGTCCGCGCGAACGCGGCATCGATCCGCCGGAACATTCGCCACACCAGTGGACCGACGAGCGCGGTGGTGATCGTGATCAAGGCGAGGTGCTTCAGCTCGGTGGTGATCGCGCTGCGAGGCACGTGGTACATGCCACGCACGACGAGCGCGAGCACGCCCGCGACCAGCGCCACGAACGCCGAGAACCCCATCGTCATCGCCGCGCCGCGCACCAGGATCCGCTGCTGCACCGCCCGCGCGACCAGGCCGGTGAGACCGAGCACGAGCGCCATCAGCCCCGCCGGTGCGCCGCTGATGAGGTCCACGAGATAGCCGAGCACGACGCTGCCACCGACGGCCGGAGCCACACCGCGACGCGCCGTGAGCCCGAGATAGGCCGCGGTCAGCGCACCGAGCTCGGGCGTAGCGTCGCGGAGAACGCCGAACGGCATGAGGCGCCACACCGAGGCAAGCACCACGCACACGAGGTACGCGACGATCACGAGCGTGGCGGTCCTCACGAGATCACCGCCCCGACGTCTTCGTTGGTCGGCGTCACCTTCACGACGGCGAGCAGGAATACGACCGCGAGGATCACGATCCAGGTGACGAGCGCGTCGGGAACGGTGGTCACAGCGCTCTCCCTCCGAACGCCGGCTCGCTGCGCTTCTTCGACTTGGCGTCGGGATCCGGCGGCGGCGGCGGCGCGAGCAGGACCATCACGGCGCGCACGCGAGACACGTCGACGGCCGGCTGGACCTCGACCGACTGGAACATCCCGTCGTCGCCGTTGATCTTGCTGACCTTGCCGACGACGAGCCCCGGCGGGAAGCTCGCACCGAGACCCGAGGTCACGACCTCGTCACCGATCGCGACCTTGCCCTCGGGCTTGAGGTTGCGCTCGAGCCACTCGATCTTGCACGCGTACGAATCGGGCTTGCCGACGCCGACCAGCAGGCCGCGCCCACCGGTCCGCGGGATCACGACCTCGATCTTCGAGCTCGGATCGCTGATCAGCATGACATCCGCATAGTCGCCATAGACCTTGTCGATCCGGCCGACGGGCCCGGTGCCGACGATCACGGGCATGCCGGGCTGGACGTCGTGGTCACCGCGATCGACGCGGAGCCGCAGCACACGGAACTGCGGCGACAGCGGCGCACCGATCACGCGCGCGCCGATCGTATCGGCGGGCGTGCGCTTCTTGACCACCGCGAGATCCTCGAGCGCCTCGACATCGAACGCGCGGCGCGTCATCGCGGCGAGCTCCTTGCGCAGGAGCTCGTTGTCATCGCGCAGCTCGCGATTCTCCGACTCGACATCGACCAGCGCGACATAGCGGGACCACATCCCGCCGACGCCTTCGACGACCCAGCTGACACCGGCCTGGAGCGGCGCGGTGATCCGGAGCAGTGCCTCGTCGAGGCCCGATGGTGTGCCTCGCGACAGGCTCGCGCGGAGCACCAGCGCCGGGAGCACGATCAACATGCCCGCAGCTGCCCAGTCGAGCATGCGACGACGCAGCGTCACAACGCTACCGCAGCGCGATCTCGCGAAGCAGCTCCAGCTCGTCCAGCACCTTGCCGGTGCCGAGCACGACCGCGAGCTGCGGGTTCTCGCAGACCATCACCGGGAGCCCGGTCTCCTCGCGGAGCAACACGTCGATGTTCTTCAGCTGGGCACCACCACCCGACAGCACGATGCCGCGGTCGACGATATCCGCCGACAGCTCGGGCGGCGTGCGCTCGAGCACCGAGCGAACCGCATCGACGATCGCGTTCACGGGTTCGCTGAGCGCCTCGCGGATCTCGTCGGAATTGACCATCAGGGTCTTCGGAACACCGGCGACCAGATCGCGGCCCTTGACCTCGACGGTCATCGGCTCGTCGAGCGGATACGCCGAACCGATCTCCTTCTTGATGATCTCGGCGGTGCGCTCGCCGATCAGCAGGTTGTACTTGCGCTTGATGTACTGGACGATCGCCTCGTCCATCTTGTCGCCGGCGACGCGGATCGACTTCGACAGCACCACACCGGCGAGCGCGATGACCGCGACCTCCGTGGTCCCCCCGCCGATGTCGACGATCATGTTGCCGGTAGGCTCGGTGATCGGCAGACCACCGCCGATCGCGGCCGCCATCGGCTCCTCGATCAGATAGACCTCGCGTGCGGCTGCAGCGAGCGCCGAGTCACGCACGGCGCGCTTCTCGACCTCGGTGATCCCGGACGGCACGCTGACGATCACGCGCGGCCGCACGAGCGTTCGGCGATGGTGCGCCTTCTGGATGAAGTAACGCAGCATGGCCTCGGTGACCTCGAAGTCGGCGATGACGCCGTCCTTCATGGGCCGGATCGCGATGATGTTGCCCGGCGTGCGGCCGAGCATCTCCTTGGCTTCCTTGCCGACCGCGAGGACCTTCTTGGGTCCGCCTCCGGTTGACGCCTGCACCGCGACCACGCTGGGCTCGTTCGCGACGATGCCCCTCCCCTTGACGAACGTCAGGGTCGTGGCCGTGCCGAGGTCGATGGCCAGGTCGTTGGAAAACATTCCGTAGACCCAATCGAAGAGCATGGTGGATTCCTGAAGACGCGCTGCGGCGCGTTCGAGTGCGAGTGCGAAGGAAAATTGGAAGCCCTGGCGACCGCCTACAACAGCCGGAGGTCGTTGGAGCGAAGCGGAGTTATCACGTGGATCTCGTCGGGCGCAACACAATCTTGGCTGGTGCTGAATCCGCCTCGACTGCGGTTCCCGACGGTCGGGATGCTTGTACCAAGATCCCGTGGTTGTTAGGGTGCACAACTTCGTTTAAGAACGGGGCGGTCCCATGCTCGAATCACTGCGCAAGTCCGGCGCGTCCATCGCCATCTATCTGATCTTTGGACTGCTGATCATCATCTTCGTCATCAACTTCGCGCCCAACGCAGGCTCGGGTAAGGGCGGCGGTTGTTCTCCGGGCGACAGCGGTGTGCTGACGGTCGGGAGCTCGAAGGTCAACCAGAGCGGCTATCACATCGCCTACTCGGCGAACAAATACAGCGGCCGGCAGAAGGTCTACGCCGCGCTCGAGATGATGCTCCGCCGCGAGCTGCTCGCCGATGCCGCGTCGGACGCCGGGATCCGCGTCACCAAGGACCTCGTGGAGACCGAGATGAAGAAGGGCTACTTCTTCTATGCCGGCTTCCGGATCCCCGACTACGCGATCGATCCACAGGGCGGCCCGGCATTCGTGTCGGAGCACAGCTTCTTCGACGTCGTCGACGGCGATCAGTTCTTCAACTTCGGCAAGTTCAAGGGCTGGGTCAACAGCCTCAACGTCTCGATCGGCAGCTACTACGACGAGCAAGCCCGCGCGATGCAGGCTGCGTTGATGTCCGAGATGATCCAGGACTCGGTCCGGGTCTCGCGCGACGAGGCGATGACCGATTACCTGTTCGCCAACAACACCGTCACTTACGACACCGTCACGTTCTCGCCCACCGCTTATCGCGATGCGATGCGGCTCACCGACGCCGACGCGTCGCGGTTCCTGACGAGCCACGAGGCGGACGTGAAGAAGAAGTACGCGGACGAGGAGCGCACCTACAAGGGCACCAAGCCCGCGCTCAAGCTGCGGATGATCAAGATCGACATCGCCAAGGCCGAGCCGAAGCCCGCCGATGCACTCAAGCCGGATGGCGCGAAGCCGGGCGATCCCGCCCAGCCGGCCGCCCAGCCGGCCGAGAAGCCGGCCGAGAAGCCGGCCGAAGCGGCTGGCAATGGCAGCGGTAGCGCGGCGTCTCCGGTCGTCGTCAAGAGCGCGGACGGCAGCCCGTCTCCGCTGACCGTCACCGAGGTGAAACCGGGCGACAAGAAGCCCGATGCCAAGCCGGGCGCGCCGGACAAGCGGACCGGCATCCCCGCCGCGGAGGCCAAGGCGAAGCTCGAGGCAGCGCGGCAGTCGATCGTGACCGGCAAGCAGAAGTTCGCGGACGTCGCGAAGCAGCTGACCACCGACGACGCCACCAAGTTCAACGGCGGCGATGTCGGCTGGAAGCCGCTCGAGAACGCGGGCCTGGGCGAGGCGGCCATCAACGATGCGGTGAAGGCCGTGAAGGCTGGCGAGATGACCCCGGTCGTCGTCGGCGAGACCGCCGCGTACCTCGTCCTCGCCGAGAACAAGCGCGAAGGTGATCTGTCGTACGATCAGGTCAAGTCCGAGATCGCGGCGGCGATGGCGCGCGAGGTGTGGGGCAAGGAGGCCGCCAAGCGCGCTGCGCTCGAGGCCCTCGCCACCGCGCGCGCCGGCACCGCGAAGAACCTCGGCGACATGTTCGAGAAGGGCGTCAACGAGGCCGAGCAGCAGCGCCGCATGGAGCAGATGATCGAGGAGCAGTACGGCCAGCAGCACGGTGCGCGTGAGACCCGGCCCGCGAAGGACATCCCGGCCTCGTGGCAGGCAGGCGATGGCCAGGCGCCGGCGTCGGGCGGCTCGGCGGCAGCTCCGGCCGCGGGCAGCGCGGCGACCCCGTCCACGACGCCGGCTCCGGGCGCGGGCAGCGCGGCGACGCCGGCTCCGGCCGCACCGGCCGCCGAGCTCGTCGCATCGACCGACGTCCTCCCGGCGTTCGGCACGATCAAGAAGCCGAAGGCGATCCCCCAGAGCGGCATCGCCCGCGGCAAGGAGATGCCCGGCCTCGAGGGCGTGAAGGATGCGAGCGCTACCCTGTTCGACGAGCTGTCCGCCGGCATGCTCGGCAAGAAGGTCTACGAGACCCCGGAGGGCTACGTGCTGATTCAGCTCACCGAGAAGACCTCGCCGAAGGTCGAGGACTTCGACAAGGTCGCCGACAAGGAGCTCGCGAAGCTCCGCGCGTTGCGTGGTCGGATGGCGGTCGAAGGTTGGCTCAAGACCCGGTGCGAGGCGCTCGCCAAGGACAACAAGATCAAGCCCGCCGACGACCTCGTCCACGAGACCGACGATGCGGGCAAGCCGCTCCCGCAGGTCTACCGGCCGTGCATGTCGTTCCGCTGAGGTCGACGCAGTCGAGCTCACCCACGCCGACGGCCGGCTGAGATCGTTCGAGGTTTGGCGCGAGCGCCTGGGCGCGGGGGTCGCTCCGCGCCCGGATCTGGAGTAATTTCGGGATCGTGCTCGAGGGGGACCGCTCCGGCCCACGGCGACTGCCGTTCAGCTTCGAAGCGCTCGGTGGCCTCGGTCGCCTGGCGCTCTCGGATCTGACCGTCGGGCCGTTGCTCGTCGACCGGCTCGAGCTCGAGGTCACCGACCTCGGCACCGATCCGGGCAATGCGGTGGCCGAGCGCTACCAGCGACGGCGAACGCGGTTGCGCTCGATCCTGCTGCGGATGACCTCGCAGCAGCTCGAGGCACGGGTCGAGCACGTGCGGCGCCATCTGGCGGGCCTCGGCGTCTCGCAGCTGTCGGCGCGGCTGCACGATGGCTTCGTGTCGATCCGCGCGCGGGCCGCCGACGGTCTCGCCGCTGCGGATCTATCGTTCCGCATTCACTTCGTCAGCGCCGGGACTCACCTGCGCGCGCTCGCCAGCACCGTCCGCGTGCATGGCCACCTGCCCACGCCGGGGCCAGTGATCGCGGATCGCGTGCTGGTCGCGTTGCTCGCAGCCACCGATGCGCCGAACGTCGTCGAGCGGCCGCATGCGCGCGGGCTGTGCGATGTCGAGATCGATCTCGTCGGCGCCGTGCTGTGGCACGTGCTGCCGCCCGCGGGCTGGCGGCTCCCCGCGGTCAACGACATCGAGCTGGTTGGCATCCGGCTCGGTCGATCGGCGATCGAGGCCGCGTATGGCCCGGCGGGCACGCGGACCGGGGAGCTCGGCGTGCGTGCGCAGACGCATCAGCTCGCAGCGGCGCACGATCTGATGCACTCGGCCGATCAGCTGCTGCGCGAGGGCCAGATCGAGGAGGCGATGCGCGGCTATCGCGCGCTGCTCGCTGCCGGCGGGCCCGAGCAGCCGCTGCTGCTCGAGCGGATCCTCGCGCTCGCGTGCGCGCGCCCGGCGTGGTTCTTCGACGGGCTCGAGCTGTCCCGACAGGCGCTCGGGCGCTGGCCGCACTTTCCGCCCGCACATGCGGCGCTCGCATCGATCACGCTCGCGCAAGGCGATGCACGCGAGGCCGCAGGTCACCTGACGCAGCTCGCGCAGCTCGCGAGTGGTGATGGCGACGATGATCAAGCTGCGCTCGCCGCACTCGCGGGTGCGCGCCTGCTCCGCGTGCTCGAGCCCAAGGCCGCGACGCAGCTGTACGAGCTCGCGCTCGAGCACGACCCGAGCTCGTCGGAGGCCGCGGACTCGCTCGCCGATCGGCTCGCCGACGAGCATCGCTGGCCAGAGCTCGTGCGGCTGGTTCGCGCGCGCGCGGTGATCACCCCGGAACCCGCACGTGCGGTGCAGCTGCGCCTGCGCCTGGCCGATGTGTTCGTCCATCACCTCGACGATCCGTCGAGCGCGCAGCAGGAGCTCGCCGTGGCCATCGCGCTCGCGCCCGACGATGCATCGGTGCACGAGATGACCGCGACGATCCTGTCGACGGTCAATCCCGCCGCCGCCGTCGATGCCTGGCGCGAGGTCGCGCGGCTCGCCGAAGCGCGTGGCGATCACCGCACCAGCGCGCGCGCATGGGCCACCGTGGGCGATCTGATGTCGCGTACCGGTTCGGTCTCCGCCGATTACGAGGCGGCCTGGGCGCGCGCGCTCGTGCTCGATCCCCTGCAGTCCGATGCGCTCGCTGGACTCGCCGCCGCTGCTGCTGCGCGCGGTGATCATCCGGCCGCCGCCGATCACTACGAACGCCTGCGCGGTCTCGGCCTGCCGCAGCACACGGCCGCAGGTCACGAGCTAGCGCTCGCGCGTTCGCTGATCGCGATCGGTCGCACGGATGAGGCGCGAGCGAGCCTGCGCCGCGCCACGCTCGCGGGTGGCGAGACCGCCGCCGAGGCGCATGCCGTGCTCGCCGAGGTGGCCGAGACCAGCGGGGATTGCGAGCACGCCGCCGCGGAGCTCGATACGGCGATCTCCTCGGTGATCGAGCTCGCGGCGCACCCGCCCGATGGCGAGCGGATGTTCACCCGTGCCGCCGAGCTCGCGGTCGCGCGCGCCGCCTTGCTCGATCGCACCGGCCAGCCAGCCGCCGCGAGCGCGGACTGGCAGCGCGCCCACGAGCTCGCTGCCGAGCACGCGCCGGCGATCGCGCGCGATGCAGCACGCACGATGCTCGCGCGCGCGGGTGACGATGCGGCGATCGAGCGCCGCTGGATCGACGCGGTGCTCGCGACCCGGCCGCCGGCCACCGAACGCGCGCAGCTGCTGGTCCAGCGCGCGGATGTGCGCCGTCGCGAGCGCACGCCGGACCTGGCGGCCGCGCTCGCGGATCTGCACGAAGCGCTGCGGTTGTGCGAGTCGCTGTCCACCAACCAGGACGGCCAGGATCCCGAGGCGACCGCGGTGCGGCGCCGGGCGTACCAGCTCGAGGCCGAGCTGCTCGCGCAGAGCGGCGATCAACGCGCGCGGGCGCAGGCGCTGAGCGCGCTTGCAAAGATGGCCGAGCGCGATGACGCTCGCGTCGAGGTCGAGACCGCCGCCGCTGCTGCATGGCTCGCCGCCGACGAGCCCGCGGCCGCCCTCCCCCACGGTGCGCGTGCCCATGCGGCCCTCACGCTCGGCCCACTGACCGTGCCAGCGGTGCTCCGCCGCGAGGTGCTGGTGACGCTCGGCGAGGCCGCATGGCGCCAGCGCGCGTGGCCCGACGTGATGCGCGCGTATCGCGGGCTGATCGAGGATCCGGGAGCCGAGGCACCGAGGCTCGGCACGTTTCGCTATCGCCTCGCCGTCGCGTGCGATCGCACCGGCGATGCGGCAGGGGCCGTGGCCACGCTGCGCCCGCTCGTCGAAGACGATGATCTCGCGCGATCGATCGCCCCGCGCGGCGGGGTAAACCCGCCGCTCGCCACCTTGGGCTCGAGCGTCGGGGTCAACCCGCCGCTCGCCACCCTGGGCCCCGAGCTTCGCGGCCAGGCGCTGCGGTTGTTCGCGGAGCTCGCGGAACGCGCGGGAGATCTCGTGGGCTCCGCGCACGCGCTCGAGAGCTTCGCGTCGCTGTCCGCGGATAGCTCGCCGAGTGCCCGAGCCGATGCGATGTATCGCGCGGGCGAGCTGTTCCGCCGCGCGGACCGCGGCGATCAAGCGATCCGATGCCTGGAAGCCGCGCTGCGGATCAGCGATACTCACCTGCCCGCGCTCGATGCACTCGAGAAGGAGTGGCGCGCGCGCGGCGACCACGAGCGCGTCTCGGTGATCCTCGGCCGCAAGGTGGCCGCGACCTCGCGACATCCCGCGCGCCAGAAGCCGCTGCTTTCGAGGCTCGGCGATCTGCAGGACGAGCTCGGTCGTCCCGATGTCGCGCTCGCCGCCCACCAGCGCGCGCTCGAGATCGATCCGGCCTGGCGCCCATCGCTGCGCTACGTGACGCTGCGCCTGCGCGACTCGGGTCAGCTGATGGCCGCCGCGGGTGGGCTCGCGCAGCTCGCTGGTGAGCTCCCGGCCGACCACGGAGTCGATCTCGCGATCATCACCGCCGAGCGCCGGGCCGCCGCCGTCGCGCTCGCCGCGCTGGTCGCCGAACTCGGCGATGCGCAGCTCGATTCGGTCCGCGACCTCGCGCGGCCGGCCTTGCAGAGAGCCGCGGTGGACGGGGCCGATGTCCTGGGCGCGCTTTCGCGTCTGCGCGGCGAGCCGGTCGCCATACCGAGCGCGGAGTCCACGCGCGAGGACAACACCGCGAGCGGCCGGATCACGCCGGCGACCGGCAACGCACTCTCGTTGCGAGACGCCGCCACCCGGTCGCGGCTCGCCGGCAAGCTCGACGATGCGCTCGCCACGCTCGAGACCGCGAATCACGTCAATCCCGGCGACCCGGGCGTGCTGCACGAGCTCGTCGAGCTCGCGATGCAGGTCGGCGATCACGAGGCGGCCGCCAAGCATCTGGGCGCGCTCTCGCAGCACGCCTCCGGCAGCGGCAAGGGCAACGCGCTGCTCGAGCTCGCGGAGATCTACTACGACCATCTCGACGATCCCACCCGCGGCCGCCAAGCGATGCGTGCCGCGGCGAATGCGTTCGGCGGCACGCGGCGTGATGCCACGCTGCGCATGCTCGCGAGCGAGGCGCGCTCGAACCTCGCATGGGACGTCGCGGTCGAAGCGCTGTCCGCCGTGAACATGGAGCGCCGCACGCACGCCGATCTCACCGAGCTCGCGGTGTCCCTCCGCCGTGCCGGCCGCGATGGCGATGCGATCACGTTGCTCGAGGAAGCGATGCTCGCAGGTCGGCTCGATGACGGCGGCGAGCTACTCGGCATCGCGCGCGCCGAGGCCGCACGTCGCACGCGGCTCGCCGAGGAGCTCGCGGAGCGCGCGATCAGCGTGACGCGTCCCGCCGAGGCCGAGGTTCTCCGCGAGGAGACGAGCTGGTTACGGGCGTCGACCGAGCCTCGCGCCAAGGGCGCGACCGAGCCGCGCGCGCGCACGCAGCCGGGGATCGCCGGCGATCCCCGGACCCGCACGTTGGTCGGTACCGCGCCCCCGCCGACCGCGGGGCTGCTCGAAGCGCCGCAGCCGATCGGGCGGATCCAGCTGGTCGCCTTGCCACCGTCGGCGAGCGCGCGCCCCGGCACCCAGCCACCGGCGTTCAACGTTCGTCCGCCCGCCCGGCGCGTGGTGATCGGCCGCATGGCCGCGGAGTCTCCGCCCGGGTCGGAGGAGCGGGCCACCGCCGCCCAGGCGCCGCCCACCGACGAGCTAACCGGGCTCACCGATCGGATGGAGGCCCGCTCAGCTCCTGACGACCAGGCGCTCGTCCCCGAGCCTCCGGAGGTGACGGTCGCCGATACGCCGCTCGTGCCGCCAGCGGTCACGGCTCCGCTGCCGGCCGAGGATCCCGCGATCGACGACCAGCTCGCCACCCGCACGCGCCGGATGGCCGCCCAGCTTCGAGATGTTACCGACCGGATGGCGGCACAGGCCGATCCCGATGCGCCGCTCGACGATGGCGGCTGGCGCTCGGTCACCGATCCGCGGATCGAGTCGGGCCCGATCGCGGTGCCCGTGACGCTGTCGGTGCCCGCGTCGCCCCCCGTCGAAGACGTCGTCGATGCGGACGCGCGAGCGGAGCAGGCTCGCCTGCTCGCGGCACACCAGGCGGCTCCCGACGCTCCAGCGGCGCTGCTCGCCGCGCTCGAGAGCGTCGGTGGGGATCCCGCGCGCCGCAGGCAGCTGCTCGATGACGCCGTCCAGGTCAGCCACGGCTCGACGCTCGCGATCGTGCTGCACGAGCTCGCGGTGATCGCGCGAGATGGCCACGAGATGGTGCGTGCGTCGGCGCTGTGGACGCGCGCCCACGAGCTCGATCCCGAGTACTCGCCGGTGTGGATGCCGCTCGCCGATGCACTCGCCGCCGAGGACGAGATCGATGCCGCCCGCGAGCTTTACGAGGAGGTCGCCACGTCCGCGAACTACGACGAGCACCGCCGCACGTTCGCCGCCGATCGCGCCCTGGCGATCGGCAAGGATCACACGATCGTCTCCGGCGAGATCGGCAACAAGCCACGGCCGCCGAGCAGGCCGCGGCCCGAGGTCGAGCAGGCGCGCCGGCTCGCCGCCAGCGACGATCTCCCCGGGGCGATCGCGCTCGCCGAGCAGGTGATCGAGTCGCATCCCGAAGACCTCGCGGCGCTCGAGCTACTCGAGCTGCTGTACCTGCAGAACGGCGATATCGCCGCGGCCTCCGAGGCCATCGGGCGCCAGTTGTTGGTCGCCGACGACGAGCTGTCACGCGCCTTGCTGTGGCGGCGCCGCGCAAAGATCTACCGCGACTCGCTCGGCCGCGACGCCGAGGCGTATCGCTGCTTGAAAGCAGCGCATGCGTGCTCCCCCGCCGACCCGGAGATCGCCTATCAGCTGCGCTCCGCAGCGATGGTGCGCGGGGAGTGGGCACTCGCGGCATCTCTGCTCTATCGCGAGATCGCGGCGGCGACCACTCCGCGTGAGCGCGGCGCGCTGCACCTCGAGCTCGCGCTGATCTTCGACGAGCGGCTCGACGACGAGGCGCAGGCGCAGGTCAACTTCGAGCAGGCACTCGCGTTCGATCCCACGATCCCCGCCGCCAAGCTCCCGCTCGCGCGGCGCTACGAGACGATCGGCCGGGAGCTCGAGGCCGCGAAGCTCTACGAGGATGCCGCGAGCTCGGCCCGTGCCGCGGATCGCACCCGGTTGCTCGAGGCAGCCGCGCGCTGCCGAGCGACCGCTGTCGAGTCCTCCGGCCAGCCGGAGCTCGCAGCACAGCTCGATCGCGCCGAGGCCGTGGGGGATACCGAAGCAGCGTTCGATCTCGCGAACCAGCTGTGGCGCGCCGAGCCGGGTCACCCCGCGGCGTTCCGCCTGCTCGCCAACGTGCATCGTGCCTCCGGCGATCTTGCCGCACTCTCCGATCTGACCAGCGTGCGCGCGAGCCGCGCCGATTCGGCGGACGAGCGAGCGACGGCCTGGCTCGAAGTCGCGCGGCTGGCCGAGGATCTCGGCGCCCTCGATCAGGCCGCCCGCGCTTACGACCTCGCCCTCGTCGAGGACCCGGGTCACGTCGGCGCCCTGGATGCGCGCGGCGCGCTCGCGTTCCGGCTCGGCGACTTCGTCACGGCTGACCAGATCTATCGCGACCTCGCGGTCGGAGACTCCGTGCTCGGTGTCGACGAGCTGTCGCTGCGACGATCGATCATCTGCGAACAGCTCGGGCGAGATACCGAAGCTCTCACGCACGCGCAGCATGCCGCCGATGCGTCACCGGTGCGGCGCGACGTGCTGATGCGCGTGCAAGAGCTCGCGACCCGGATCGGCGACCTCGGGATCGCACTCGAGGCCGCGCAGCGCGTGCTCGATCTGATCCCGCTGCACGACGAGGAAGGCAAGCTGCGCGCACAGTTCGCGCTCGTCGATCTGCTCCGCCAGTGCGGGAATCTCAGCGGTGCCGCAAGTCACCTCGAGAAGATCCTACGCGACCACCCGGCGCACGAGGGCGCGCTCGAGATGCTCGCCGATGTCCACGTCGCGCGCTCCGACTGGCCGACCGCCACGCGCTATCTCTATCAGCTGGTTCCGCTCGCGCCGACCTCTGCGCTGCGTGCCGAGCGGCTGTACCGGCTCGGCGAGGCGGTGCTCCTACATCTCGACGATGTCGATCGCGCCGACGACGTGTTCCTTCGTGCCTCGGACCTCGACCCCGCGCATCTCCCGACGCTGCGCCGGCTGCTCGATGTCTACTGGCGCGCCGATGATCCAGGTGCACTGGTCGAGGTCGCCACCGAGCTCGCGGACAAGGGCGCGCTGGCGACCGGGCCTGCCGCGGAAGCCTCGCTCGCGCATGCGCTGGTCGCCGCCGCGCTGATCGGAGACACCGGGCTCGCGAGCCGGCTCGGTGCCGCGCTCGGCGAGGACGCTCCACGCCGGGTCGCGGCTGCACTTGCCGAGCTGGCCGGACGCGAAGGCCGCTTTCAGCTCGCGAACGCCTCGATCGCGATCACCGAGCTCGCGCGCCGAGGCCTGCTCGATCTCGCGAAGGTGCGTGCGGCCGCGGCGGGAACGCCGGTCGCGCCGCACTTGACGTCGTTTTGAGCGCGATCCGCTACACCGCCGGAATTGCCGTTAACGCGGAGAGATCGG
This sequence comes from Myxococcales bacterium, assembly GCA_043753855.1. Taxonomy (GTDB): domain Bacteria; phylum Myxococcota_A; class Polyangia; order Haliangiales; family Haliangiaceae; genus JABFXX01. The sequence continues at coordinate 21,970 of JAYUVX010000206.1, read as the reverse complement.
CCATCCCTTGACGTTCCGGACCTCGGGGACGAGAGTGCGCGCAGGGAACCATAGGTAGAGGAGAGAGGAACAACACATGAAGACCTTCACGCAGATCTCGATTTCGCTCGCGCTGACCCTCGGACTCGGCTCGGTCGCGCTCGCCGGTGACGCAAAGACCCCGGCCCCGGCTCCGACGCCGGCGAAGAAGGAGGCGGCCCCGGCCGCGAAGATGGAGCCGATGAAGGCCCCGCAGGAGATCACCGACCTCGGCAAGATGATGGCGGGCACCTGGAAGTGCACCGGCAAGGCCGCGATGGATCCGAAGGACATGACGAAGATGGTCGACATGAAGATGACCATGAAGATGAAGATGGATCTCGGCGGATGGTGGATGGTCGGCAACATGGACTCACCGATGTTCAAGGGCACGATGTACGTGACCTACGATCCGACCGCGAAGAAGTGGTACTCGATGACGATGGACTCGATGGGCGGCAGCCAGGCCACGACGTCGATGGGCATGAAGGACAACAAGATCGTGTGGGAAGGCGACGCGCGCTCACCGATGCCCGGTATGGCGGCTGGCAAGGTCCGCGATACGCATGACCTCTCCGACCCCAAGACCGGCGTGAAGATGACCGGCGAGATGTCGATGGACGGCGGCAAGACCTGGATGAAGGGTTGGGAGTCGACCTGCAAGAAGTGAAAGCTCCTTGTAGCTGAGCTGGGGCCGGCTTCCGCGAGGATGCCGGCCTTCATTGTTTCGGGTCCTTGGTGTTGACGGCTTTGTAAGGGTGGTTACGTTGCCTCCGCCAGAGGGGACAAGCCATGAAGCTCGACAAGCTCACCGTCAAGGCCCAGGAAGCCATCACAGCCTCGCGCGATCTCGCCGTCGCGCGTCATCACGCCGAAGTGCGTCCGGAGCACCTGCTCCTCGCGCTCCTCGACCAGGAAGGCGGGGTCGTCCCGCGCATTTTGTCCAAGCTCGGCGCGGATCCTCGCGTGGTGCGCGCCGATCTCGATCGGCAGCTCTCCGCGATGCCAAAGGCCCACGGCGACGTCGACGTCGATGCGGGCCGCGCGTTCAAGGACGTGTGGGCCGAGGCCGTGCGCGAGGCGCACGCCATGAAGGACGAGTTCACGTCGACCGAGCACTTCCTGATCACGCTCGCCGCGAGCAAGACCGGCGCAGGTGAGGCGCTGCGCAACGGCGGCGCGACCAAGGAGGCGATCCTCGAGGCGCTGGTCTCGGTGCGCGGCAACCAGCGCGTCACCGATCAGGATCCCGAGGCGAAGTACGAGGCGCTGGATCGCTACACCCGCGATCTCACGCGGCTCGCGCAGCAGGACAAGCTCGATCCGGTGATCGGCCGGGACGAGGAGATCCGGCGCACGATCCAGATCCTCTCGCGGCGGACCAAGAACAACCCGGTCCTCGTCGGCGAGGCCGGCGTCGGCAAGACCGCCGTGGTCGAGGGCATCGCCCAGCGGATCGCGAAGGGCGACGTCCCGGAGTCACTGCGCGACAAGCGCGTGTGCTCGCTCGACCTCGGCGCGCTGATCGCGGGCGCGAAGTACCGGGGCGAGTTCGAGGAGCGGCTGAAGGCCGTGCTAAAGGCGGTCGCCGATGCCAACGGCACGGTGATCCTGTTCATCGACGAGCTGCACACGCTGGTCGGCGCGGGCGCAGCCGAGGGCGCCGCGGACGCCGCGAACTTGTTGAAGCCCGCGCTGTCGCGCGGTGAGCTGCGCTGCATCGGCGCGACCACGCTCGACGAGTACCGGAAGCACATCGAGAAGGACAAGGCGCTCGAGCGCCGGTTCCAGCCGGTGGTGATCGAGGAGCCGTCGGTGGAGGACACCATCGCGATTCTCCGTGGTCTGAAGGAGAAGTACGAGGTCCATCACAAGATCCGCGTGCGCGACGCGGCGCTGGTCGCAGCGGCGAAGCTCTCGCACCGCTACATCACCGCGCGCCAGCTGCCCGACAAGGCGATCGATCTGGTCGACGAGGCCGCATCGCGGCTCAAGATGGAGATCGAGAGCACGCCCACGCCGATCGATACGCTCGAGCGCCGCGTGATGACGCTCCAGGTCGAGAAGGCGGCGATGGAGCGCGAGGGCGACAGGCAGTCCAAGCAGCGGCTCAAGGAGCTCGAGCGAGAGATCGCCGAGCTCAAGGAGCAGGCCTCCGGCATGAAGGCCCGCTGGCAGCACGAGCGCGAGGTGATCAAGGGCCTCGGCGATCGCAAGGCGAAGCTCGAGCAGCTGCGTGCTGAGGCCGATCGCCTCCAGCGCTCCGGCGACTTCGCGCGGGCCTCCGAGCTCAAGTTCGGTTCAATCCCGGAGCTCGAGAAGCAGATCGCCACCGAGACCGCCGAGGTCGACGAGCTGCGCGCCAAGGGCAGCTTCCTGCGCGAGGAGGTCACCGAGGACGACATCGCATCGGTCGTCGCGAAGTGGACCGGAATTCCCGTCGAGAAGATGCTCGAGGGTGAGTCCGAGCGCCTGCTGAAGATCGAGGACCGGCTGCGCGAGCGCGTGATCGGTCAGGACGCCGCGGTCACCGCGGTCGCGGCCGCCGTGCGTCGCGCACGTGCCGGCCTGAAGGATCCCAACCGACCGATCGGCAGCTTCCTGTTCCTCGGACCGACCGGTGTTGGCAAGACCGAGCTCGCGCGCGCGCTCGCCGAGTTCCTGTTCGACGACGAGTCCGCGATGATCCGCATCGATATGTCCGAGTACCAGGAGAAGCACACCGTGAGCCGGCTGGTCGGAGCACCGCCCGGCTACGTCGGCTATGACCAGGGCGGTCAGCTCACCGAGGCGGTTCGCCGCCATCCGTACTCCGTCGTCCTGCTCGACGAGATGGAGAAGGCACACTCCGACGTGTGGAGCGTGCTGCTCCAGGTGCTCGATGATGGTCGGTTGACCGATGGACAGGGCCGCACGATCGACTTCAAGAACACGGTCGTGATCATGACGACCAACGTCGGGTCCACGCACCTGCTCACGCTCACGGCCAACAACCGCGAGGCGGTGGAGGCGCTCGTGATGCGCGAGCTCCAGGGCACGTTCCGTCCCGAGCTGCTGAACCGGATCGACGAGGTGATCTTCTTCGAGCCCCTCGGCGAGAGCCAGCTCAGCAAGATCGCCCGAATCCAGCTCCACCGGTTCGAGAAGCTGCTCGCCGAGCGGCAGATCACGATCACCCTCTCCGACCAGGCAGTCGCGCGGGTCGCAGAGGCTGGCTACGACCCGATCTACGGCGCGCGGCCGCTCAAGCGCGCCTTGCAGAAGCTCGTGATCGATCCCCTCGCGACCAAGCTGCTGGCGGGCGCGTTCGGCCCGGGCGACCATGTGGAGGTGGATGTCGAAGCTGACCACGTCGTGTTCCGCAAGGGCGCAAAAGGAGTCGCAGCGTAATGGCACAGCAGATCGACTTCGATCCTGCCGTCGACTACTACAAGGTGCTCGGCGTCTCGAAGGAGGCGACGACGGACGAGATCAAGAAGGCGTACCGCAAGCTCGCGAAGTCCAACCATCCGGATTCGACCGGCGGCGACAAGGCGAAGGAGTCGCGGTTCAAGGACATCTCCAACGCGTATGACGTGCTCGGAGACGCCAAGAAGAAGCCGCTCTACGATCAGCTTCGCGCGAATGGCGGTGCGACGCGCGGGTTCCCCGGCGTTGGTCGCTCCGGCGTGTATACGTCACAGGGTCCGGGCCCCGGCGTGTTCGATCTCGGAGATCTGTTCAGCCAGTTCTTCAGCAGCAGTGGTCCGTCGCCCGGCGCCGCCGGCGGCGGCGCCGGCGCCGGACGCGTCCGCGTCGAGCACGTCGACTTCGAGGACGAGGGTCCCACCGTGCGTCAGCGCTCGGGCAGTCGACGCCGTGCGGCAAGCAGCGAGCCGGAGGTGGTTCAGCCGGTGAAGGCCGCGGATGGATCGCTGCTCGACGTGAAGGGTCACGACGTCTACTCCGACGTACGAATCACCTTCGATCGCGCGATCCTCGGTACGGTGGCGACCGTCCCGACGATTGAAGGAAAGGCGGAAGTAAAAGTTCCCCCGGGCACCTCGAGCGGGAAGAAACTTCGACTGCGCGGCAAGGGGATGCCCGATCGGGCAGGTCATCACGGTGACCACTACATCACCATCCAGATCGACGTGCCCCAAGAGCTCGATGAGCACCAAAAGAAACAGCTGATCCAGCTGGTAACTCGCCTGCGCAAACGCGAGCGCAACGACTGAAACGTCGTAGACTCGGGTAATCGATGTCAAAACACACCGAGACTGCCGGTCAATACCCCGTCATTCCGCTGCGCACCGAAGTCCAGCTTCCGGGTCACGTGGGCCCGCTGGAGATCGGCCGCGAAGCATCGGTTCGCGCGATCGAAGCGGCGACACGCGATGACAACTTGATCGTCATCATCCCGCAGAAGAACCCGGCGGTTCGCGATCCGGGCCAGAAGGACCTCCACGAGGTGGGCGTGCGCGCCGAGATCGTGCAGGTCGTGAAGCACTCTCCCGGCCGGTTCACCACGGTGATGCGGTTCCTCGAGCGCGTGCACATCGACGCGCTGGTCGCCACCGAGCCGTTCCTGATCGCGAGCGTCTCGAAGCTCGCGTCCACCACCGAAGCGCCCGCGGATGCCGTGGCTTCGACCACGACGAAGATCCGCGACTACCTGGTCGCCGTGGTCACCGATGCGCAGGCCAAGGAGTCGCGCGACAAGGACGGCAAGGACAAGGAGCCCCGCGGCGAGCTGACTCGTGCGCAGGTGCAGGCGATCGTCGATCCCGACAAGCTGGTCGATGCGGCCGCGCCGTACCTCGAGCTCGAGCGCGACGATCTGACCTCGCTGCTGATCGAGACCGACACGATGAAGCGGCTCGAGCGGATCATCCCGTCGCTCGAGCGCCAGGCCACCGTGCTGCGACTCAAGGCCGACATCGGTGCCGAGCTGGAGGGCGAATCGAGCCGCACCCACCGCGAGCGCGTGCTGCGCGACCGGATGCGGCAGATCCAGGAGGAGCTCGGCGAGCAGGACGACAACGCCGAGATCGATGACCTCCGCAAGAAGATCGAGGACAGCAAGATGACCGACGAGGTCCGCGCTGTCGCGAAGAAGCAGCTCTCGCGGATGAGCCAGATGGCGTCGTCGTCGCCCGAGTACAACATCGCGCGGACGTACGTCGAGAACCTGCTCGAGATCCCGTTCAACGTGTTCACCGAGGATCGCCTGGACGTATCGGCGGCTCGCGCGATCCTCGAGGCGGAGCACTCCGGCCTCGAGAAGGTCAAGCGCCGCATCCTCGAGTTCCTCGCCGTGCGCAAGCTCGCGCCGAACAAGCACGGCCCGATCCTGCTCCTCGTCGGTCCGCCCGGCGTTGGCAAGACCTCGCTCGGCCGCTCGATCGCCAGCTCGCTCGGCCGCAAGTACGTCCGGATCTCGCTCGGTGGTGTGCGCGACGAGGCCGAGGTTCGCGGCCACCGGCGCACGTACATCGGCGCCCTGCCCGGGCGGATCGTCACCGGCCTCAAGAAGGCTGGCTCGATGAACCCGGTGTTCGTGCTCGACGAGATCGACAAGCTCGCTTCGGACATGCGGGGTGACCCGGCCGCGGCCATGCTCGAGGTCCTCGACCCCGAGCAGAACAAGGACTTCGTCGATCACTACGTCGAGGTCCCGGTGGACCTCTCGAAGGTGATGTTCATCTGTACCGCCAACCAGCTCGACACGATCAGCCAGCCACTGCTCGACCGCATGGAGGTCGTGGAGCTCTCCGGCTACACCAGCGTCGAGAAGCTGCAGATCGCGAAGAACCACCTGCTGCCCAAGCAGCTCGGTGAGCACGGCATCGGCAAGGATCAGCTCGACATCAACGACGAGGTGCTCGCCGAGATCATCAACAGCTACACCCGCGAGGCCGGCGTGCGTAACCTCGAGCGCGAGATCGCGGCCGTGTGTCGTGGCACCGCGGTCAAGGTTGCCGAAGGCCTGCCGAGCGTCGCGCTCGACAAGGCGCAGCTCGAGGAGCTCCTCGGGCCGCCACGCTACGTCTCCGACATGGCGGAGCGCAAGCCCGAGGTCGGCGTCATCACCGGTCTCGCATGGACGCCAGTCGGCGGCGACATCATGTTCATCGAGTGCCGGATCTATCCCGGCAAGGGCGACGTCAAGCTCACCGGTCAGATGGGCGACGTGATGAAAGAGAGCGCCCAAGCAGCGATGTCGTGGATGCGCTCCAACGCCACGCGGCTCGGCATCGACTCCGCCAAGATCGCGAGCTCGGACGTCCACATCCACCTGCCTCAGGGCGGCATCAAGAAGGATGGTCCATCCGCCGGCGTCGCGCTGACCTGCGCGGTGGTCTCGGTGTTCACCAACCGGCCGATCCGCAATGACGTCGCGATCACCGGCGAGATCGATCTGCGCGGCAATGCACTGCCGATCGGTGGCCTGAAGGAGAAGATCCTCGCGGCGCACCGTGCCGGCATCAAGATCGTGTTCATCCCGTTCCGCAACGAGAAGGACATCCTCGACATCCCGGACGAGGTGAAGCGCCAGCTCGACATCCGGACGATGAAGAAGATCGACGACGCACTCGCGGTCGCGCTCGGTGAGGCCTCGGCCCCGCCCGAGCCCGAGCCGGCGATCCCGCCGCCCACGGCTCCGAGCCGCGGCACGGTCGGCGAGCGCCTGCCCTCGTAAACCGCACGGCTGCGGCCGCCACGCGCAACCGCAGCCGTTCTACGGTCAGGGTCTCGCGGCGAGCTGGTAGATCGAGCCGGTGAGCTCGACGATGTACAGCTCCCCATCGGCATCGACGCCGAACGAGCTGACCTGCGCTAGGATCCCCTCGCGATCGATCGCGGCCTTCCAGTCCCAGTGCTCGCGTGTGGTGCCGCGGGTCCACGTGAGGCTGCGCAACAGGCCGGTGCAGTAGTCGGCGTAGAAGTAGCGACCGTCGAGCTGCGGTAGCGCCTTGCCGCGATACACGAACCCGCCGGTGATCGAACAGCCCTCGTCGTGCGGGTAGTCGGCGATCGGCAGCGTGAACCCTTCGCGCGAGCATTCCTTCGTGCGGAAGCAGTGATTGCCCTCGAGGACGTTCCAGCCGAAGTTGTGATGCCCGGTGTCGGTGGCGGCCACGGCGAACACGTTCTCCCACAGGTTCTGGCCGACATCACCGATATAGAGGTCGCCGGTCTTCGCATCGAACGAGAACCGCCACGGATTGCGCGATCCGAGGTGGACGCGCTCCGGCACGATCTTCGCTGCGTCCACATCGAACCGCAGGATCTTGCCGAGCAGCGCGGTGGGGTTCTGCCCGTTGGCCTCGGGATCGCCGGCGTCACCACCGTCGCCCATGCCGGTGTAGAGCTTGCCGTCGGGACCGAACGCGAGGTTCCCGCCGTTGTGATTCGAGAACGGCTGATCGATCTTGATCAGCTCCTTGCGCGATGCCGGATCGACGACGTCAGGATCCGCGGAGACCTTGTACTCGACGATGTGGGTGTCGCCGTCGCCATCGTCGGTGTAGTTGATGAATAGCCGGCCGTTGGTCGCGAACCCGGGGTGAAACGCGAGCCCCAGCAGGCCTTGCTCGTTTCCCGTGGAGATGCCCTTGATCGCGAGGAACGGCTTCGGTGCGAGCTTGCCGTTCTCGATGATCCGGATCCGTCCCGCGTGCTGCTCGACGATGAACCACCGCCGCCGCGCGTCCCCCGGCGCCACCACGAAGGCGACCGGTCTCGCGAGGCCATGTGCGACCTCGACGAGCTGGAGCTTCGCGGCGATGTCCGCGGGCACCGCGACGAGCTCGGCGGATCCGGGTGGAGCCGGTGCTGTACCGCTGTCGCTTCCAGCTCCATGCGCGATCTGTGCAGGCAACGGATCGATCGGGGGCCTGCGCTCCGGACTGCGGCCGTCTCTGCGACACGCACCGAAGACGGTGATCAGCGCGAGCAGACGGACCATACCACTTGGTCGTGCCACAGCTCGAACGATTAGCCAACCGGGTTGCCACCCTTCGCGCCAGCTGCCGGCTACTCGAGTAGCCGCGCCGGACGCGCCTCACTCCGGTCAGCGCGCAACGTCCCGATGATCCGAGGTCCGATAGGATGCCTCACGCTCCCGGCGGTGGCACATCGCGTGCTCCCTGGTGAGGCCAGGACGCCAGACCCATGCAGATGACCTCATTTATCGCCGCCGGCTACGCGAACGCGCCGAACACGAAGGAGCTTCGCCACTACTTCGAGTACTCGAGCCAGGGCGTCGACGTGCTCGAGGACGGTCTCAAGGAGATCTCGTTCGGCGAGTTCCTCGTCGACCAGGGCATCGTCGATCGGTTCCAGCTGTTCCGCGCGCTGCAGCTCCAGGATCGCAGCCCGGGAGTCCGCCTCGGCGAGGCCGTCGCAGCACTCGGCTACGCGCCGATCGGAGCCGTCGAGCGGCTGTATCAGCGGTTCGCGTCGCTCGCGACCGTCAGCGTCTGATCAAGCCTTCATCAACCGGATCACGGCATCGGTGTAGCCGGCCGTGTTGGCCTTGCCGCCGAGGTCGCCGGTGCGCGTCTCGGCGTTCGCGAGCGCAGCGATGATGCCGTTGCGCAGCCGTGTGGCCGCCTCGATCTGCTCCACGTGATCGAGCAGCATCGCCGCCGACAGCATCAGCCCGGTCGGGTTCGCGATGCCCTTGCCTGCGATATCCGGCGCCGTACCGTGCACCGCCTCGAACATCGCGCAGCCGCCATCGCCGAGGTTGGCCGCGGGGGCCACGCCGAGCCCGCCGATCAGGCCCGCACATAGATCCGACAGGATGTCGCCGAACAGGTTCATCGTGACGATCACGTCGAACTTCTCGGGCGCGATCACGAGCTTCATCGCCGTGGCATCCACGATCATGTCGTCGAACTGGATGTCGGGATAGCGCTTCGCGACCTCCTTTCCGGTATCGAGGAACAGGCCGTTCGACATCTTCAGGATGTTCGCCTTGTGAACGAGCGTGATCTTCTTGCGATTGTGCCGGCGCGCGTACTCGAACGCGTAGACGATGCAGCGCTCGGAGCCGAACCTGGTGATGATCGCGATCGACTCGGCGGCGCTGCGCCGTGGATCGATGTAGTGCTCGACACCGGCATACAGATCCTCGGTGTTCTCGCGAACGATCACGAGGTCGACGTCGGTGTAGCGGCTCGGCACGCCGGGGATGGTCCGCGCCGGACGAACGTTCGCGTACATATCAAACTGCTGGCGCAGCGTGACGTTGACCGAGCGATAGCCGCCACCGCTCGGCGTGGCGAGGGGACCCTTGAGCGCGATCTGCGTCTTCTTCAGCGAATCGATCGTCTCCTGCGGCAGCGGATCCTTGTGCTTCTCGACGCCCGCGAGCCCCGCATCCACGCGCTCGAAGTCAAGCTGGGCTCCGGCCGCCTCGAGCGCGCGCACGGTGGCCGCGGCGATCTCTGGACCGATGCCATCCCCTTCGATCAAGCTGACGAGCGGTCGCTTCGTGGTCACGGTGCAATCCTTCGCTTCTGACGTGGGTCGATCTCGATCTGGTCACCCACCACGCGCACGGGGTAGGTGACGACACAGAGCTCTGATGCGTCAGCGGCCTGACCGGTCGCAGTCGAGAACCGCCACCCGTGATCGGGGCAGATCAGGTGACCGCGCGAGATGATGCCCTCGCTGAGGTCGCCGCCGCGGTGAACGCACTGCCGGTTCATGGCGAAGTAGCGGTCGCCGTCACGCCCGAGCACGATGTGGGTGCCATCGATGTCGAGGGAGACGACGTCTCCGGTACGGAGATCACCGACCTTCGCAACGGCTCGCCAGCCTTCGTCCACGTTGCCACTCTCGCACGAATGCGACACGCGCGCGCAGCGTGCCAACCGGGCTCAGTCGCGTCGCTCTCACCCGCGGGTGACTCCGGTAAGAATCGCACCGAGCGCATCGCTCGAATTCGAGTGATATCGTGAAGTGGTGGGGTTCGATCCATACGGCGCGGTCCTTGGACGGGTGCTTTACCCCACCTGGGAACGCCTGCGGGGGCGCCCGACGTTTCCGCTGCTCCGGCAGCTCCAGAACAGCGAGCGGCTCTCGACCGACGAGCTCACCGCACACCGGACCGGGGCCCTGCGGCGCCTCGTTCGTCACGCCTACCAGCACACCGCCCACTATCGCGAGCTGTTCGATCGCGCCGGCGTCCACCCCGGGGATATCGCGAGGCTCGAGGATCTGCACCGCATTCCGCTCCTCGAGCGCAGCACGGCGCAGGTCACGGTCGAGTCCCGCACGGCGACGTGGCCCGAGGTCGCGGTCACCAAGGCCACCAGCGGCTCCACCGGGCAGCCCCTCGAGGTCCGGTTCTCCGCGGAGAGCCGGCACTGGCGCGATGCCACCCGCTGGCGGGGGTTCGGCTGGGGCGGCTATCACATGGGCGACAAGGCGCTCCACCTGTGGGGCGTGACGGCGGTGCCCCCGGGCAAGCTCAGCCGCGCGAAGATCGCGATCGATCGCAAGCTACGCCGCGATGTCTACGCGAGCTGCATGGTTCGCTCGAACGAGAATCTCATGAAGATGGTCGAGCTCATCCGCAGCGAGCGCCCGCAGGTCCTCGCAGGCTACGCGCAGGCACTCGCGGACCTCGCGCGGTTCGTCAACCGCGAGGGCCTCCGCAGCTGGGACACCATCCCGGTGATCTATGGCGCGGAGCGGCTCTGGGAGCACGATCGCGCGGACCTCGCCCAGGCGTTCGGACCCGCGGTGTTCGAGACCTATGGCTGCCGCGAGTTCATGCTGATGGCCAGCGAGTGCGAGGCCCACGATGGCCTTCACGAGTCGGCCGAGAACCTGATCGTCGAGCTGCTCGTGCGCGAATCCAACGGTACGATCCGCGTTGCTCGGCCCGGCGAGCAAGGCGAGGTCGCGGTCACCGATCTGCACAACCTCGCCTGCCCATTCATTCGCTACCTCACCGGCGATCTGGCCACCGCACGCGAACAGACGCGGTGCAACTGTGGCCGCACGCTGCCGCGGTTCGGTGCCGTCGAGGGCCGCGTCACCGACACGATGCGCGATGCGGCCGGCAACCCGGTCGAGGGCATCCTGTTCAACATCCTGTTCCTCAACATGGCGAAGCACACGCGGCAGTTCCAGGCCGTGCAGCGCGCGGACGGCTCGCTGCTGCTGAAGGTCGTGCCCACCGCGACCGGCCGCTTGCCACCGGAGGTCGAAGGGCTGATCCGCGAGTTCGTCGGCAAGCATCTGCGCGGCGTCCCGCTGCGGATCGAGCTGGTGCCCGAGATTCCGCTGACCAGCGCCGGCAAGCTACGGCGGGTCGTCGTCGAGAAGTCCGGATGGAGTCCGATGCACGACCTCGGCGTCGCCGGCGGGCACAACTGACCGTCAGTCGTCGTGGCTCGGCGTACCGTCGATCGTCAGCCCGTAGGTCTTCATCTTCGTGTAGATGCTGGCGCGGCTGACGCCGAGGCGCTTGGCGGCGGCTGCCGGGTTGCGATCGCGACGCAGCGCCGCGGTGATCGCAGCGCGCTCCACGGCGCGGATCGCGCGCTCGGTGAGATCCTTCAGGCCCTCGCCATCGCCGAGTCGCGACAGATCGATGGTCGGCAGTTCGACGCGATCGTTGCCATCGTCGGACCTATGCGCGGCACCTGGCGCTCGATCGAGACCCAGCATGTCGAGGTCGTGGGTGCGGATCATCTCGCCGTCGCACAGGATCGCCGCGCGCGACAGGACGTTCTCGAGCTCGCGGATGTTGCCCGGCCAGCGGTAGCTCATCAGCCGCTGTAGCGCCTTCGCGGTGATCTGCGTCGGATACGGCACCTCGCCGCCGGCGAACGACTTCGCGGCGCCTCGGCGCTTGGCGAGGATGTGTGCGGCGAGCAGCGGGATGTCCTCCTTGCGCTCGCGCAGCGGCGGCACCTGGACCGGGAACACGGCCAGTCGCCAATAGAGGTCCTCGCGGAACTGGCCGCGCGAGACCAGCGCCTTCAGGTCCTTGTTGGTCGCGGCCACCACGCGCACGTCGATCGCCACCGCCCGATCGCCGCCGACCGGCTTGATCTCGCGCTCCTGCAACACGCGCAGCAGCTTGTTCTGCACCGAAGCATCGATATCGCCGATCTCGTCGAGCAAGATCGTCCCGCCGTTCGCCTCGCGGAACAGGCCGCGGCGCGCGCGACTCGCTCCGGTGAATGCGCCCTTCTCGTGGCCGAACAGCTCCGCCTCGAGCAGCGATGGGGCGAGCGCCGAGCAATCGAACGCGACGAACGGACCATCCGCGCGCGGACCGACCCGATGGATCGTGCGGGCCAGCAGCTCCTTGCCGGTGCCCGACTCGCCGACGATCAGCACCGTGGCATCCGAAGCCGCCACGCGATTGATCACCTGCAAGAGCTGCCGCATCAGCTGCGAATCACCGATCACCTCGCCGAGCCCCCGCGCCTTCTCGACCTCGCCGCGCAATCTCCGGACCTCGCGAGCCAGCGCGCCATGCGAGATCGCGCGCTCGATCACCGAGCGGATCTCGACGCCCTCGCCAGACTTGTTCAGCACGTCGAGCGCGCCAGCACGCATCGCCCGCACCGTGAACGCCACGGTCGGTGCCTCGCTCCAGATCACGATCACGGTATCGGGAGCCACCGTTCGCAGCCGGTGGAGCAGCGCGAGCGCGCCGTCGTCATCCTCGCCGAGTGCGGGATCGAGCAGCACGGCATCGAACGCCGAGCCGGTCACTCGCTCGAGGGCCCCGACCGGTGTGGCCACCGCCTCGACGTTCATCCCGGCAAGCGCGGCGCTGGCGTGGCCGATGCTGCGCGCCTCGGAGTCGACGATCAGGACGTGGCGGACACTCACCTCGGCAAGCATACTCCCGCCTGTCCAGCCGTCTAGACGGTGTCCATGCCGCTGGACGATCGAAGGACCGAGATCAAACCTAACTATCTGAAATGCCTTGTTCAGCGGGCTAGACAGCGCTGGCTCGAACTGTGCGTTAAGGGGGCGGCAAGGAGGCTTCGATGCACGCACCCGCCACCATGGACGCTGATCCGGATCGCACCCGCGCGTATGTGAAGTCGGTCGCGCTTAAGTACGTGCGCGACGACCAGGATGCAGAGGATGTGACTCAGGACGCGATGCTCCTGGCGCACCGCTACCGGGCATCGTTCCGTGGCGAGTCGCGGTTCTCGACCTGGCTGTATCGGGTGACCGCGACCGCGGCCTTGATGTTCCTGCGCAAGCAGCGCCGGCTGGCGCGCGAGATTCCCGCGAGTGGATCGATGCACGACGAGGACGGAACGCCGTGGCTCGAGTCCCACGCGGCGCCCAATGATCTGCGCGCGGAGGTCATCGCGAAGGTCGACCTCGGCCTGGTATCCGAGGCCGTGGCGGCGCTCGGAGCGAAATATCCGGCGGTGTTCTGGAAGCGCTACGGCGAGGGACGCACCGAGACCGAGATCGCGCAGGACCTCGGGCTCTCGGTCGCCGCCGTGAAGACGCGGGCGTTCCGAGCGCGCCAGGCCGCACTCGCGGCCGTGCGCTGATTCGCGGCGATCAGCGACCGGCGGACGCGGCGCGCGGCACGGGACGATCGAAGGCGAGCGAGGGGTAGCTCGTGTGCACCGAGCAGAAGTGACGACCGCTGTGCGAGGCGCGCAGCTCCCACGCGCGGTGCTTCGCTGCGCAGCCATCGGCGCACAGCTCCACTACCTGCACGTGGTCGTCTTCCAGGAGCTCGATCACCAGCCACTGCGCCGGATAAACGACGCACATGTCGATCCACTGCATGAGCCCTGAGGCTACTCCCCTCCCGGGAAGCCACAAGTTTTGACCGTGTCGATTCGGGAAAAACGGCATGTGGGTGCTGAACCACGCACACCGCCAACTGCGCGGGATCATTATTTTTCGGTGTGGAACGGGGGTTGAAGTATCCCCCGACATGCTCCACGCACTCCTCCCGCTGATCTCGGTTGCACTCGGGTTCTCGACCCCGGCGCAAGGGCCTGGCGAGGCGTCCGTCGTGGTCACCAGCCCGCGCACCGCGCAGGTCCGGCTCGCCGTCACGCTGGCCGAGGCCGACTCGATCCACGCGATCGCACGCAAGGGCACGAAGGTCGTGTTCGCGATCGATCACGATGGGGAGGCGTTCGAGGTGATCGCCACGACGCGCATTCGTGGCGCGAACCGAGGCGAGGTCATCGCGCTCTCGATCACCGACCTCGGCCCCGCGATCGGGGATGCCGGTGGCCTGTCGTGGCTCGGGAGCGAGCTCGCCGAGGCCACCGCCGTCACCCGCCTCCACGCGGACGAAGATGGCGCCGTCACGATCACGACCAGTGACGGTCGCGCGTACATGGCCATCCCGGGCAGCGGCTCGGGAGGCAACACGGGCGTCGAGGCGCAGTGGGCCGCGGCGTGGGATGGCCCCCACGAGTAGCCGCGGTATGGTGCCGCGTGGCCAAGCAACAGCACGATCCAACGACTGATCCGGATGTGCCCAAGGGCATGTCCGTCGCGCTGCTGAAGGACCTGCACCTGCTCACGCGCGACGGCCAGCTCAACGCCGATGCGCGGCGCAAGTTGAAGCAGATCAGGCACCTGGTCGGCCTGCTGCGCCCCGCGATCGAGGACTCTCTGGCCCGCGCTCCGGATCCGATCGTCGTCGATTGCGGCGCGGGCAAGAGCTACCTCGGCGCGATGCTGTACGAGCTCGTGCTCGGACCGGCCGGTAAGGGCTCGCTGATGGCGATCGAGGCGCGCCCCGAGCTGTCGGAGCAGGCTGCCGCGCGCGCCGCGCGGTTCGGCCAGGACCGGTTCACCGTCGCCACCGGCGCGATCTCCACGGCGCAGCTCCCGCGCCGGCCGAGCGTCGTCACCGCGCTGCATGCCTGCGACACCGCCACCGATGACGCGCTCGCGCTCGCGATCGCGCAGGGTGCGGATCACGTGGCCGTCGTTCCGTGCTGCCAGGCCGAGGTCGCGCGCCAGCTCGACAAGTCGCACCCATCGGATCCCGCCACCGCCGCGCTGTTCGCGCACCCGCTGCACCGCCGCGAGCTCGGCTCGCACCTGACGAACGTGATCCGCGGCCTCGTGCTCGAAGCCCACGGCTACAAGGTCACCGTGACCGAGCTCGTTGGCTGGGAGCACTCCGCGAAGAACGAGCTGATCCTCGGTCGCCGCGTGAACCGCTACGGTGCCGAGGCGCGCGTCCAGCTCCGTGCCGTGCTCGAGCGCTACGGCATCGAGCCCGCACTCGTGCGCGACCTCCGCGCCCGCGGACTCGATCCCACGGCGCCTCCGCCCGCGGCGCCCGCGTCATAACCCCGCCCGTCATTCCTTAGGCGCGATGCTTCGCTGTGGCACGACGGTGCAGCGGCCCGCACCTGTTTTGGAGCCGCACGTCGCAGAGACCCAGAGCAGAGAGTTCTCGAGACGCGCGACATGGGTCGGCGAGAAAGCCGACTCCGTGTTGGGCGTTCCAACATTTCTGCTCTGTGACCTCTTCGTCTCGGCGGCTCACGACTCGGGAACACACGCGAGGACACCAAGCCGCCACGACGCGAGGTCGATCGCGCCGCACGCGGATGCCCCTAGCCCCCGCGACTACGGCGGCGTGATCACCTGCCAGCGGATGATCGCCGCATCGACCGCGATCGTCACGTTGCGCACCGAGCGGATCGGCGCATCGAGTACCCAGGTGTAGATCCGGCCGGTGTACCAGCCCCAGCGCGGCAGATCGATCGCGATGCCGCCGAGCCAGCAGGGCGTGGACGACGACACCGGATTGCCGGCTTCATCTTCGAGCTCGAGCACGACGCGATGCGGATCTCCGCAGACGAGCGGATCCCAGCTCGCGACCAGGCGCGAGACCGGCTCGGGCTCGTCGGGGACGTTCGCGACGCAGGCGCAGAACACGGTCCAGAACGCGGCGGCGAGGAGCCAGGGGCAGATGATCCAGGACAGGAGGCTTCGCATGGTGCGGATACAACGCATGGCGCGTGCCGCAGCGATCTGTGCAGAACCATTGCCAGAGGTTGTCCGTGTCCGGCCGACTGTCGGACGTGCGTCCGGGTTCCGGCCGGTGCATGCTCGCGCGCATGTCGCGCAGGATGTTGCTGGTCTCGCTCGTGGTGGTCGTCGGATGCTCGTCGAGGTCGCCGAAGACGTCGACGGTCCGCTCGGACGACGTGCCCGAGCGATTCGAAGATCTTGCGTTCTTCATCGCGAATCATCTGTACCGGCTCGAACCAGCCGGCGCGGTGTCGCTCGGGCTGCACAAGTACGATGGCGAGCTGCCCGAGCGCACGCCCGCCGCGCTCGCCGATCAGCAGCAGCTGATGGAGCGGGATCGCGATGCACTGCTGCGATTCGACACCAAAAAGCTGACGGCGCTACAGCACGACGAGCGCGACGTACTGCTGTCCGAGATCAAGAACGTGCTGTTCCGGCTCGTCGACCAGGACGTCTATCGCACGAATCCGATGAGCTACTCGGGCGCGATCAATCTCGACAGCTACATCATCCGCGACTACGCACCGGCGGCAACCCGTGCGGCCGCAGTGGTCAAGCTGTGCAACGGCCTGCCCGCGTATCTCGCGCAGGCGCGCACCAACCTCGTGCTGCCGATGCCGCGCCCGTGGATCGATACCGCCCTGCTCCAGGCGCGGGGCCTGATCGAGTTCGCCGATCGGGACGTTCGCCAGGCGTTCGGCGCGGTCGGAATCCCGCTCGCCAACCAGGCCGAGATCGTTCCCGCCCTCGACACCTGCAAGGCCGCGCTCGCCAAGCATGTCGCGTGGCTCGAGCAACAGCAACCGCAGGGCACCCAGAACTTCCGGCTCGGCACGCCGAAGTTCCTCAAGATGCTCGCGGATACCCAGGGCATCGATCTCGACCTCGGCCGGCTCCAGGCGATCGCCGAGGCCGACCTGCGGCGCAACCTCGCGGCGCTGGACGAGGCCGCGAAGGCGATCGATCCGACGAAGACCACCGCCGAGGTGGTCGCGATGATGGCCAACGACCGCGCCTCGCCCGCCGAGGTGATAGGTCTCGCCACCGCGCAGACCAAGATGCTGCGGCAGTTCATCCTCGACAACAAGCTGGTCTCGATCCCCGGCACCGAGGACGCGATCGTCAGGGAGTCGCCGCCGTTCCAGCGCTGGAACTCCGCGTTCATGGATGGCCCCGGCGTGTTCGAGACCAAGCCGCTGCCGAGCTACTACTACATCTCACCGCCGGATCCGAAGTGGCCCGCCGCCGAGCAGGCGACCTATCTCCCACCGCGCGCCGACCTGTTGTTCACCACGATTCACGAGGTCTATCCGGGGCACTACCTGCATCACCTCCACATCCAGGCAAATCCGTCGAAGATCCTCCAGGCGTTCCGCACCTACTCGACAAGCGAAGGCTGGGCGCACTACACCGAGGAGATGATGTTCGAGGCCGGTGTGGGCGGGCACACCCCACAGCTGCGGGTCGGCATGCTCAAGGAGGCGCTGCTCCGCAACGTGCGATTCGTCGTCACGCTGGGCCTTCACACCGGCACGCTCACGGTCGAGGAGGCCACGAAGCTGTTCGCCGAGAACGGCTTCGTCGATGCGGGCAACGCGCGCCAGCAGGCAGTCCGCGGCACGTTCGATCCGATGTACCTCGCGTACACGCTCGGCAAATTGATGATCAGAAACCTGAGGTCGGACTGGATGCGGCTGCATCCCGGCGCGACGCCCGCGGAGTTCCACGATGCGTTCCTGTCCCACGGGTCCGCTCCGATCCCGGTGATCCGCCGCGCGATGCTCGGTACGGCGGCGGCCGGAGCGCCGCTCTGACGATCAGCCGCCGAGGATCTGGGCCAGCGCCTGGGCGAGCTGCTCGACCGAGTGCGGCTTCGCGACGAAACCCTTGACCCCGAGGTCGAGGATCGCCTGCACCTCTTCGTTGACCGCGTAGCCGCTCATCAGCAGCACGGGAACCGACGGCTCGATCTCGCGCAACGCGATGTACGTGGCGCGCCCGCTCATCCCCGGGATCACCATGTCGAGCACCACGCCGCGGATCTCGTCGCGGTGCGCGCGATAGATCTCGACGGCATCCGTGCCGCTCTGCGCCTCGACCGTGGCGTAGCCGAGGCTATCGAGCGCGTTGGCAACGGCGTGGCGTACGATCGGATCGTCGTCGACCACCATCACCATCCCCGTCCCGGTGGGCGCGGTCGCAGCCCGCTGCACGGTGGGGCCGGAGGCCTCCTCGGCACGAGAGGCGGAGGGCAGGAACACTCTCATCGTGGTGCCGCGACCATCGAGGCCGCGATCGATCTCGATCGATCGATCCGCCGTGCAACTCGATGATGCCGAGCACCGTGGCGAGGCCGAGCCCGGTGCCCCGATCAGGGCCCTTGGTCTTGGTGGTGAAGTACGGCTCGAACACGCGGTCGCGGATCTCGCCGCTGATCCCCGGTCCGTTGTCGCTGATCTCGAGGACCACGTGCGGTCCAGGCGTTGCCGAACCGATCGCCTTCGGCGGGATCGCCGAGAGCATCACGTCCGCGTGCGAATCAGCACGCACGCGCCCACCCTCGCTCACCGCATCGCGAGCGTTGCCGACGAGGTTCATGATCACTTGCTCGAGCTGGCTCTGATCGCCCGTCAGCGCGCTGCGATTGGACACCTCCAGCTCGATCGCGAGCTCCGCGCTCGTCGAGGTCCGCTGCAACAGCTCGCTCATCGCCGCCACCACGTCGGAGAGGCATAGCGTGGTCGCGCGGTGCCTGCCGCGACGTGCGAACCCGAGCAGTGAACGGGTCAACGCCGCCGAGCGCTCTTCTCCTGCAGCGCGCGCACGAACGGCAGCCGCGACTCGTCGTACGGCGTGTTGTCGCGCGTGAGGATGCCGTACGGCCCGGTGTAGTTGCCGACCTGCGTCGCGCACAGCCCGGTACCCATGATCGTCTCGCAGGTCCGGTCGGTGTAGACCTCCTCGCCACCGGGCGCACGTGCGACCCAGATCCCGACCGGAAGATCCTCACCGAGCGAGAGGAGGATGTCGTGGTCCGAGAGTGTCGCCATCGACGTAGGGCGGACGCGATCACGACTACTTGCCCACGCGTGCTCGCGCCGGTTGTGGCACCATCTGAACCCAGTGCTGCGCTGGCCAGGGAACTTCTTACACGTCATCTGGCTGCTGCTGATCCTGATCGTGAGCGGCATGACCTATGGTCTTGCCCGCTTCGGCATCTGGTTGTTCGTGTGGGGTGCTCGCCGGCGGCGCGCCCTCGCCCATCTTCGCGGCTGGATGTTGCGACAGAGCATGACCGCGCTCGGAGCGACCTTCATCAAGCTCGGCCAGGTGATGTCGACGCGGCCCGATCTATTCGAGCCCGAGCTCATCAATCAGCTGCGGCGCCTGCAGGACAAGCTGCCGCCGTTCGGATTCTCGCGGGTCAAGGCCTCGATCGAGGCCGAGCTCGGCAGGCCGATCCACGAGGTGTTCGCCGACTTCGAGGAGAGGGCGATCGCGGCCGCCTCGGTAGCGCAGGTCCACCGCGCGCACCTGAAGGATGGGCGCGAGGTCGCGGTCAAGGTCCTGCGCCCCGGCGTGCGCCGCCAGGTCGAGCGCGACAAGGCCCTCCTGATCGGTGCCGCGAAGCTCATCGCCCTGCGTCCCAAGTGGCGGCTCAACGATCCGGTGGGCCACACCCAGCACTTCGTCGAAGCGATCTACGAGCAGACCGATCTGCGGATCGAGGCGGCGAACTACGCCCGGTTCCGCGCCAACTTCAAGGGTCGGCCGCGCGTGCTGTTCCCCGAGGTCTATCCAGAGCTGTCGCGTGAGAAGATCCTGACGATGGAGTTCGTCCGCGGCATCAAGGTCGACGAGCTCCCCACCGATCGGCCTCCCGAGTGGAAGAAGCAGCTCGCCGAGACCGTGCGGATGGCGATGTTCAAGATGTGCTTCGAGGACGGCTTCGTCCACGCGGACATGCACCCCGGCAACATGGTCGTCCAGGATGACGGCACGGTCATCATCTTCGACGCCGGGCTCGCCAAGCTGCTCGCCGAGGACGTGCTGATCCAGTTCATCGACATGACCAAGTGCCTTGCGATGGGAACGCCCGACGATCTGGTCAGCCATCTCAAGCGGTTCCACACCTATCTCGGCACGATCGACTGGGAGTCGCTGCGGCTCGAGGTCGCGGACTTCGCGTCAAAGTTCCGCGCGAAGGACGTCGCGAAGCTCGAGTACGGCGAGCTGATCGGCGAGATGTTCGCGATCGGACGCAAGTACCGGGTCCACCCCGTCACCGACATGATGCTCGTGTTCGTCGCACTGATCACCGCGCAGGGCATCGGCAAGATGCTCGAGCCCGATCACAACGTGTTCGGAGCGGTCGCGCAGTTCCTGATGCCGATCCTCATCAAGCGGAACGAGTACATCCCACAGACCGCCGAGGCCACGGCGGCGAGCACGTCCTAGACTCGGGTGTCAGGTTCTGAACACGAACGATCCCCGGGGGTTGGAAGGCGGCAATCTATCCTCCGACCTGGCTTTTGGCTTGTGTGGCGCCAACGCACGTGGGAAAGAAGGCGCCTCATGCAGCACCACTCGCCCGGTGAGCGCAACCACCTGCCGCCGATCACCCCGGCCTCTTCGTTGCGCGGCTTGTTCGAGCGCGTGCTTCCGGCGATCGTGCCGACGCGCTCCACCGAGACGGAGTCGATCATCCGGGAGTTGTTCGGGCTGGCGGACATCGAGATCGGTGGCTCGCGTCCTGGCGACATCAAGGTCAGCGATCCGAAATTCTACGAGCGCACGCTCCGCGGCGCCTCGCTGGGTTTTGGCGAGTCGTACATGGACGGCCAGTGGGACTCCGACGCGCTCGACGTCACGATCTACAAGGTGATGCGCGCGAACTTGAAGCAGAAGATCCAGGGCAGCTGGAAGCTCAAGGCGCTCACCGCCAAGGCGCTGCTGATGAACCTGCAGAGCAAGACCCGCTCGGGTCCGTCGGTGGAAGCGCACTACGACATCGGCAACGACCTCTACACCCGCATGCTCGACAACCGCATGGTCTACACCTGCGGCTACTGGAAGACCGCCAGGACGCTGCAGGAGGCACAGGACGCCAAGCTCGATCTGGTCGCCCGCAAGGTCGGCCTCAAGCCCGGCATGCGCGTGCTCGACCTCGGCTGTGGATGGGGCGGCATGGCGAGCTGGGCTGCCGAGAACTACGGCTGCTCGGTGCTCGGGGTCAGCCTGTCCAAGGATCAGGTCGCGCTCGGCAACGAGATGTGGGGTCCCAAGGGCAAGAAGCTCGACGTCGAGCTGAAGCTCATGGACTACCGCGATGTCCGCGGCACGTTCGACCGCGTGATCTCGATCGGGATGATGGAGCACGTCGGTCCGAAGAATCATCGCGACATGATGCAGGTCATCCATCGCACCCTGAAGGACGATGGCGTCGCGCTGGTCCACACGATCGCGAACAACAAGAGCCTGCGCCACGGCACGGCGTGGATCGAAAAGTATATTTTCCCGAACGCGGTCGCGCCATCGCTGTCGCAGATGGGCCGCGCGATGGAAGGCCTGTTTGTCCCCGAGGATCTCCACAACCTCGGACCGGACTACGATCCGACGCTGATGGCGTGGTGGGACAACTTCGACCGCACGTACTCGGAGATCAGCCACCGCTACGACCGCACGTTCTACCTGATGTGGAAGTTCTACCTGCTCGCCGCCGCCGGCGCCGCGCGCGCCCGGGATGGCCAGCTGTATCAGGTCGTGATGACCAAGATCGGCCAGCCGCAGCCCGACTGCCGCATGGTCTAGCGCACGACGAGGTCAATGCGACAACGCCCCGGCGCCTCGCGGCATCGGGGCGTTGCAACCTCGCGCGCCGAGGCTACGCGGCGAGCCGACGATCGCTGCCGACGAGGCCGGCGCGGACGTCCATCGGATCTTC
>JAYUVX010000205.1:0-15297 GCA_043753855.1 Myxococcales bacterium | reverse complement strand
TCGGCGAGACCAAGCGTGTGCCCGTCGAGATCCAGCCGGGCGGCGTGATGATCGCTGGACCGCAACTCGCCGGCAACGGCATGACCGTGCATGCCGAGACCACACAGGGCGCGGTGCGGATGACGCTCGTATGCGCGGAACACGCCGAGAGTGTCGCGGCGGCGTTCGTCGCTGGTCGAGTGCCGACGGCCGTACCTCTGCTCGGGAGCGTCGATGTTCGCGGTACGGGGAAGCTCCACATCAAGCCGACGAAGTGCTTGGTTGTCTTGGTGACAAGTCCACTCGACAACATGGCAGCAACCTACAGCTGGTTACGCCTGCCATCCGAGACCGCGGAGTCGACCGGGGGGCCCCTCGTGCAGTGCGAACCGCCGAAGTCGTTGAATGGCAAGCCGGCGCAGGCGAAGCCCATGGACTCGACGCCCAAGCATGCGGCTCCGAAGCATTCCGGCTGATCGTCCACCGCCGAGGCCGAACCCTCTGCGCGCGGCTCCAGCCTGAGCTCTCCGGCTCGCCGACCGCCTGAGAGTTGCCTGCCGCGAGCGCGTCGGCGTGGCGACGCTCACTTCGGCAGGATGACCTTGTCGATCACGTGGATCACCCCGTTGGAGGTCTCGATGTCGGCCTGGATGACCTTCGCGTCGTTGATCATCACGACGCCGTCCTTCGCAGCGATCGTGATGCTCTGACCATTGACGGTCTTGGCGCTCGTGAGCTTGGCGGCGTCGGCGGCCTTCACCTTCCCGGCGACCACGTGATAGGTGAGGACCGCGGTCAGCTTCTTCTTGTCCTTGAGCAAGGCTTCCAAGGTGCCCTTGGGGAGCTTGGCGAAGGCCTCGTCGGTCGGTGCAAACACGGTGAACGGCCCCTTGCCCTTGAGGGTCTCCACCAGGCCGGCCTCGGTGAGCGCCTTGGCCAGCGTCTTGAAGCTGCCTGCCGCGACCGCGGTGTCGACGATGTCGGCCTTGGGCCCGGCGTACGCAGCGGGGGCAAATGACAGCGAGAGAGCGACAGCTAAAATGGCTGAACGAAGCATCATGGTTTCCTTTGGAAATCAGCTCGGCAAAACTGCGGGCTGCGCGCGTTGGAGTGCGCGGCATGCCATGCGGTTACGCGAAACTTCGCGTGTCGGTCGCGTAACCGAATGGCCACCCTCCTCATCGAATCTGCGTGACATCTCCGTGGCCACAGCGCTCATGACCGCCATGCTCAAGCCACCCAAGCTCCCGGCCGGCGGTCCGGTGTCGGCCGAGATTCGACACCGCATCCAGCGCGCCAGGCAGCGATTTCACGCAAACGACAACATCTCGGCATTTCTCGAGCCCGGCGATCTCGAGGCGCTGCTCGACGAGGTGGCCGTCAAGATGGAGGGCGTGCTCGAGAGCCTCGTGATCGACACCGAGAGTGATCACAACACGCGGGAGACCGCCCGGCGCGTCGCCAAAATGTACCTGACCGAGGTGTTCCGAGGGCGCTACGTCCCGGCTCCACCGGTGACCGAGTTCCCGAACGCTTCCTACCTGAACGAGCTGATGATCGTCGGTCCGATCACCGTGCGGAGCGCCTGCAGCCACCACTTCTGCCCGATCATGGGTCGGTTGTGGGTTGGCGTGATGCCTAACGAGCACTCGAACCTGATCGGCCTCTCGAAGTACTCGAGGCTCGCCGAGTGGATCATGTGCCGACCGCAGATCCAGGAGGAGGCGATCACGCAGCTCGCCGAGATCCTGATGAACAAGGTGACGCCCGACGGACTGGCGGTTGTCATGGAAGCTGACCATTTCTGCATGCACTGGCGAGGCGTGAAGGACGACGCCACCAAGATGATCAACAGCGTGATGCGCGGTTCGTTCCTCAAGGACCCCGCGCTGCGGCGCGAATTTCTGTCCCTCATCAACCTGAAGAATTGAGGCCGAGATGCTCGTCCGCTGTCTCTACGCCAGCCGCGCCGTGGTTCCGCTCGATCCCGCCGTGATGGACGCGATCCTAGAACAGTCGCGCAGGAACAATCCTCGGCTCGGCATCACCGGCATGCTGTGCATGAGCGACGACGTGTTCATCCAGGTGCTCGAGGGTGGCCGCGACGAGGTCTGCGAGCTCTACAGGTCCATCGTGTGCGATCCGCGACATATGAACGTCCGGTTGCTGGTCTTCGACGAGATCACCGAGCGACGGTTCGGCCACTGGACGATGGGCCACGTCAATATCGCGAAGGTCAACGCGTCGCTCCTTCTCAAGTACTCCGAGAAGGCGGCACTCAACCCGTTCACCTGTTCCGGCCGCGCCACCATGGCGCTGCTCGACGAGCTGGTCGCGACGGCGTCGATCGTCAATCGAGGGAGTTAAACCTCGACTCGACGCGGATCGATGGTCGCGATTGTCGGTCCATGCTCTACTTGGGTAGCAGCGTCCCAGCCGCTGTACACGCTGGAATTGCATGACGGTGCTTTCGAGCTGAGCCGCCGGCTACCTCGCGTGATCGCCGAGACCCGCGTCACCGGAAGCATCGGCGCCGCGGGAGACTCGGGAGTTCGCCGGCTCGCTCGATATCTCTCCGGTGGCAATCGCAAGCGTCAGAGGTTCGCGATGACGGCCCCGGTCGGCGAGCGCGCGGAAGGCAGGAAGCTCGAGATGACCGCGCCGGTGGGTGAGCGGGCCGTAGATGGCGCCTGGGTGGTCACGTTCACCATGCCCGCGGGCGAGGCTCTCGCGATCCTGCCCGAGCCTGATCACGTCGCCATTTCGCTGCGGAAGCTGCCCACCACCCGAGTCGCGGTGCATCGATCGCGTGGCAGGTGGACCGACACCAGGTTCGCCGAGCAGACCGACGCGTTACGCGCCTGGACGAGCACGCGCGGCTTTCGGATCGCCGGCGAGCCCGAGGTCAATCGCTACGAACCACCCTGGGTGCCGTGGTTCCTGCGACGGAACGAGGTCTGGTTGACCCTGACGGACCAGCCCGGGCGACCGGGCGAGCCAGGGTGACCTTACTCGAGCAGGCTCCGCAGCATCCACGCGGTCTTCTCGTGCACTTGCATGCGCTGCGTGAGCAGATCGCACGTCGGCTGATCGCTGGCAGCTTCGGCAGCGCGGAAGACCTCGCGTGCCGTTCGCGCCACGGTCTCGTGGCCCTCGACGAGTCGTCGGACCATCTCTTCGGCCTTCGGAATCTCGTCGTCCTCTCCGATCGCGGATAGCTCGGTGAACTTGCGGTAGGTACCCGGCGCCGGGAATCCGAGCGCGCGAATGCGCTCGGCGACCGTATCCACGGCGACTGCGAGCTCGGTGTAGTGCGCCTCGAACATGAGGTGCAGGGTCTGGAACATCGGACCGGTGACGTTCCAGTGGAAGTTGTGGGTCTTGAGGTAGAGCGTGTATGAATCGGCGAGGACGCGCGACAGCCCACCCGCGATCTGCTCCCGGTTGTTCTCGTCGATTCCGATATCGATCTTCATCGTGGTCTCCCTGGTGCCGGGTTGCGCTCTTCACGTGCCGCCGCGTCCTCTCGTGCGATCGCCCGCACCGCAGCCATCACCAGCGAGACGGCGGCGAGCCCGATGACGAAGATCGGCCAGTCCACCATCAACGCACCTGCCGGCCCGCCAGGAGGAGCGCCCCGAGCGAAAGAATCGAGGGCACCCACAAGCCGACGTACAGGCCTTGCTCCTTGTACCCCGAGAACCAGAGCGAGACAGATGCGACCAGTGACAGCATCGCTGCTGCACCGAACAATCGTTGTGAGCGCTGGAAGCTGTTCACTGGAATCACGACCGTTGGAGAGACCTCATTGCGATCAGGTTACGGACGAAATCACCGAGTGTCGGGTGCGGTGCCGTTCAGAGCGCACGGGTGCCAGCCGACCTGGTGAACCGCTGCGCGGCAAGCGACGAGCTTGAGCCTCGGAGCGGCCATCGCGTACGGTGCGCCCCATGGTCAGCGAGATCTTCGATGCATCCCAATGGAGCCCCGTACCCGGCTTCGAGCTCACCGACATCACGTATCACCGCCACGTGCGGCTCGGGATCGTGCGTGTCGCGTTCAATCGCCCGGAGGTCCGCAACGCGTTTCGCCCGCACACCGTCGACGAGCTCTACGCTGCGCTCGAGCACGCCCGGACCTCGAGCGACGTCGGCGTCGTGCTGCTGACGGGCAACGGTCCATCTCTCAAGGACGGCGGCTGGGCATTCTGCTCCGGCGGCGATCAGCGGATTCGCGGTGATCACGGCTACCGCTACGAGGTCGCCGGCGCGTCGCCCGCAGAGGCGCCGAAGGTCCCCGACCTGGCCAAGCTCGGCCGCCTGCACATCCTCGAGGTGCAGCGGCTCATCCGGTTCATGCCGAAGGTCGTGATCGCCGTGGTCCCCGGCTGGGCAGCGGGCGGTGGACACAGCTTGCACGTCGTGTGCGATCTGACGCTCGCCAGCGCCGAGCACGCGATGTTCAAGCAGACCGACGCGGACGTCGCCAGCTTCGACGGCGGCTATGGCTCGGCATACCTCGCGAAGATGGTTGGCCAGAAGAAGGCGCGGGAGATCTTCTTTCTCGGCGATGCCTACACGGCCGAGCAAGCCGCGGCGATGGGCGCGGTCAACGCCGTGGCACCGCACGCCGAGCTCGAGCACACCGCCATCGCGTGGGGAGAGAAGATCCTCGGCAAGAGCCCCACCGCCGTGCGGATGCTGAAGTACGCGTTCAACCTGGCGGACGACGGGATCGTCGGCCAGCAGCTGTTCGCGGGCGAGGCGACGCGTCTGGCGTATGGAACGCCCGAGGCGAAGGAGGGGCGAGACTCGTTCCTCGAGAAGCGCGCGCCCGATTGGTCGGGCGTGCCCTGGTACTACTGAGCGGACCGCCTCCAGGAGTTACCGAAAGCGCGCCGAACTGCGGTGAAACAGGTTCAAGCGCGGCCATTGCGCGCCATGCAAGTCGTGCACACGGTGATCCGGTACCGGAGGACACATGCTCACGACCATCCTGATCGGGTTCTTCATCGGTCTGTTCGCGCGCTGGATCAAGCCGGGCGCTCAACGGCTGGGTTGGATCATGACGTCGTTCGTCGGCATCGGCGGTGCAGTCCTCGCGACGCTCCTCGGGCAGGCGCTGGGCTGGTACGAGCACGGCGACCGCGCCGGCTTTCTCGCGT
The DNA here is from genome assembly GCA_043753855.1 of Myxococcales bacterium. GTDB lineage: Bacteria > Myxococcota_A > Polyangia > Haliangiales > Haliangiaceae > JABFXX01. Next base: position 10,154 of record JAYUVX010000205.1, on the reverse strand, counting down.
CGGTGGGTGGTGCGGTCGTGGTGTTGATCGTCTACGAGGCCCTCAAGCCGCGCGCGGTGGCGCCCACCCTCGCTGTCTTGGATGCGCCCAGCGAACGCACCCGAACGTCCAGGTGATGATGTCGAGTGTCGAGCAACGCGCGGGTTTTGCATCTGCTGCAGCGACGGTGCCTCGACGTGACCGTGTTGCCACTCGAGGCCCCTAGGTTGCTGCTCGATGAGCACAACAACTCTGATCCTCATCGCAATCAACACGGCACCAGCAGCTCGCGCTGTTTCCTCGACTGGTCGACGCGATCAACGCGGAACCGGCGGTCCGGTCACCGGACGAAAGCTGGCAAGTACGATCCGTTCGAGCGGCTCGCAGCCGTTCGCGATACGTTGTTTCCGGTCCCCGGCGTCACGCTTGGGAAGCCCAAGCTCGTGTTCTCGCAGAGTTGGTTTCCGTGGTGGCGCGAATTCGTCGAGAACGCGTCGTGGACCGAGTCTGGCGTCTTGTTCACGACGCTTCACGTCGTCGGCAGCAACAACGATCTCGTGCCATGGTTCACTGATGACGCCGTCGATCCGCTGGTCGATGACGCCGCTCGTCGCACTGCAGAGTTCGCGCGTCGTGATGCGGCGAATCGCGACTGGCTGACGCTGAGGGCTAACGAACAAGGTGCGAGAGGTGCTCGAGTCGAAGCGCGTCGTGCACGGAGGCGCCGGTTGAGCTCGACGTCTGCGCGCGTAGGCGCAGATTGCTCGCCGGCAGTTCTTGGCCGCTGGCTGTCGGCCATCAGTCGCGCTTGTCCTTGCGTGGCCGCGGCAGCGAAAACTTCTCGATCTTGTTGATCAACGTCCGACGCGACACCCCGAGCAGCTTCGCCGCATGCGTCTGGTTGTTGTTGCAGGTCTCGAGCGCATCCAGGATCTGCTGGCGCTCGTCGGCCGGAATCGTGGGCTCGCTCGCGGGTTCGATCGCCGAGGTGGGCGCCGCGGCCGGCACCGGGAACGTCGTGCGCATCTTGTCCTCTGGAAGGTCGCGCGCATCGATCACGCCGTCCGTCGACAGGATCAGGGCGCGCTCGATGACGTTGCGGAGCTCGCGAACGTTTCCCGGCCAGCCGTAACCGCGAAGCAGCGCGAGCGCGGCCTCGGTGAGCCGTGGCACGGGCCGGCCGAGCTTGCCGGCGATGCCTCCGAGAAAGCGCCGGGCAAGCGGCACGATCTCGGCGACGCGCTCGCGCAGGGGCGGAATGATGATCGACATCGCGTTGAGTCGATATAGGAGATCGAGCCGGAACGTGCCGGCGCGGACCTCCGCTTCCAGATCGCGGTTGGTCGCCGACACGATGCGAATATCGATCGCGCGTGGCGTCACGCCGCCGACCCGCGTCAGCTTGCGCTCGTCGAGCACGCGCAGCAGCTTGGCCTGGGTCGATGGCAACAGCTCCCCGACTTCGTCGAGGAACAGGACGCCGCCTTCGGCGACCTCGAGTAGCCCCGGCTTGGTCTGCACGGCGCCCGTGAATGCTCCTCGTTCGTGTCCGAACAGCTCGCTCTCGAGCAGGGTCTCGGTCAGCGCGGCACAGTTGAGCTTGACGAACGGTTTTTGCGCCCGCGCCGACTGGCGATGAAGCAGCTCTGCGATGACTTCTTTGCCGACCCCGGTCTCGCCCTGGAGCAGCACGCTGATATCGGCGGCGGCGACGCGCGCGACGAGCTTGTGCAACGCCTGCATGCGGTCGTCGACCACCACCGCGTCGGCGGATTCCGAGGACGCGCTGACCTGCCCGAGTGCACGGGCTCTCGCTCGTGCTGCCAGGGCGCTTGGATCGCGGCCGTCGCGCGGATACCAGGCCGAACCGATCCGAGCGTCGATCTGGCGCGCTGCGAGCGCCGACTCGAGATCGTGAACGACCTGCCCACCGCGCCCGGGATCGGTATCGACGAGCAGGATCTCGAGCTCGCCCGGCGCGTAGGTCGCGACGAGATCGTTCTCCCCGAGAGAGCTTCCCAGCACATCTCGGCCGGTCGCCTCGTCGCCAACGACGGCGTGAATGATCATGAAGTGCAAGCCGTGGCGCAGCGCACGATCACATTCATCCTCGAGCCGGTTTTCGAAGTAGTCGTGTGACCGGACCCTGCGGGTAGGTACGCGGGCGGCGCGGCGCTGCACGATCACCGTGACCGACCCGAGCTTGACCGCCTCGTCGATCCCGATCTCGAACGCCATGTGGGGGGGAATCCGCTTCTCGCGCACCCAGGTGCCGTTGGCACTACCGTGATCGAGGATCCGAAGGGGTTCGCCTAGCTGCAGCGACGCGTGGTTACGTGAGATCGACCGATCATCCACTCGGATCTCGCACTCGGGCGCACGCCCGATCACGACGACGCCGACCGCCGGGAGGGCCGATGTTGCCAGCACCCCGTCACCGACCACGAGCAAGAACCGCTGCTCGCTCGTCTCGGGATGGGTCTGGGTCGTGACCGTCGTCTTGAGACTCACAGCGTGCTCGCAACTCAGTATAGAATGGGGGGCTCCAGAATCGCCATCCGTTCATGTGCCGGCGGTCACGACGCAGGACGCTAGGATCTAGCGGAGATCGCGTTACAATCGCCGGGATGCCACGCGTGGCGAGCACGCAGCCGTCCTTTCCACGCCCGCCGGATCCCGCACTCGAGCTCCTCGCCGGAACCGTGGTTGGCGAGTACCGGATCGAGCACAAGCTCGGCCACGGTGGAATGGGCACGGTCTATGCCGCGGTCCATCCCGTGATCGACAAGCGCGTCGCGATCAAGGTCCTGCATCATGTCCTGTGCGCGAATGCCGAGGCCGTGACTCGGTTCGTTCAGGAAGCGCGCGCGGTCAATCGCATCGGACATCCGAACATCGTCGACGTGTTCGGGTTCGGCACCACCGGAGACGGCCGCGCGTTTCTCGCGATGGAGCTGCTCACCGGCGAGAGCCTGGCGACCCGGATCGCGCGCGGTGCGCTGCCGATCGACGAGGCCTGCGACATCCTGATCGAGATCACGCATGCGCTCGAAGCGGCCCACCATGCAGGAATCGTCCATCGCGATCTCAAGCCCGATAACGTGTTCCTGACTCCGAACCGCGATCGGCGCGCGAGCATCAAGCTCCTCGATTTCGGGATCGCGAAGCTCAACGTCGACGGCGGCATGACGGGGCCCGTGGATGCGACGCAACCGGGGCAGGTGGTCGGAACACCGCAGTACATCGCGCCGGAACAGGCGCGGGGCAAGCCGCTCGACGGCAGCGCGGACGTCTATGCGTTGGGGGTGATGGCCTTCGAGTTGTTTGCGAATCGACCGCCGTTCCTCAGTGACGATCCTGTCGAGCTGATCGCAAAACACATCACGCTGGAACCGCCAGCGCCGTCCGATTTTTGCGCGGACGTTCCCGAGCTCGCCGATCACGTCGTCGCAGCGATGCTCGCGAAGGAACCCGCGGGCCGGCCGAGCGTCGTAGCGGTGCGCGCGCAGCTCGAACGAATCCGCACGGAACCGCCGTCGCGCGAAGCGCGCGAGCGATCGGCCAAACGCCTGCGTGCCACCGAGATGAATGCGATCATCGACGCGGGTGTTACCGCTCCCACGCCATGGTCGAGGTGGTGGGTGGTCCTCGGGGCGCTCGTCGCGATCGCGCTCGGCATCAAGATCGGGATGCTGCTGCTCGACGGCTCCGACGAGCCGCCGGCCCCGCCGGGTACCGTGGGGTCGCCCGTGGCCGCCCCTATCGCCGTGCCCGAGCCTGCTGCTGGGGTAGCGACTCCGCCGCCACCGCTGGATCCAACGCCCGCCGCGGTGGAACCCAGCCCCATCACCGCAAGACCCGCGGTCGTGCGACCCACGAAGAGACCTCCTGCTCCGCGCAAGCAGACGCCGCGCAAGCTCGAGTCGTCAGCGCAGGTGAAGGCCAAGCCCGTCGAGACCAAGCCACCCGAGGCCAAGCCGGTCGAGATCAAGCCGGCCGAGATCAAGCCGGCCGAGACCAAGCCGGCCGAGACCAAGCCCGTCACCAAGCCGGTCAAATCGTCCGCGGATGACGATGCGCTGCGCAGCCCGTTCGAGAAGGTCCCATGAGAATGACCCTGGTGGCGTTCGCTGTTCTCGCGAGCACGCATGCCGGCGCGCAGCCCGCTCCCGACGCCAATGGGTCACCGGATGACGCGAAGGCACGCGCCAAGACCTTCTATGACGAGGGCACCAAGCGCTACGATCTCGGTCAGTACGCCGGCGCAGTCGACGCATTTCGAACGGCGTACGGTCTGCTTCCCGAGCCGCTGTTCCTGTTCGACATCGGCCAGGCGTATCGCCAGCTCCACGACTGCGAGAATGCGCGCTCGTCCTACAAGAGCTATCTGCGAAACTCACCCACGGCAGACAATCGGGTGAAGGTGGAGCAGTTCATCGTCGAGCTGGACGAGTGTGTGCGCAAACGCGACGAAGCGCGAGAGGTCGAGCGCCGGCTCGCGCTGACCCACGCGCCACCGCCACCACCACCGGCGCGCGATTACAGGCTATGGGTCGTTGGAATCATTACGGCGGCCAGCGGACTCGTTGTCGCCGCCGGCGGGGTGTATTTCTCGTTCGATGCTGCGGATCACGCGCGGAGTCTCGAACAAGCATGTCTGTTCGGCTGCGACGCGGCCGATGTGATCGACATCGACACCGCCGGCCATGACGCCCGTCGCAATGCGATCGTGCTCTACACGGTGGGTGGCGTCGCGCTCGCGGCCGGCGTCGGCATGATGTTGTGGGCGACGTTGCGGGTCCCCGAGACCGTGATCGTCACACCGACGCCGGGTGGCGTGACGGTTTCGAAGACGGTGAGGTTCTGATGCGCACGCTGCTCGCGGTCCTCGCGGCGCTCTCGGGCTGCTACGCGCCGCAGCTCCAGCCCTGTGCCGTGCACTGTACGAACGACACGCCGTGCCCGGACGACATGACCTGCGGTCCGGACGCCCATTGCCACGCGCCAGGTGACACGATGGTGTGTCCGACGGATTACATCGTCGAGGTAGCCAAGGCCGGTACCGGCACCGGCGTGGTCACCAACGGTGCCGAGATCGTGTGTGGCTCCCAGTGCACGACCACCGTCAACGACGGCGGCTCGGTGAGGCTGACCGCCGCGAGTGACAATGGTTCTCGGTTTGCCGGATTTTCAGGTCCATGCAGCGGAACGGGCCCGTGCTTGTTCCGGGCCGATGGCGACAAGACCGTCGGTGCCGTGTTCAACCTTCAGAAGCCGCTCACGGTCGTGTTCGGCGGCCCCGGCACCGGCCTCGTGATCTCCGAGCCAAATGGAATCGATTGCACGGCCGACTGCGCGGCGCTGTTCGATCTGAATTCGACGGTCACCCTGACCGCCACGCCCGATGCGATCTTCGTAGGCTGGGGAGGCGCATGTACCGGCACTGGCACCTGCGTTGTCAGCATCGACGGATCGGTCAAGGTGACGGCTCGCTTCGAGTAGCGGGTCAGATCCGGACGCGCAAGACCTCGAAGACCTCCGCGAACTGCACGCCGCTGATCCGCCCCATGCCGCGCGCGAGATCGCGCGACGAATCGAGGTCGAGCTTTGCGAGCTGCGACTTGTGGCAGGCGATCGCCTCGACCTTCTGATCGATGTAGCCGGTGATGTCTGCGAAGCAGCTTCCTATCGCCCGGGATTGCGCGTTCATCTCGGGGCTTGACAGAAACGCCAGCAAGTCGCACGGCGTGCGGCGTAGCGCGGAGATGGTGGCGCGATGGACCAGGCTGTGGTCCCAGTGGAGGTCGTTTGCGGAGTGGGTGATCACCAGGTCGGGACGAACATCACCGACCAGCTGGTCGAAGCGGCGCACGAGCTCGTGCATCGCGATATCTTCGACGCGACATTCCCGGTCCTCGTAGAGCACGGCCAGTCGCGCGTCGAGTGCTTGCGCGCCGGCGCGCGCTTCGGCGCGACGTTGCTCGGCGTGATTCGGGATCGACACGATCGCCATCGTGACGTCTGCGCCCTCGTCGGAGAGCCGGGCGAGCAGGCCACCCGCACCGACCTCGAGATCGTCGGGGTGCGCGCCGAGTGCGAGCACGCGACCACCCTTGTCTTCGAGCAGCCGGTTCATCGAGCGGGCTCCGCACGGAGTGGCTGATGTCGATCGAACAAGACGGCGCGACTCGCGTCACCGCAGTTGAACAGCAAGTCGCAGAACGCGAGGTGCGAGGTGAATCCGCGGTCCGGGTAGCGCTGGGGGTACACGGGGTGATCGAAGTGCTGCCAGATCACGCCGATCCCGGCGCGGCTCATGTGTTCGACGTCGAGGTAGCCGGTCGAGCCGCCCGTGCCGGACAGATACGCGCGCGCACCGACCTTGCGGCACAGATCGATCAACCGATCGGTCTTCGCGCCCTGCAGCCCAAGCGACGACGCCCGAACCACCGGCACCCGAATGTCGAGCCACCGCCGTGCGAGGTCGAGCAGGTGCATGTCGAGCTCGACGAGCCGCTCCCACGGCCGCGTGTAGACCTCCTGGAGCTCTCGTGCGTACTGCGCGAAGTAGGGTGCGCGACGATAGTGCGTCTCGAGCGTCAGCCACGTCCGCCGCTGCCAGTGCTGCTTCGGACTTCCCGCGTTGTCGATCCGCTTGTCGCAGATCCGATCTCTCTGGCTGCCGCGCGCCAGTGGGACGGTCAGCCAGGCCGGACCGCTCGCGAGCTTGATGCGCTGGCGATTCTGGAAGTTCTGCGACTCGTATTGCAGATCATCCATCACCACGAACAGATCGGCGTTCGCCAGCTTGTCCAGGTAGCCGAGCCACGGCAGATACGCGGGTTGGTGCGCCGCGACGATCACTTCGGCAACGCTCCCTGCGGTGCTCCGGGATGGCCGCGGGTCTCCCAGCTCGAGCTGTCGAGCGTGAACAGACCGAGCGGCGTGAGCAGGAGGTATGCGACGGGCATCAGCACGGCCATCGGCAGAAATGAAATGGGATGCACGCGCAGCCACGGGGGAAGCGCGCGCACCGACGGCGAGAAGTAGTAGACAAAACCGAGCAGCGAGAGCAGCTGGAGATGGAACAGCACGAGCTCGAAGAACTCGTGCTGCGCGAGGTGCATCACGATCACGAACGGGTACACGAGCAGCAGCAGCAGCATCGACAGATAGTGCAAGCACACGAGCGGATGGAGCTGCCACGAGTGGTGCACGCCGACCATGAAGTCGACGATGTTGGAGCGCTTCCAGCGCAGCTGCTGGTTGAAGTAGCCCTTGAGCGTCGTCGGAGCCTTGGTGAAGCACATCGCCTTCATCGTCATCCGCGTCTTGTAGCCACGTTTGACGATCTGATGCGTCAGGTAGCGGTCCTCGCCGTACTTGATCGGCACGTCGAGGATGTTGCGGTTCTCCAGCAGCGGCTCGAGCTCCATGAGCACGCTGCGTCGATATGCGGTGAGGCATCCGGAGAGGCACAGCACCGACTCGAGAGAGCGCTCGAGGTTCTTGAGGTGCTCCTGGCCGAAGTAGTACTTGATCGTCTGGAGCTTGGAGAGCCAGTTGTCGTTTGGGTTCGAGACGTGAACGCGGCCGCCCACCGCGGCGATCTCGGGCCGCGTGAAGCGAGCGACCAGCTGGCGCAGTGCCGTCGGATAGACGATGACATCGGAGTCGACGGACACGATGATCTCGGCGTGGGACTCGCGGACCGCGTGGTTGATGCCCTTGCGCTTGCCCATGTTGTAGGGATTGCGGAGGACGCGGACGTTGGGGTATTCGCGCGCAGCCTTCGATGCCCATTCATGGCTGTCGTCGGTCGAGCAGTCGTCGACAACGGTGATGTCGAGCTTGTCCTGCGGGTAGTCGAGCTTCACGAGGCTCACGATCGTGTCGTAGATCGATCGACCCTCGTTATAGAGCGGGATCACGACCGTGATCGTCGGTTCGTAGCTGTCGTTGGTGTCGTCGATCTTGTTGCCGCGGAGGAGGCGGAAGTACAGCCCGAGCACGTAGCGATTCAGGAACACGATGAAGATGAACAGCGTGATCGCGATAGACACGACCAGACTGCACAGCAAGACCGGTGCCGCGGCCCACGCACCCAGGAATCAGCGACTTGCTCGTGCGTTGTGCAGGCTGGTTGTGCAATCGCTTGTGCAAGGCCCCCGTGGTTGTGAACCGAGCGGGGGAGGGCGGTGGCGTAAGTACATGAGATCCGTCGGTCGGGAACCGGCAGCCATCTTGCAAATGTCCGCGAGCGATGAACACCTCGACGAGGCTACGGGATGCGGTGGTTCGAGTTCACGGTTCGCAGGATCCGCGTGTCGTTCCGCCGACCAGTCCGCCGAACGCCACGATCCTCGGGCTCGTTCCACCACGCGCTGACACCGAGACGAACACGACGATCCTCGGGGTCGTTTCAGGAAACGAGATCGATGTCGCGGTGAGGCGAGTCCGAGCCCAGGCGTCGCGCTCACGCCAGGTAGAGCCCGCGGCCAACGCGCCATCGGGTAGATGGAAGGCGTTTGACGCGATCGGTCTCTCGGCCAAGCCGGCGTCGAGCAAGGCGGCGAAGCTGGTCGTCTCGACCTATCGCATGATCGGCTTTGCGATCCTCACGCTGATCGTCGTCGTGCTGCTCGGCTACATCGCGACGACCACCTTCTACTTCTTCAGCCGCAGCTGGATCTCGCCGGTTGCGGTGTCGGCGAGCGACGAGCGAGTGGTGGCGCTCAAGTCAGAGCTCGCGGCTCAGCTGAACAAGCGCCAGACCATCGTGGACGAGCTGGATCAGGCCGAACGTGCGATCGCCGCCGAACAGAGCTTTCAGCTCGAGTTCGCCAGGGCGATCCAGCACGATCTGGACGGCCGGAACGCGGCGCTCGGTCGCGTGCGCACGCTGGCCCGCACTGCCGCGGTCGCGCGTGCCGAGATTCGCAAGACGAACACCGCCTACGCCTCCTCCTCGAAGCGCCGTCTGGCGGACGAGCTCGCGGCGGGTCTCATCGATCGTCATGACATGCTCGCGGGCAACCTACAGCTCGCGCAGATCTCGAGCTCGAACCTGTCGATCGCGGAGCGCCAGGCGGAGTTCGAAGGGCGTGCGGCCGAGCTCGCGAGCGAGACCAAGGCGCTCGACGCGATCCTCGGCGACAAGGTCACGAGCGCGGCGCTCAGCTATGACGTGCTCAAGATCAAGCATGACTACGAGACTTCGAAGCTCGAGCTCGCCAAGGAGGTTCAGAGCCGCAACTCGCTGAAGGCGAGCCTCGTGCGTCAAGATCAGATCGTGGATGCGGTGAAGCAATCCGCGTATCTGCGCGCGATCGCCGATCATGCGACCGTCGCGTTCGTGCCGTACGCCAACCTGGATGGCGTGAAGCATGGAGTTGCACTGTACGCGTGCCGAGTGGGAATGGTGGTGTGTCACCAGGTCGGCACCGTGGTCGAGGTCTTGCCCGGTGAGGTCACGTTCAAGCACCCTCGGCGCGACAAGATGGTGCGAGGTCAGATGGTCGAGCTCAAGCTCGCCGAAGGCGAGGACTCCGCAGCAGAGGACGACGTGCTGTTTGTCGGCGCTCGGCCGTTGTTCCTATGATCGGCCGCATTGTCATGGCGGTGGTCCTCGTCGGTACGAGCACCGCCGCTGCCGAGCCCGAGGGCGATGGCTATTGCGATTTCGTCGAAGGCACGGCGGCTGCGCGCAGCGTGCTCGATCTATCGCCCGAGCTGTTCACCAACGTCGGCTACATCGAGCAGTCGGACACGTCGCTGCCACCATCGCAGGATGTCGTGCCTCGGGTCATCGGCGGCGTGCGGTATCGACTGAGCGGGATCTATCAGGGCGTGGTCGCGCGCGATCACGCACACGCGGATTGTCGGCGTCACGAGGCGCTGTCGCAGGTGCGCGATGCAACGCGCTTTCATGCGCTGGAGGCGCGAGCCAACGTCCTCGACGCCGCGCTCGGCGAGACCGCCAAGCTCCTCGCGCAGGATGACGAGGACCTGAAAGCGCAGCGGACCACCGCACGCGAGGTGACCGCGACACGCCTGCGCGTCGAAGAGCTGCGCCAGCTCGCAGCGGACACCCGGAGGCAGCTGGCGGCTGCTCCCAAGGCGGAGACGGCGATGACCGGCGCGGTCGCGGCGTACCGGCAGGCCGACCGGGATCT
>JAYUVX010000204.1:0-15333 GCA_043753855.1 Myxococcales bacterium | reverse complement strand
ACGTGCCCCCTCCCAGCGCTTCCGCCAACTCGCGCAGCAGCCGCGCGTCGAACCCTGCGTGCACCTCGATCTCCGCCACGCCGACGCGTACCAGGATCATCGAGCGCTCTGCACGCTCGGCGACGACCTCGACGAACGTCGGTCTCATCACCGGGGCTGCCTCCGCCACACCCGCCACCCGCATCCACCGGTACGCCGTCGACGCGGGCACACCCAGCCTCGCCGCCACCGTCGACACTGCCTCGCCACGCTTCTTGACCGCTCGGAACAGCTCGCTTCGCTCGGAGGACTCTCGCATCGCCACAGTCTCGGCGCCCGAACCTGGCGCAGCCATGTGTGGTTCACACAGCGCTTACGATGTTCCAGCGTGAGCCGGCGCGCTTCATGCGGACGTCGACGAGGGTCTTGCACGTCGCTTCGGTGTTGCCGCTGCCGATTGGCAAGCCCGCGGTGCGGAGGGCGGCGTAGTTCATCTTGTCGTGGTGGTTCGCGAGGTACGTGATCGCGTCATGGACGGGGGCCGTCTCGCCCACCCGCACGTGCTCGCGGCCAGACACGATATTCCACGGGTGGAGAAGATCCGCACCCATCAGGGTTTGCCATGGCTCCTTCCCCGACCGCCAACGGACATGCAACGGGCCGATGTGTGCGTCAGGACGCATGACGGGCGGTGGTGCGAGACCCGTCAGCTCATACCTCTCTATTCGGATGGTCCATCCGTCATCGGTCGCGTACTCGCGCTCGGTGGTGTGCGCAAAACCGATCGCCCCGTCGACCTCGAAACCAAGTGAGGGCTCGATCTCCACGTCGGCCTTACGACGCAACGTTACGGTCATCCAGTACGGTTCAGTGGACCTGATCTCGCGGCTCTCGCACTGGATGGCAATCTGCAGCTTTGCTCTGCCGAGGAACTTGGTTCCCTCGTCCGCATTCGCTGGTTTGCCGCAACCCAGCAGAGTCATGACACTCGCGCCAACCACCCAGCCTTGGGTGATCATGACATCTCGCGAATCAAATGTTTCACGTGCGTATACTCTGATGCGTTTCGCTGGTCGTGGTTGCAGCCGGAAACGCAAGGGACGCTATCTCTCCAGCGCCATGACGGTCGAGTTGTTCTGGGCCTTGATCGCCGATGCCTGTCGAGTCGCCGGATATTGCGTCAGTCCCCCGGGATACCTCATAACGCAGGAGCTCCTCGCCACCGAGGTAGTGCTCGAGCACCTTGCAAATCACCGCGTAGTAGTCGCGCCGGCGCAGCTCCGGGAACAGGTGTCGTGCGCGCAGCGTCACGTGCACCGGATGCCGCGGTGACAGCTCGGGCCGCATCCGGTGCGGACCGCCGCGCCGCCTGATGGTCCGCTTCCGCCCAGCTCCGGCGCGCCGACCGCCGTGCGTCCCCTTCACCCTCTCGCCCTCACTCGTCATCTTGATAAGGGCAATAGCACTCCACTCTGACATTCGGCGTTGGCAAAGACTGTCCGGATCTCGGACATCGAGGCACTATTCGTTTCGACGTCATCCGTCCGCATTCCCGGGGCCGCTCCTCCGCCTGCTGCGCGCGAGCTGGGAGAGGAGACGCGAGCACGCGCAGTTGGTCAGGCCCGCCCACGACTCGGGACCGGCTCGCTGGGCTCGCTGCGCTCCATCGAGGTAGGCGCTGTCCAAGATCGACGCACATCTACCTCAGAACCGACCGCGTACTGGCATCCCTGTTCGTACGCCTCTCGTGCGTGGTCTGGCAACCGGAGCTCCAGTACGTACCACCCAACCTGCTGCAAGCTGGGAGCTGACCCGTACACGCGCGCTCGTGGATCACGAGCAGGGAGTCAGGGATTATTTTTCTCCAGGCTGCACTCGCGAAGCAGTTCAGGGGCGCCTTTGTTCGCCGCGAGTTCAAAGACACGCATCCGAGCGGCCGTTCTTGCTCTGCAACAGGCGAAACGACTAGCGAATCTCGCTGTACTTGCACGCCGGCACGCGGTCCTCCAGCTTTTCACCCTTGCGCAGGATCTTCGAGGCCACCTTCGCAGCGTGACCGCAGATGCCATCCGCGAGGGCCTGCGCACGATCCGGGCGTGGCTCGGGCAGGGTGCCACCGATGTACATCATCATCAGCGGCTCGCACTCACTATCGGGATTGATCCCGTACTGGCACGTGCGTTCGAACATGTCGCGCGCCTCGAGAGGCTTTCCCGCCTGCAGCAGCTCACGCGCGAGCGCACTGCAGTTCGCGTTCATGGCGCACTCACGCTCGTTCGCGAGCAACCATCCCGGGTCGTTGTCATGCGAGGAGACGTGAGCACACTCCCTCATGATCCACGCCGTGCAGCCGACACGAGCAAGCGCCCACGATCGATCGAGCAGCGGGTCCCGATCGGGCTCCGGCGGCACCATCAACATGAGAGTCTTGCAGCTCTCAGGAAATCCCTGCGCGCACTCGTCGCGGAGTGCTTTGCGATCACACACTGTCGATTCGTGGTCCTCGCAGCTCTCGGAGCGTCCTGCCGCGCCGGGTGCCGTTGCCAACCGCTCTTCCGGTGTCGCCAGGAGAGCACGGCACGACAACAGGTCACCGCCCAAGCAGTGGGTCTCCAGGAGCTTGGCGATCGCGGGACGCTCCGGAACCGCGGCTATGGAGAGTGCCTTCCAGCAGGCAGGATGCTGTCCAGCCACGCATGCGTCGGTGAACAGCTTGGCCGCGCGCGACCTACCACTCCATGGTTTCGCATACGGCCGCTCGTAGTCGACAGGCGTCTCGTCGCGTAGCGCTTGCTCTGCAGCGTGGACCAGCTCCGCAGCGCTGCTTGACTCGACATGGTTCGAGGGGGCCGCAGCTGGCGGAGACGGCGTCACGGACGCCGACTGCGTGCTGCAGCTCAGCAGCCCGGCGGCGAGCAGGACGCGCAGGTTCATCACTTCGCGAGTTTCGCGAACTCGTCCATCGCGGGTTGCAGGTCCTTCAGGTTCGGCACGAACATTTGCTTCTCCTTCTCGAGTACTTTGAACTCGTGCACGAGCGCGGAGAACTTCGCCTGGTGTTTCGCGAGCGCCTTGTTGTCGGCGGGGATCTGCTTCGCCAGTAACGCCGCCTCGGTGACGTGAGTTCGCAGCCGGTCGATATCCATATCCGTGCCGGCGCGAACGGCGGTCGCAGATGCTAATGCCGCATCGAGGTGCTCGTCGAGCGCGGTCCACGTATCCGCTTGCTGGTCACCGCCCGCACCATCGGACTTAGTTGACTGAGCGAATGCATCCTTGTAGTGGCCGCCGAACCGGCCGTCCAAGTCTTCAAGTTCTTGCTTCACCCACTCAGGATTCGCCTTGAGCGGATTGTCATGGGCGGTCGCGAAGGTATTCGCGTCGTCCATCGCCGTCTTGAACGCTTTGTAGCCGCCCCACACCGCGTGGAACTCCGGGGCCATGTGCTGGAACTCCACCTGATCGGTGATCATCGGATCCATCTGCTTTACGAGCGAACTCACATGACGCGCAACCGACTGCACATGATTAAAGTGGCCCTGCAAGATGCCAAACGCGGGCCCGACGCCGGCGTCTCCGAAGTTCTTCTTGCGCGTTGCGTCGATTTCCTTGGCTGCAGCGTGCATTTGCGTTGACGCCAGCATCATGGATGCTCGAAGCGCTCCGTAGGTCTCATGCGCTGCGGCGGTGTGCGTATGCTGCTGCGTCTCTTCTTTGGTCTCCGCCGGCTTCTTCTTCCCCTCCATCTGCACCGGGCCTGCGGAGGCGGGCGCGGCGCTCGCCTTCGGCTCGCCGAGCAGATCGCCCGCGGGCTTGCCGGCCACGACGCGATCCGCGACCTCGTCGGCGGTCTTCTCGTAGGCATCGCCCTTGTCGCCGACGTTGGCCTTCAGCTGCACGCCCTGGCGCTGCTGCACCACGTGCGCGGCCTCGTGCGCGGCGGTGTGCAGGTCGGGCTGTCCCCCGAAGGCGACGCTGCTGCCGGTGGCGTAGGCCTCGGCGCCCATCTCCCGCGAGGCCTCGGCGGCCTGGCCACCGGTGTGCGCCTGGATGCCCGAGACGTCATGCGCGCCGAACGAGCGCTGGATCTGCTCCATGTGGGGGAGCTGGCCGCCGCTGCCCTGGACGCCGCGCGCGGCGACGTTCTGGACGTCCCCGCCCGCTTCGCCGCGGGCCTTGCGCTGGACGGCGGCCTCGCGCTTGAGGCCGGCGTTGGAGGAGCGGCGCGAGGTTTCGGGATCGTGCTCGGCGTCGACATCGACACCTTCCGCCTGCTTCGCCATCGCCTCGAGCTGCTGCTTGAACTGAACGTCTTGTGACATTTAGAGACCCTTTCCAGGAAGCCGACCGAGCGACGCATCGGAGATGACGTGACCCATGCTGCGATACTCCGCGCGCGCTGCGCGGATCAGATGGGCCTGATCGATCTTGGGGGAGGCGTCCGCGGCCGCGAGGAACGCGGCAGAGATCGCGGCGTTGCGGATGTTCGCGCCGCTCATCTTCGGGAACAGCCGCGACAGCTGCTCGTGATCGACGTCGTCATCGATCGGCGAGGCACCGGTGGTGGTCTGGCGCTCCCACAGCTTGGCGCGTTCATCGTCCTCGGGCACGGCAAACACGATGTGCGAGGCGAGCCGCCGCTTGAGGGCGGTGTCGATCGCGGTCTCGAGGTTGGTGGTGAGGATCGTGATGCCGCCGAACGCCTCGACGCGCTGCAGGAGGTAGTTGACCTCGAGGTTCGCGTAGCGATCGTTGGCGCTCTGGACATCGCTCGAGCGCTGGCCGAACAGCGAGTCGGCCTCGTCGAACAGGAGCAGGCCGTGGCCCTCCTCGGCGGCATCGAACACGCGGCCGAGGTTCTTCTCGGTCTCGCCGACCCATTTCGAGGTCACCTTGCTAAGGTCGACTTGATACAGCTCGAGATCGAGCTCGCGTGCGATGAGGCCGGCGACCATGGTTTTTCCGGTTCCGGGAGGACCCGAGAACAGAGCTGGTACGCCCGCACCCCTCGCGATCTTCCGCCGATAGCCCCACTGATCGAGGACCTGGTGCGAATGGCGGATCCGCCCGATCAGGGCGGCGATCAGGTCGCGGATGTCGTCCGCGATGACCAGATCGGCCCAAGACTGAGTGATCTCGACGCGTTGGGCGAGCCCGGACAACCGCTCGGCGATGTTGTGACGGAGCCCGTGGACCAGATCGTTCTCCCCGAGCGCGGCGCCCGCGGGATGGAGGAGCTGCACCGACGCCACCGCACGTTCGATCGCTCCCGGGCCGACCCGGTAGCGGTGCGACAGGGCGGTCAGGTCGCCGTCGACCCTCGCCCCGATCGTCGCTACGCACCGGGCCCACAGCTCCTTGCGGACCGGCGTGTCGGAGACGTCCCACGGGATGCGGACGATCGCGCGATGGGTACCGAGATCGATGCCGGCGACCGAGGTGGTGACGAACAGCGGACCATCGATGCGATCGACGAGGCTGCCGATCATCCGGCGCTGGTCGCGCTGGTCCTCGCCGAGCATGTGATCGGCGTTCGCGAGCACCGCGACGCGCGAGCGCAGCACGCTCTCGCGGCGGAGCGCGACTAGCGCATCGCCGAGATGCGTGGGAGGTAGCGTCGAGAGATCGAGCACGACCAGCTCGCTGCCGGCGGCCTGCGCGCATGCGGTGGCGCGGCCCGATCCGATCGGTCCCTCGATGACGAGGATCGGCCGTGCGCTGCGGGTCATCGCCGCGGCGATCTCGCGGATCGTCGCGCGTTGATCCTCGTCGTGGAGCATCGCCTGCGGAGCGCGGGCGATGCGCAGCGGCTCGATCGCGTGATCCTCGCCGCGCAGGAAGCTGACCAGGCGTGCCGAGGCGGCGTACGCGCGCGCGGCGGGCGAGACGTTCTCGGTGGCGGTGACGAGCCCGTCGGCGATCAACGGATTTGGCGACGACAGCCAGTGCGCGAGCTCGGCGACGCTGTCATCGCCGAGCTCGGCGAGCATCGCGTAGACCGCGAGGCTGAGGCCACGCCGCGCGTGACCGCCGCCGAGGCTCTCGAGGTGAGGCAGGAGGCGGCCGTCGATCGAGCACGCGACCACGGCCCACAGCAGCTCGACGTGCTCGCGGTCGAGGCCGAGCCTGCGTGCGAGCCGCGACATCGGCGCATCCGATGGCTCGATCAGGCCCGCGGCGAGTGCGCGGACTTGGTCGGCGGAGGACTCCGCGAGCTCTTGCATCTGCTCTGCTTCGGCTCGCGCACGCACGGCACGCTGGTAGGTGTGGGCCAGCCGGCGCTGGAACCCGCCTCGACTCGGACCTGTTTCGACCGCCACGCGGCGCCCATACTACTCGATCGCTGGAGGGTTCCGGCGGGTGGCGGCCCGGAGCCCACTGCGCGCTTTCCCGTCAGACGCGGTATGCTCGGCCTCGATGTCCGGTATTCCGGCGGGGGCCGGGTCGCTGCTCGGAAAGCGTCTCGGCAAGTACGAGATCCTTGCGTTGCTCGCCCTCGGCGGGACGGCAGAGATCTACCTCGCGCGGATCGGCGGAGCGGCTGGCTTCGAGAAGTACGTCGTCGTGAAGTGCTTGCACGATCACCTCGCGGATGACCAGGAGTTCGTGAAGATGTTCCTCGACGAGGCGCGGCTGGCGGCGCACCTCGATCACTCGAACATCGTTCAGACCATGGAGCTCGGCGAGCACGAGAACCGCTACTACATGGTGATGGAGTTCCTCGCCGGGCTGTCGCTTGCGATGGTGGTGCGGCGAGCGGATGAGCGTCTGTCCGGAGGGCGAGTGCCGGTGCCGATCGTGCTCAACATGATGGCGCAGGCGTGTGCGGGCCTGCACTACGCGCACGAGCGCTCGATCAACGGCAGGGTCCTCAACATCGTCCATCGCGACATCTCGCCGCAAAACCTCGTCGTGAGCTTCGAAGGTGTGGTCAAGGTCGTCGACTTCGGCATCGCCAAGGCGGATCTGCGCGAGACCAAGACGCGGACCGGAACGATCAAGGGAAAGTTCGCGTACATGTCGCCCGAGCAGTGCATCGCGGCGAATGTCGATCGGCGCACCGACGTGTTCGCGCTCGGCGTGATCGCGCACGAGCTGTTGACCGGGCGTCGCCTGTTCAAGCGGTCGTCGCCCTACGAGACCTACCAGACGGTGATCGAGTGCCAGGTCGAGGCGCCATCGCGGCAGAACATCGAGCTCGATCCCGCGCTCGACGACGTGATCATGAGGGCGGTCGCGAAGGACAAGGAGCAGCGCTACCCCACCGCCGAGGCGTTCGGCGATGCGCTGCTCGGCTATCTGCATCACCGCGGCAAGGGATCGGGGCCGGGCGACGTGTCGCGGTTCTTCGACGCGAGCTTCAATCAGGAGATCGAGGAGCACGGCGCCCGGATGCGCGAGCTGATCTCCGGGCGTGACTTCTCCGTCGAAACCGGCGTCAAGTGGGACGAGGCGGCGGAGGCCCGGGAGGCGAGGCGCAACCAGACCGTGGATCTCGGCCGGGGCAAGGACGACGGCTGCTCCGATTCATCGGTGTCGTTGTCGACCCGTGATCTGATGCTCGATGGACGCCCGAGCTCGGGCTCGCTCTCGGATGTGCTCGGCGGGCTCGACGGCAACAACACCGACGACGACGACGAGCTTCCGGCCGACAAGACGCGGATCGAGGCCAACCCGCTCGATGGGGTGCAGGAGATGGAGGCGGCGCGCACGCCGGTTTTGGTGCTGCGCGAACCCTTGGCCGCAGCGCAGACCAGCCCGACGGTGGCGCTCCGACCTGCGGCGCCGCGCGCGATCATGCCGCCATCGGGACCCCTGCCACTCCCCGCACCGCCCAGCGGGCCGGTCGTGGCGATTCCATCGACGGCGCCCCGCGGTCCAGGATTTCCGAACCTGTCGAACCTGCCGACGATGATCGCGGATCCCCGGCCCGACGATCCGGCGCAAGCGCATACCCAGCTCGGGGGGCGCCTCGTCGATCCGGATCATGGCGCTCCGAGCGGCACCGTGCCGGCGCCGGTGATTCCTCCGCAACCCCTCGTGGAGCCACCTCCCGGCGGATATCCGGTGATGACGCTCGAGATGAGCCAGAACATCGCGCGCGGTGCGGACATCTTTCCGAGCCAGCCACCGCAGCAGAGCAGCGGCGCATCGAACAGCTCGCCACCGGAGAATGGGTCGCAGGGCGGGAATGACAGCGGTCAGCACGCCGCGAGCTTGATGTCGCCCGTCGGTCCGCAGTACCCGAAGCAGGTCAACTGGGCGGAGGCGGCGGCGATGCCGGCGCGCGCGATTCCTCCGTGGATGCTCGGCCTGTTGTTCGTCGGCGCGATCGCGGCAGCGCTCATCCTCACGATCGTGATCGGAAAGCTCGCGCGGTGAGCATCGCCCAGCTCCTCACCGATGCGGCCACGCCGTGACCGGGGGTTTCTCGACGGCAGCCGGGGGTGTTCTGCTAGCATCGAAGACGGTGAAGCTGCTGTCGCTACTGGTCGCGGGCGCATGTGTGGCGAGCGCCGCCATGGCGTACGCGGAGGGCAACCCGGCCGAGCTGCAGCGCCGTGGCGAGCAGCTCGCGAAGGATGGCCAGTTCGCGGAGGCGATCGATGCGTTCAAGGCGGCGGATGCGATCCAGGTCAACGCGGAACACGCGTGTCTGATCGGCCTCGCGTACAGCCGGCGCAATCTTTACGGTCAAGCCGAGCTGTTCTTCGGTCTGTGCCACAAGCGTGCGGAGCAGCAGGGGACCGCGATCCCGTCGTGGGTCGCGAAGGTGGAGCGCGAGGTACGCAGCCGCCTCGATGACGCGAAGCTCGCGCCGATCAAGATCGTCGTGAAGCATGGTGACGGCGCGAAGATCGTGGTCTCGGCATTTGCCGCGGACGAGGCGTTCTCGCCAAGGACAATTCACCTGCCGCCCGGCCGACACACGATCACCGTGACACCGGCGGACGGTGCGGCGATCGAGCGCCGGATCGTGGTCGAAGCTGCCGATCCCCAGAACGTGGTGATCGAGCTCGCACCGGAGGCCGGCCCCCCAGTGCCCTCCATCGAGCGCGCGCGGAGTAGCCACGTGGGGCGCAACGTCGCGATCGCAGGTCTCGGAATCGTCGCGGCCGGCGCGGTCGTGCATGCCGCCTGGTATCGCTCGGAGCTCGCCGAGCTCGAGGCGTCGCAGTCGCCACCGGATGTCGCCCGCTACGATGCACACGTCGACTCGTACCGGACCGCGCGCTACGTCACCGTCGGCCTGTACGCGGCCGGTGCCGCCACCGCGATCATCGGTCTGGTGCTGCACGCCACGCGGTCCGCGGAGCGTGGGCCGGTGGTCTCAATGGTTCCCGCGCACGGCGGCGGGATGTTCGCCGTCGAGTGGTCTCGATGAGATCCGAGCCCAGCGGTACGGCCGAGCTGTACTGCTCCGCATGCGAGCGGATGTTCGACACCAGCGTCGGCGAGGCGTGTCCGCGCGACGGCACCCGGCTGGTCCGGCTGGTCGCTGCGCAGGATCCGTACCTCGGCCGCGATCTCGACGGGCGCTACGTGATCCTCACCAAGCTCGGGCAGGGCGGCATGGGAGCGGTGTATCGCGCGAACCAGACGTCGGTGGATCGCGAGGTCGCGATCAAGGTCGTCAGTCCCCAGATGATGACCGAGCCCGCGATCATCAAGCGGTTCCTGCGCGAGGCGCGGCTCGCGAGCCGGATCAATCATCCCAATGCGGTGGCGGTGCTCGATTTCGGGCAGACCGCGGACGGCGTGTTCTATCTCGTGATGGAGCTCGTCACCGGCTGCACGCTGGAATCGATCCTGCGCACCGACGGCTCGCTCTCGCCGGAGCGCGCGATCCAGATCGCGATCCAGATCTGCCTCGCGCTCGAAGGCGCGCACGCGGTGCCGATCGTCCACCGCGATCTCAAGCCCGCGAACGTGCTGGTCGGCGCGAACGATCTGGTGAAGGTCCTCGACTTCGGGATCGCGAAGTCACTGTCGCGCGACACCATCTCGTCGACGATGACCAACGCGGGCGCGATCATGGGGACGCCAGGCTTCATGTCGCCGGAGGTCGCGCTCAGCAAGCCGTGCGACGAGCGCGCGGACCTGTACTCGCTCGGCTGCTTGCTGTACCTCGCGGTATCGGGACGCCTGCCGTTCGATGCGGAGGCGCTGCCCGAGATCCTGATGAAGCACGTGTCGTCGCCGGTCCCCCCGCTGCCGGCGATCGTGCCTCCGGCGCTGGCCCAAGTGATCTACCGGCTGATGCAGAAGGATCCCGGTGCGCGCTACGCATCGGCGGGCGAGACCCGGCTGGCACTCGAGCGCGTGTCGTCACGACCTGCAACGTCGCTGCCGTGGGGCGATGCGCAACCCGCGGCGCCTCGCTCCTCGATCGAAGCTCCGACGATCCGCGCGCCGGTAGCGGAGCGCGCGAAGCGACGAGTCTGGCCGTGGGCGCTCGGCGCCGTGGTGGCGGGCTGCGTCGGGGTGGCGGCCGCGATCGAGACGGAAGGCGCCGATCCCCCGAGCGACCCGCGGGCGGGCGTGGTGAATCCTGCACCCGCCGCACCCGACCCGCCGACAGGCATCACGGGGACGACGGCCCCACCGATGTCGCCACCGACCGTTCCTGCGCGCCCCGGGCCGGAGCCAACCGCACCTGCGCCGGTGGTCGACAAACCGGCGGCGGTGGCGGACGAGCCCGCGCCGGCGGCGACCCCCCCGGTGGCTGCCAAGCCGGCCGCGAAACCCACATCGAAGAAGCCGATCTCCGAACCGCCGGTTGCGACGCCGAGCCAGCCGGCCGCAAAGCCGATCGTGAAGCCGGTCGTCAAACCGGTCGTGAAACCGGTGACGAAGCCGCCTCCGGATCCGCCCGACGAGGATCCTCCACCGTTCTGATGCACGCGCTCGGTCTGATGCTGGCGGCGGCGCCCAGTGGTTGCCTGGACATGCCGCCGCGGGCCGGGCCCGGTGGGCCACCGTTCGAGCGTCGTGTGATCGATGCGCCGAGCGCGGTCGATGCATCGCTCCTCGACGCGATGTTCGGGCAGCTCGACGATGCGAGCTCGAGCCGTCAGCGAGCTCGTGCGCTACATGCCGAGCTTGGGAACCTTGCAGGCCGATGCGGTGAGCTCGGTCGGCCGGAACCCGACGCGCTCGTAGACCCGCGCCGCGGCGCTCCCCGGCTCGGCGACGATCACGAGCTCGTGGATCGCCGGAAGCACCTCGCGCGCTGCGGCGGCGAGCAACGCGGCTGCTATCCCGCGCTTGCGATGCGTCACGGCGGTCTGCACATCCTGGTAGCGGGCACGCGACCCGAGCGCGACCAGGCCGAGGCTGCCGACCAGCTCGCCCCGATCGAACGCGCCGAACCACATCGCGCGGCCGGTCGCGACGAGGCTCTGCTTCCAGATCGCTCGCCGGTGCAGGAACTGGCGGTAAATATCGTCGTGGCGATCGGCGTCCCGATACTCGAGCTCCACGGTCTGCGCGACCTCCGCGGTGGCAAGCGCGCGGATCTCGATCGGGATCGGTGGTGCGCTCACGGTGCGTGCGGTGAGCACCTGCGTGACCTCGACGGTGAACCCCGCCGCGCGCAACTCGTCGGGCGCACCCACCTCGCCGGTGATCCCATCCCAGCGGAAGGCGACGTGACGGATCGCCGGATTTCCGCCGAGTGCTTCCTGCTGCGCGAACGTGCGCGACCAGTAGCCGACCTCACCGACCTGCGGCGGCGCGGGCAGCACGAGCATGTTGCCATCGTAGTAGGTCGGGTCATCCGTGGTGACCACGAGGTAGCCGCCCCGATCGACCACCACGCCGCGGCTCGCGGCGAGCTCGACGTCTGTCTGCAGGCCGACGCTGCGGAGGTGCATCAGTTGCGGACGAGACCGAGCAGCTTCGACATCGTCTTCTCATCGGCCGGCGGGAAGTCGTAGTCGAGAAACTCACGCGAGGTCACCCACCGCAGATCCGCCACCGTCGCCGGGTACGGTCGCGCCTCGACCGGCAGCTTGCACGAGTACATCGTCAGATGGACCTCGTAGCCGGTGTAGTCGTGGAGGTGCTCGCCGAGCTTGGGGCCGACGATCACCTCGACGCCGATCCGGCCGTAGACCTCGCGGAGGAGGCACGCGATCTCCTCCTCGTCGGGCTCCACGCGGCCTCCGGGAAATTCCCAGAGTCCGGGCAACACCGCATTGGAGTTGCGCTGAGTGATCAGGTAACGGCCGTCGTGATCGATCACGGCGGCCACCACGCGGATCACCTCTTTGCCCATCGCTCGCGATTATCGATGCTTTGGCGTGGATTGCAACGGGCCTCTCCCATGTATGCTCCGCCCCGCAATGGCGATCCGGTTCGTCGAAATCAACGCTTCTGAGAACGCAGAAGCCCTCAATTCCGAGTGGGTCATCCTCGAGAATGCGGGGAAGACTCCCTTCAACACGCGCGGTTGCGGCATGACCGTCGGGAAGCGCGGCTCGGCCAAGAAGTCGCTGCTCGGGATCATCGATCCAGGCTTCGTCTTGCAGCCGGGCGAGAAGATGCGGATGTGCACGGGCAACCCTGCGACGCAGGCGCACGGGGCCCCGCCGCCCGAGGATGCGGTGAAGAACTACTTCCTGTTCCTCCCGCGGATGTACCTCGACAAAGGGCCCGGAACGGTCCTGACGCTCGTCCTCCGTGGCCTTCAGGTCGCGAAGGCCGAGTTCGATCCGGCACAGGCGGGCGGCCTCGCGGCTGCCAAGCCGGCGAAGTAGCGATCACGGCAGGACGGCGAGCAGGGTCGGCGGAAGCGTCGCCTGCGACGCGATCGTGTAGCGCTGCTGGGTGACGCCGTACCGGACGGTCACCGTTGCCGCGGCGCCCTTGAGATAGACGATGAACATGCCGCTCGCACCGGTCGATGTTCCGGCGGTGGCTGTCAGCTTGCTCGCGCTTGGCTCGACGTAGACGACCTTGCCCTGCGTCGGGTCTTCGAGCTCGACGGTTGCTCCGGCGACCGGCGCCTTGATCACGGTTGCCGCCGGGCTCGCCCTCCAGACGGCGCCGAACACCGGCGCGCCGTACTGCTGGACGAGCGCCGGATCGAAGGAGTTGGCCGCGACCAGCTCGTCGATCACGCCGAGCTCGAGCTCGTTTGCGCCCGCACACAGGGTCGGCGTGCCCGGGTTGACGCACGATCCGGCGAACGGCCCATCGGAGCTGAAGCCCACGGCGATGCACGACCGGGTGGTCACGGCGCTCGCATAGGAATCGATCCTCGCCTTGCCCGCGGCATCCGGGACCACCCACGACGCGCCGTAGTCCCAGCGGGTCAGCGGAAACGCTGAACCCATCATCACCGGGCGGATGTTGCCGGAGAACACCACGGGCTTGCTTGTCGCGGTTGGCACCGCCATCGCGCACTGCTTGGTGGTGCCGAGCGCGAGCATGTCGACGACCGAGACCGTGTAGCTCCGCTTCGCATCGCAGCTGATGTTGGCGACGATCGGAATGCTCAGGGACTCGCTACCGTCGACATAGGCGGAGCCGCCGTAGAAGATCGACTCGTAGTCGCGATTCTCCTCCGCGCAGGTGCCGGTGCGGCCGCGGAGCGTCACGGCAGCGAGGCCTGAATGCGGCAGCTCGACCGCGACCTTGCCCGAGATCTCGGCGCGCAACGCGGAGAACGAGGCCGGGCGGTTCTTGACGTCGATGCATCGAGTGCTGGAATCCGCGGGGATTTCGGCGGTGCCCTTGTCGTTGCCTGCCACGGTCACGTCGACGGCGGTGACGCACGACAGATCAAAGCTCGCGGGCAGCTGCGTGGCGGTCGGCAGCTGCAGCGACATCTCGACCACCGGATCGGCACAGGCTCCGATGGCGGCGATGGCGAGGAGGAGACCGCTGCTCTTCATCAGAAGCCCCGGATCGAGGTGGGCTGGCGCGTCATGTACTCGTAACCAAGCACGCCGCCGCCGGCCACGGCGCCGATGCCGACCCACACGTACCAGCGCTCGTACCAGCGCTGCGACCGCTGGGCCTGGATCACGGTGACCTGCGTGGCATCGACCATGTTCTCGGGATCGAGCGCGGCGTTGACGAGGCGCATGATCGTGGCCGATGACGCGGAGTCGAGCAGGTCGACCGGCTTCGAGACCTTCTTCGCGTTGACGTCGTAGAGCCGGAGCGTGACGTGGTCGTCGCCGGTGTCCTCGATCATCAGGTAGCGCTTCGAGCCGGTGACCGACGACAGCATGTTCGCCTGCTTGAGGCGCGCCTTGCCGGGCGCGGCCGTCAGCGTGGCGTCGACGAGCCGCGCGGCCTTGTCATCGGTGCTCTCGGTCTCGAGCGCGATCGGCATGGTCTCGGTCTTGCCCTCGGAGATCTCCATCATCTCGGAGTAGCTGGTGCGGCCGGCCGCGGTGATCGTCACCAGGTGGATGCCGATCGGGAGGTCGATCTTCACGCCGGTCTCCTGCGGCTTGCCCCCATCGATCTGGACCATCGCGGTGTCCGGATCCGCGGCGATCTTGAGGCGGCCGACTGCGTCGGGTTCGCGCCGCGCCTTCTTCATCATCTTGCGCACGGTCGGCGAGGCGAGGCGCTTGTCGACCTGGCGAGCGGGGTTGAACCGGTACGCGGTGCGGAACCACGAGATCGCCTCGTCCTCGTTGTTCTTCAGCGCCGCGATCATGCCGCGCCACTCGCTGAGCTCGGCGAGCGCGGGCAACGGGTCACCGGCGGCGGCGAACTTGAGGATCCGGCCCTCGTCCTCCTCGATGATCTTCAGCGCGGTCGCGAAGTCCTGGTTCGCGTACGCATCCTTGATCGCATCGACATCGCTGATCTGGACGGCGCGACCATCGAGCGCGGCCTCGAGGCGGCGCGGGAGCTTGTGGAGCATGCCGCGCGAGTCGAGCACCTTGCGGAGCTTCTCGATCTTGCCGACATCGCCGAGGTGCGAGGCGGCGTTGACGAGGACGAGCCCCGGATCCTCGGCGTCCTGCGCGTGCTCGTCGGAGTCGACAGCCTCCTTGGCCAGGGCGGAGCTCGCGAGTGCGAGGATCAGCAACGCGGACAGTACGGGACGACGCATCAGTTACTCTCCGCGACGCTGTCGTCTTCGAGGTTCACTTTGAGCGTTGTCATCCGGTTGGCTTCGATGTTGACGACGCTGAGCTTGCGCGCACCGACGTCGTTGGTGAGCTTCACGGTGTGCTTGCCCGGGCTCAGGACGAACCTGGCGCTGTTCGAATCGCGGCGCGCGCCGCCATCGACCTGCACCCAGGCCCACGGATAGGCGTTGATTCGCAGGCTGCCCTGCGTCTTCTTCACGGCCGTGGCCGCGGCCAGGGCCACGGCCACGGC
>JAYUVX010000203.1:0-42359 GCA_043753855.1 Myxococcales bacterium | reverse complement strand
ATGCTCACGTCGACGCGATCGTCCCCGTGGGCGCCGCCGACGTGTCTCCGACGACCGTTCCGGCGTCGACGGCTCCCGAAGCCGGTACCGAGGTTCGGGTCGACCGTCCGGCCGGTGATCGCGAGCGCCGTCCGTGGCGCGACCGCGATGACCGTGGTGGACGCGATCGCGACCGCGGTGGTCGTGACCGTGACCGCGGTGGACGCGATCGCGACCGTGGTCCGGGTAACGAGCCGCGCGCGGCCGAGCCCGCCCGCAACGAGACCTTGCCGCTGGTGACCGAGGCCCCGCCCGAGGTGGCTCCGGTGATCGAGCCCGAGGTCGCGAAGGTCGATGACGCGAAGGTCGATGACGTGGCGCGTGCTGCCGTCGAGCGCGCAGATCGCGGCGACAAGAAGCCCGCCGGCCGCGGCAAGAAGTCCGAGCCCGCCGCGGAGACCCGCGAGTTCTGGGAGACCTGGGCCGAAGAGAAGTCGACTCGTCCCGAGCCCGCCGCTGCGGCACCCGCCGCCGAGGCGAGCGCAGACGAGCCGGCCGCCGAGCGCAGTGGTCGCAGCCGTGGCGGTCGTGGACGCGGTGGCGACAAGGCCAGCGCGCGCGGCGGTCGTGGAGCGAAGTCGGAGTCGGCGGAGAAGGCCGACGACAAGCCGGCGGCGAAGGCCGCTCCGGCAGCTGCGGCAGCGAGCGAGGCCGGACAGGCCCGGCTGTTCGTCAGCCTCGGCAAGAAGCATGGTGTGTCGGCGGACGATCTGCGGACCTTGCTTGCCGGTCCTCTCGGTGGTGACAAGACGCGGATCGGCTCGGTGAGCCTGCGTGACTCGCACGCGCACGTCCGCGTCCCCGAGGACGCCGTCGATGCGATCATCGCAGGCGTCCACGGCAAGCAGCACAACGACCACGACGTCACCGTCGAGCGCGCGCGCGCCTGAGCGCGTGATGCGAGGCATCGCACTGGCGCTGGCGCTCACCGCATGTGGTGAGCCCGCGCCAGTCCTCGATGCGGCTCCTGCGTCCGACGCGATGGTCGACGCAGGCGGCTGTGCCCTGCCCGTCGCTCCGCCGATGTGCGATCCGGCCGCTCGTCCGCTGCCCAACCCGGCGTGCCTCAGCGAGGAGCCCGGCGCGGGTGGCTGTCCCGCGGGCATGATCCGGATCGACACGTTCTGCATCGATCGCTACGAGGCCTCGCTCGACGGCGTGTCCCCCTACTGGAATCCCGGTGCCTCACCGACTCCCGCGCGCTCGCGCAAGGACGCCGTTCCGCAGGCGTACATCTCAGGCACCGAGGCGGCCGCGAGCTGCACCGCCGCCGGCAAGCGCCTGTGCAGCGATGCCGAGTGGCAGCGCGCCTGCCGCGGGCCGGCGCAGCTGACCTATCCGTACGGCAACGCGCGGATGCCAGGCGTCTGCAACGACGCGCGCGCGGTGCATCCGGCCGTCGAGTACTTCGGCACCACCGATCCGGTGATCTACTCGATGCTCTCGCATCCCTGTCTCGATCAGCTTCCGTCGTCGCTCGATCGCACCGGCGCCCATCCGGGCTGCGTCACGGCCGAGGGCGCGTTTGACATGATGGGCAACCTCCACGAGTGGACGGCCGCGCCCGCCGGCACGTTCCGCGGCGGCTTCTATGTCGACACCATGGCGAACGGCAACGGCTGCCTCTATGCCACCACCGCGCACGACACGAGCTACGCGGATTACTCGACCGGCTTTCGCTGCTGCCAGTGAACGGGTCAGACCTGCGATCTACGCTGGTGCATGCTCTGCGGCTGCGCGCGCGATCAACTGTGCTCGCGGTGCAACGATGATGCGTTCGCACAGCTACGCGGCGTGGCGGCGTGTCGCGGCGAGGTGTGGGCGATGGACGTGGCGCGGCGGTGCGCGGTCCCGCGGCCGTGGCCGGCTTTCGAGGGCCGCGCTGCTGCGCTCGCGCGCACCAAGGTGACCGACCTCGCCAGCGATCCGGCGCTGGTGGATCGCCTCGCACGCGAGCTCGCTAAGTGGGCCGCCCGGTGGTGGACGCGGCGCGAGCAGCCGACCGCGTGATCAGCGCTGCGCGAGCCAGCTGCGCGTGACATCCGCCGCGGCGTCCATGGTCCTGGTGATCTCCGCGACGATCGACCGCTCGACCTTGGGACCGATCAACCGGACGGCGACGGTGACCTGGCCCGTGTACTGCCGGACGGTGCTCGTGCCGTCGGCGGTTGCCTTGCAGGTCATGCGAACGCGCGAGCGCCCGCCGAGCACCGCGGGATGGACGTCGATCTGGAAGTAGTCGTGCGCCTTGTCCCACTGCACGGTCTCGTGGCACTCGAGCCCGCCGCCGAGCAGCGGCCGCACGTAGGCGGGGAGCTTGCGGGCTGGATAGACCATCGAATCGCAGCGATAGAGCCGCGCATCGCTGGTGCGTTCGATGATGTCGCGGCGCTCGATGTTCGCGATCCAATCCTGAATCGCCTGGTGCTCCGGGGTCGTCATCGCCGCGAGCAGAGCGTGAGGCGCGATGTCGGCAAACACGTGGGTGATCTCGAACCGCGTCACGTCCGCGCACAGTATCGCGCAGGTGGACGCATGACCGATAATCTGACCGTGCGAGCGGTAACGCACAGCTCCGATGGACTCGCAGCGGCACGGCGCATCGGCGACGGTTCGGACCTCAATCCTGACGATCCGTTGTCAGGTATCGCCGGCCTGCCCGATCGACCGTAACTGCTTGCCTTGACACCTGAACATCCGCTCCGTACGGTGTCGTTCCCATGGCTCGCAGCTCGCTCGGTCCCGGTCGTCACGAACCCCAGCGCGAGCCTCGCAACAACGGGTCCTTCGGACCCGAGGGTATCGTCATCGAGGGGGCGCGCGAGCACAACCTGATGGTCGACCGGCTGGAGCTCCCGAAGCACCGTCTGGTCGTGATCACCGGCCCGTCGGGCTCCGGCAAGTCGAGCCTCGCGTTCGACACGTTGTACGCAGAAGGCCAGCGCCGGTATGTCGAGTCGCTGTCCGCGTACGCGCGGCAGTTCCTCGGCCAGATGGAGAAGCCGAAGTACGAGCGGATCCGCGGCCTGTCGCCGACGATCGCGATCCAGCAGAAGAGCGCGTCGAGCAACCCGCGGTCCACGGTCGGTACGATCACCGAGATCTACGACTACCTCCGCGTGCTCTACGCGCGCGCCGGTGAGCAGCGCTGTCATCAGTGCGGCGGTCCGGTCGGAGCTCGCACCGCGGGCGAGGTGGTGGTGGAGCTCGCCGGGCTTCCCGACAAGACCTCGGTCACGTTGCTCGCTCCCAAGGCGGAGAACCGCAAGGGCGAGTTCCGCGAGCTGTTCCTCGAGCTCCGCAAGGCCGGATTCGTTCGCGTGCGGATCGACGGCATGATCGTTCGCCTCGAGGACGTCGATGCGTTGGAGAAGCAGAAAAAGCACTCGATCGAGCTGGTGATCGATCGGCTCACGATCAGCGACAAGGATCGCGGCCGGCTCAACGACTCGGTGGAGACCGCGCTCCGCGAGGGCAAGGGCAAGCTGATGGTCGAGGTCGCGGGAGAGAAGGTGCCGCGCATGTACTCCGAAGCCAACGCGTGCCCGACGTGCGGTATCGGCTTCCCCGAGCTGTCGCCGCAGAGCTTCTCGTTCAACTCGCCGCTCGGCATGTGCGTCGATTGCAACGGCCTCGGCGATCGCCAGGCCGCCGATCCGGATCTGATCGTCCCCGATCAGACGCGCTCGATCCGCGACGGCGCAGTCGCGGTGTGGGGCGAGGCGATCGCGAAAGACACCGGCTGGACCACGAACATCGTCAAGGCGCTCGCGAAGTCATTCAAGATCGATCTCGACAAGCCGTGGAACAAGCTCGGTGAGAAGCAGCGCGACATCTTGATGTACGGTACCGGTGACAAGCGAGTCACCGTCGCGTGGGAAGGCCGGCACTCCACCGGCGAGTGGGCGATGCGGTTCGAGGGCATCCTCGCGCAGCTCGAACGCCGCCACCGCGAGTCAAGCTCCGAACGCACCAAGCAGCACTACGAGCAATTCTTCCGGGCGATCCCGTGCGCCACCTGTCACGGCACGCGGCTGCGGCCGGAGTCGCGGTCGGTGTTCGTCAACGAAAAGCCGATCGTGGACGTCACCGGCATGACGGTGAAGCAGGCGTTCGAGTGGATCTCGACGATGAAGCTCACCGGGTCGCGCGCGCAGATCGCCGGTGAGGTGCTGAAGGAGATCCGCGCACGCCTGACGTTTCTGCTCGACGTCGGGCTCGACTACCTGACGCTGCACCGTGCCGCGGGCACGCTCTCGGGTGGCGAGGCCCAGCGGATCCGGCTCGCATCGCAGCTCGGCAGCGAGCTGTCGGGGGTGCTGTACGTGCTCGACGAGCCCTCGATCGGCCTGCACCAGCGCGACAACGAGCGGTTGATCAAGACTCTCCATCGGCTGCGCGATCTCGGCAACACCGTGCTCGTCGTCGAGCATGACGAGGCCACGATCGAAGCTGCGGACTGGGTGGTCGACTTCGGACCCGGCGCCGGTCGTCACGGCGGCCGTGTGATCGCCGAGGGCAGCCCGGAGGACGTCAAGAAGGTCGAGGCGTCGATCACCGGTCGCTACCTGTCCGGGCGCGAGCGGATCGAGGTGCCAACCCGTCGTCGCGAGCCGACGAGCTGGGTCAAGCTTACTGGTGCGAAGGAGCACAACCTCAAGAACGTCACCTGCGAGATCCCGCTCGGCGTGATGGTCGCGGTGACGGGTGTCTCCGGTGCGGGCAAGTCCTCGCTGATCAACGCCACACTCTATCCGGCACTCAACCGGATGCTGCATCGCTCGCTCGATCGCGTCGGTCCGTACGAGTCGCTCACCGGCCTCGGCAAGGTCGACAAGTGCATCGTGATCGACCAGCAGCCGATTGGCCGCACGCCGCGGTCCAACGCCGCGACCTACACCAAGGCGTTCGATCTGATCCGCGAACTCTACGCGCAGATGCCGGTGGCAAAGACCTACGGTTATGCGGCCGGGCGGTTCTCGTTCAACGTGTCTGCGAAGCAAGGCGGCGGACGCTGCGAAGCCTGCGAAGGTGCGGGCGTGCGCGAGGTCGAGATGCACTTCCTGCCGAACGTGTTCGTCACCTGCGAGGTTTGCAAGGGCAAGCGCTACAACGACGCTACGCTGCGCGTGACCTACAAGGACAAGAACATCGCCGACATGCTCGACACGCCGATCGACGAGGCAGCCGTGCTGTTCCAGCACCACAAGCAGCTGTCGCGGATCATGAACACGCTGGTCGAGGTCGGGCTCGGCTATCTCACGCTCGGGCAGCCGGCGACCACGCTGTCGGGTGGCGAGGCGCAGCGCGTGAAGCTCGCCCGCGAGCTCGCGCGCGTGCAGACCGGTCGCACGCTGTACCTGCTCGACGAGCCGACCACCGGTCTCCACTTCGGCGACGTCAAGAAGCTGCTGG
Source organism: Myxococcales bacterium (assembly GCA_043753855.1). Classification (GTDB taxonomy): domain Bacteria; phylum Myxococcota_A; class Polyangia; order Haliangiales; family Haliangiaceae; genus JABFXX01. Next base: position 36,905 of record JAYUVX010000203.1, on the reverse strand, counting down.
AGGTGCTGAACCGGCTGGTCGAGGGCGGTAACACCGTCCTCGTCATCGAGCACAACCTCGACGTCATCAAGACCGCGGACTGGGTCATCGACCTCGGTCCGGAGGGCGGCGCGGCAGGCGGCGAGGTGATCGCGGCCGGGACGCCGGAGCAGGTCGCGCAGAACCCGCGGAGCTACACCGGCCAGTTCGTGAAGCCACTGCTCGAGCGCGCGACGAGATCGCCCCGTGCCAGCAGTGGTGGCGGCGGGGGTGGCAAGCGAGCCGCGCGCGGTCGCGGGCTGGAAGCCTCGGCCTGATCGAGCGCTGACGCACACCTCCTACTCACGTTCGCATCACTGTTTTAGGGGCTACGACGAACTCGCGGTTACCGACACTGTCCCCCAGCGTGGTGACCGCGATCGAACCCGAGCGAACGGATCCGCACGCGATCCTCGAGCTGCTGCCGCATGGCGTGCTCGTCGTTGCATCCGACTGGCGGGTGACCTACGCGAACCCGGAAGCGGTGCGGATGCTCGGCGCGAACGGCCGGACGCTGTGGGAACGCTGTCCGGAGCTCGAGCACACCGCCTTCGCTTCGGGCTTCCGCTACGCCATGTCCTCTTTGCCGGTTTATCCCGGCGCACTACGCGCTGAGTGGGACCGCAAAGGACCTGTTCGCCGGGATGACGGTCGCGCGGATGACCCAGCTGTTCGCGCCGACCTTTGCCGGTGACAAGGCCGTGCGGGTCGCCAACATCCGCGCCGATGAAGCGTTCGCGACGTTCGCGCCGGACTACGGCTTGCCGGCGGGCAACGTGCCGGTGACGAGCTACCTCGCCGTGCCGGTGATCGGTCGCGCCGGCCGACGGGTCGGAGCGCTGGTGCTCGGGCACTCGGAGTCGGGCGCGTTCAGCGCGGATACCGAGCGCTTGATCGCCGGCATCGCGGTGACGGCGGCGAGCGCAATCGACAACGCGCGCTGTTCCAGGAGGCGCACGGGCTGATCGCGGCGCTCGAGAAGAGCAACGCCGAGCTCGATCAGTTCGCGTACGTCGCGAGCCATGATCTCAAGGCTCCGCTCCGCGGTATTGCCAACCTGTCGCAGTGGATCGAGGACGACCTCGGTGACCGGATGGACGATGCGACCCGCGACCACATGGGCCTGCTACGTGGCCGCGTGCTGCGGCTCGAGAACCTGATCGCCGGGATCCTCGCGTACAGCCGCGCCGGTCGCGAGCGCGGCGGCCACGCTGCGGACGAGGTGGCGCAGCTCGCGCACGAGGTCTGGGAGCTGCTCGCACCGCCGGAGAGCGCCGAGCTCGTCGTCGCCGATCCACTCCCCACGCTGAACGCGAACCGGGTGCAGCTGCAGCAGGTGCAGATGAACCTGATCGGAAATGCGATCAAGTACAACACCGGCCACGCGCTGACAATCGAGCTCTCGGCGCGGCGCGAACGCGAGCACTGGGTGTTCACGATCGCGGACAACGGCATCGGCATCGCTCCGGAGCTCCACGAACGGATCTGGGGCTGTTCCAGACCCTCGAGCGTCGCGACAAGGTCGAGAGCACCGGTATCGGCCTCTCCGTTGTTCGCAAGATCATCGAGTCGGTCAACGGGCGCACCTGGGTCGAGTCTCGGCCGTGGCGAGTTCGGCGCCGACCTCTACCAGCGCCTCGCGATCGTGCGGATCGAGCTGCCGCCGCTGCGCGATCGCACCGCCGATATCCCGGAGCTCACCGCTCACCTGATCGCCCGGTTCTATCGCGAGGAGCCGCGCGCCCCGCACCGGGTCACCACGTTGACCGCCTCCGCCCTCGCCGCCCTCCAGCGCTATCCGTGGCCCGGCAACGTGCGCGAGCTACGCAACGTCGTGTTCCAGGCGCTCGTCAACAAGCGGGCCGGTGATGACGTCCTGCTCTCAGATCTGCCCGAGCAGGTCGTGCGCGGAGCGCCCGCCGATCGCCGCACCACATCCGGCGGCTTGATCGATCGGGGCGCGATCGCGAAGCTGCTCGACGAGGGCCAGATGAACCTGCGCTCGCTGCGCGATGATCTCGAACGCACGACCCTCGAGCTCGCGCTCGCACGCAGCGGCGGCAGCCCGTCCCGCGTCGCTGGTCTCCTCGGAGAGGTCGGGCGCGGTGCCTCGCGCGATCCGGCCGGCACGGTGCGCGCCATGCTGCGGCGCCACGGCCTCGACTAGCGTCGTGCTTGGCCCGGCTTGGCCAGAGCGTGCCCGTGCAGTTCGACCTTTCGACGCACCGCAACGTCGAGTGTTCTCAGATCAGAGCAGCCAAGAACCGGAGGGAGCCAAGCAGAGGGTTTCCCACCGCTGGCGCGTCCAACGCCGTCGGTCGAGAACCGCTCGGCGCAATCGACGTGTTCTGGGCACCGTCCGTGGCGCGATCGACGTCTCTCTGCCTGGGTCCTGTGGCTTCTTGGGTGCTTCCTCCGCCGAACGAAGCGGTGCGCAATCGATCGCGATGCAAGGGCACGCCCCCGAGTGCGCGCCGCGACCATTCACAGCTCCGCGCCGGTGAACGCGAGGACCTGATCGATCGAGCTCGAGCCGGTTGCCAGCATCACCAGGCGATCGAAGCCGAGCGCGATGCCGGCAGAAGGTGGCAGGCCCTCGGTGAGCGCCGCGAGCAGCTTCTCGTCGATCGGATAAACCTCGCGGCCACGCTCTTTGCGAATCCGCTGATCGTCCTCGAACCGCGCGCGCTGCTCCACGGGATCGGTGAGCTCGCCGAACGCGTTGGCCAGCTCGATGCCGCCGACGTAGGCCTCGAACCGGAGCGCGGTGAGCGGATCGGTGGGTTTGCGCTTCGCGAGCGCGGCGAGCGGCGCGGGCCAGTCCTCCAGGATCAGCGGATGCTCGAGCGCGGCCATCGCGGGCTCGACCTTGGCGAGGAACGCTGCGAAGAACGCGTCGTCCCACGCGGTGTCGTCGGCAAGACCCACACCGGCGATCCGGACCTTCGCGACGAGGGCCGCAGCGGACTCGTCGCCGGCGAGCTCGATCCCGGCCCAGCGGCGCATTGCCTCGCGCACGGACATCCGCGGCCATGGCGGCGTGACATCGATCGAGCGGCCGTCGCTCCTCGCCGAGGAGCCGCCCGAGACCGCGCGAACCACGGTGTGGACCAGCGCCTCGGTGTCCTTGATGATCGCATCGAGGTCCGCGTAGGCGCGGTACCACTCGACCATCGTGAACTCGCTCGAGTGGTGCGGGCCTTGCTCGCCCGCGCGGAAGCACTTGCAGACCTGGTAGATCCGCTCGAAGCCACCGGCGAGCAGGCGCTTCATCTGATACTCGGGCGAGGTGATCAGGTAGCCACCGCCGGCGGTCACCGCGTCGAGGTGGATCTCGAGGCCGGGGCTCGGCACGAGCAGCGGAGTCTCGACCTCGACGAACTCGCGGGCGGCGAAGAACGCGCGCAGCGCGGCTAGCACCTTGGCCCGGGCATGCAGCGCCTCGATCCGGGGGCGCGGCATCCGCGCGACCTCGGTGGTCGGCTCCGGGTAGTCGCCCGCATCGTAGGCGCGGACGATCGACAGCTCGTCGATCAGATCACCCGCCCGCCAGCCGGGTTGCGCGGCGACATGCACCTCGCCCCGCTCGCTACGGATGATCGCGATGCCACCGTTGACCGCAAGGACGCGGCCGCGCGCGCTCACTGCTTGTTGACGCGCTCGACGTACTCGTGAGTGCGCGTATCGAGCTTGATCGTGTCACCGACGCGGATGAACAGCGGCACCATCACCTCGGCGCCGGTCTCCACCGTGGCGGGCTTCTGGACGTTACCGCTGGTATCGCCGCGAACGCCGGGCTCCGACGCGGTGACCTCGAGGAACACGAACGTCGGGAGCGTCACGTCGATCGCGCGCTCGTTGAAGAACAGCACGGTGCACGGCAGGTTGTCCTTCATCAGATCCGCAGCCTTACCGACCATGTCTGCGCTCACCGAGACCTGCTCGTAGTTCGACTGATCCATCAGCACGAGATCGCCGGCTTCCTTGTAGAGGAACTGCATCTCTCGCTGGTCGACATTCGCCGGCTCGAGCTTCTCGCCCGAACGGATGTTCATCTCCTTGGTCTTGCCGTTGAGCAGGTTCTTGAACACCGTGCGCGTGAACGCCGCTCCCTTGCCGGGCTTCACGAACTGGAACTCGATGACGGTCCAGGGGTTGCCGTCCATCAGTACCTTGAGGCCTTTGCGGATATCGGACGTGTCGTACATGGCCCGGGACGTTTACCGCGCAGCCTCTGGGCCTGTCAAACCCTCACTCCTCGACGAGCCGGAACCCTCTTGCCGTCCCGGCCACCGTGGGGGATAAAGTCGCTCCCGTGGATGCAACTGCACACTACCGGCACTTGCTGCAACTCGGACGCGAGGACTTCCTCGCCGCGTCCGCTCCTGCCGCACTGGTCCGGTTCCGAAACGTCGGTGACAACGGGGATCTCGGAACCGCCACGATGACGCTCGATCAAGAACATCCGGATGAGACCGTGGAGGAGACCATGCCGCACCGGCACGATCTCGGCTTCCGTGACGCGACCGGACTCGAGGTCTATCCGCTCAGCAAGAAGCCCGGCGCGTCGTTCCCCGATCGGATCACGCTCGGACGCACGTCGAACAACGACATCGTGATCGTCGACCACTCGGTCTCCCGGCTCCACGCGTATGTGCGCCTAGAGGGCAAGACCTGGATCGTCGCGGACGCTGGCTCGAAGAACGGCAGCTGGCTCGACCGGGTCACCCTGGAACCGCGCAAGGAGAAGCGCCTCGCCTCGAAGTCGGTGCTGCGGATCGGCGATGTCGATCTGACGTTCTACGTCGCCAGCGATCTATTCGTTGCGATGGGAGGCTCGTGATGGCGATCGGCGAGTGGGATCAGCGAGAGCTGTGCCCGGACGGAAGCTGCGTCGGTGTGATCGGCAGCGATGGCCACTGCAAGGTGTGCGCGCGCGCGGCGACCAACTGGGGCAACGAGCGGGACCGTGGGCTCAACGCAGACGGCCCCGTCGCGGAGACCGATGACGGCGACGAGGACGAGGACGAGGACGAGGACGAGGACGACGACGAACATGAGGACGACGATGACGACGATGACGACGACGATGACGACGACGATGCTGACAAGGACCCGATCGACGCGCTCGATCCCTCGACGCCGTCGCTGATCGGAGGCGCGGCGGAGTGGAACGACCGCCAGCTGTGCATCGATGGCGGCTGCGTCGGGCTGATCGGCGAGGACGGGAACTGCAAGGTGTGCGGCAAGACCGCCCCCGGCACTGCCAGGAACCGGTACCCCGCAGCCGTGGAGCCGTCGGCCTCGCCGATGCCCCACGCGGCGCCCCTGTCCCCCGTGACCGAGGACGCCGAGCTCGTCGCCGCTGCGACGGCGATGGCCGCGAGTCTCCCTGATGACGGTTCGGTCGACCGCACGTTGTGCCCGGATGGAACCTGCGTCGGGGTCATCGGTCCCGATGGACACTGCAAGCTGTGCGGCAAGGTGGCGGTATGACCACGAGGGCGGTGCTCGTCGGCGCGGGAGGGCTCGGAGGACCGATCGGGTTTGCGCTCGGGGCGGCCGGGATCGAGCTCACGATCGTCGACCACGACCACGTCGAGGTCTCGAACCTGCACCGCCAGATCCAGTTCACCACGGCGGATCTTGGGCAGGCCAAGGCGAGCGTGCTGGCCGGCGCGATCGTCGGACGCGGCGGAATCGCTCGCGGCGTCGTCAGCAGGTGGACTCCCGAGAACGCCGACGGGCTCGGCGCGGATGCGGATCTGATCATCGACGGTTGCGATGACCCGGGGACCAAGTTCGCCGTCACCGACTGGGCGGTCTCGAATGGTCGCACCTACGTGATCGCCGGTGCGCTGCGCTACGGCGGCAACGTGTTCGCGGGTGCACCCGGCGTCGCCTGCTACCGCTGTCTGTTCGAGCACCCCCAGGAGGCTCCGACCTGTGCCGAGGCCGGCGTGCTCGGACCCGTGGTCGGAGCGATCGGCGGCGTCGCCGCGGCGATCGCGCTCGGTCTGGTCGCCAGCGACCGTACCCATGCGGGTGCGCTGCTCGCATTCGATGATCTGCGGAAGGTCGCCGAGCCGCGAATCGTGCGGTTCGCGGCTCGGCGCGATTGCCCGGCATGCGCCCGCGCACCGATTTCACCTTTTGCTGCGCACCCGGTGCGCGTTGCGGAGAGATCCTGATGGCGAGCATCCGTGTTCCCAGTGCCCTGCGTTCGTTCACCGGCGGCGCCTCCGATGTCGAGATCACCGCGACCACGGTGCGCGACGCACTCACCGAGCTCGACAACAAGCACCCCGGTATCGCGGCGAAGCTGCTCCAGGATGGCAGCGTGAAGCCGTTCATCCGGATCTTCGTAGGACCCGATGACATCGGCGAGCTCGGCGGCCTCGATGCGAAGGTCAGCGACCGCGACGAGATCTCGATCGTGCCGGCGATCGCGGGAGGTTAGCTCGCGATGCGCGATGAACAGGTCCGACGCTACGCACGACACATCTTGCTTCCCGACGTCGGCGGGCTCGGGCAGACGGCACTCCTGGTGTCGGCGGCGCACCTCGGTTTGCGCGAGAGCGAGCCGGTGGCGGAGCTGATCGCGGCGAGCTATCTTGCGGCCGGCGGCGTGGGCACCCTCGCGGTCACCGGAGCCGAGGACTCGCAGATCGCATCGATCGCGGCGCATGGTCCGGACACCAAGGTCACGGGCGGCACGAAGGGCCGGCCAGTCGAGCTCGCGCCGAAGCCGGCGTGGTGGCCCAGCGCTCCGGGCGATGACCGCGCACTCGCGTTCTGGCGTGGTGGTCTGGCCGCGATCCGCTGGATGGCGGACGTCGCCAACCTGTGACGCCGATCGCGATCCCCGAGGAGCTCCGCGCGTCGATGTACCTGCATGCGCTGAAGGTATTCCCCGAGGAGTGCTGCGGCTACCTGTGCGGTCCGCGCGATGGCCGCGGTGTCGACACCGCGGTCGCCTGCCGCAACGCGCAGGCCGATGGAGAACATCCGGTCACACCGGAGCGCGGCGCAGATACCGGGTTCGTGATCGCCGGCGCCGAGCTGCTGAGCTTTGCACGCCGCTTCGACACCGATCGGCCTCCCCGCATCGTCTATCACTCGCACTCGAACGGTCGCGCGTACTTCTCCGAGGTCGATCGCCAGATGGCCAGCGGCCCGGCGTACCCGGTGCAGCACGTCGTGATCGGCGCGGTCGCGGACGCGATCACCGAGGTCGCGCAGTACGCATGGTCGGAGACCGCACACGACTATCTCGAGGTCGCGCGGTGGACGCCATGAAGCTCGGCATCGTGCTCGCCACAAGTGCGGATCTCGCGACCGCCGCCGCACTCGCACACGCGGCACGTCGCGCACGCCACGAGGTGGCGATGTTCGTGGTCGACGCCGGTGCGCGTGCGCTCGCAGAGGCCCCGGCGACCGCAACCGCGCTGCTCGACGACGATTGCGAGATCACGGCCTGCTCCAACTCCTCGGTCGGGCTCGACCTGGCCGACGGCATCGCGCGCGGCAGCCAGGACGACCATGCGGCCGTGCTCGGCACGAGCGATCGGGTGATCGCGCTGACATGAGGATCCTGATCCTGTCCACCTCTGCCGATCCGCACCGCCAGGCGGAGGCCCTGCGCGCAGCGCTCGGCGTCACGCTGCGCGGTGCCGAGGTCGAGGTTGCCGTCACGGGACCGCTGCTCACGCCGCTGGCGGAGCGCGCGGCCGCGACGCTACGATCGTTCGGTCACACCGTGGGCAGGCTCGTGGGCGAGGAGCTCGTGGCGGCGGTCGCGCGTGCCGCTGCGGTCGAGGTGTGGACGTGAGGACCGTGCTGCACCTGATCCGTGCGGGCGCGCAGCCCGCGACGTTCGTATCCGAACGTGACTGGATGGTATATCTCCAGCCACAGGTCCTCGGGCCTTCCGTGCACCCTGCCCCGTTCCCGCCCGGACCCGTCAGCCATGACCAGCTCGTCGCCCTCAGCTTCGCCGCCGACGTCGTCATCACCTGGTGATACCGAGGTCGATATTCGCGGCGAGGTCTGCCCGTTCACGTTCGTGCGCACCAAGCTCGCGCTCGAGGCGCTGCCGTTTGGCGCGACGCTGCGGGTGATCACCGACCACGAACCCGCGAGCCGCAACATCCCCCGTAGCGCCACCGAGTGGGGCCAAGAGGTGCTCGGAGTGACCGCCCTCCCCGACGGAACCTGGGCGATCGACCTTCGCAAGCGAGTGCGCTAGGGTCCCTACGATGTCCAAGCTCGACGTGCTCCGGGCGACCCTGACCGGCTACGGCCAGGTCGTCGTCGCCTTCTCGGGCGGAGTCGACTCGGCATTTCTCCTCAAGGTCGCGGTGGACGTGCTCGGCGAGCGCTGTCATGCCGTCACCGCGGTCTCGGCGACGATGGCTCGCTCCGAGATCGCCGATGCGGTCGCGCTCGCGAAGGAGCTCGGCCTCGGCGATCGCCATCGCGTCGTCGAGTCGCACGAGCTCGAGGTGCCGGGCTTCGCCGAGAACCCCACGCACCGCTGCGCGCTGTGCAAGACCGAGCTGATGGAGATCGCCGCACCGGTCGCAGCGGCGCTCGGTGATGCGCCGATCGCGCTCGGCACGAACCTCGATGATCTCGGTGACGTCCGCCCTGGCATCGCGGCCGCTCGCGATCGCGGCGCGCGGATGCCGCTTGTGGAAGCGCAGCTGTCGAAGGCGGAGGTCCGCACGCTGTCGCACGAGCTCGGCCTGCGTACCTGGGACAAGCCGCAGCTCGCATGCCTCTCGTCGCGGTTTCCGTACGGTACGCAGATCACACCGGACCGACTACGCCGCGTCGACGACTTCGAGGACGGCCTCCGCGCACTCGGGTTTCGCCAGCTCCGCGTGCGCTTCCACGATACGATCGCGCGGCTCGAGATCGAGACCGGCGAGCTGCCCCAGATCGTCGTGCCCGGTGTGCGAGAGGCGATCGTCGCACTCGGCAAGCGGCTCGGCTTCTCGTACGTCGCGCTCGACCTCGCGGGCTTCCGATCCGGATCGCTGAATGAAGTCCTGCCCACCGAGACCTTGATCCAGCTGCGCGGGCGCCCTGCGTGATCCGGCCAGGAGCCGCCGTCGCGATCCTGGTCGCGCTGACCGGCATGGCCCGCGCGGATGACGGCGTGGTCAAGAAGGACCGCGAGCGCGCCACCAAGTCCACCAAGCACGGTCCATCCCCGGTCTCCGGAGCTACGCCCCCGAAGCTGCTGAACCTCTACAACCAGTGGACGCACGAGTGGCTGGCTGTCGAGCCGGGTCGTCTGCCCGCGCAGGCGACGATCGATCGGTTCCTCCGCGATCACTTCACGAACAAGCCGTCGACGATGGAGCCGCGCTTGATCACGATCGTGGCGACGGCCGCTCAGAACTTCCGCAGTGATACCGCGATCGTCGTCTCCGCCTTCCGTCACCCGAAGTACAACCTGATCCTCCGCAAGAAGGGCCACCAGGTCGCACGCGACAGCCAGCACACGCACGGCGACGCCATCGACTTCTATCTTCCGAACACGCCGACGCCGACGCTTCACGCCTGGGCCAAGGGGCAGAACATCGGTGGCGTGGGCCTCTACCTCGAGAGCGGCTTCGTCCACATGGACACCGGCCGCGTGCGCTACTGGTCGGGAGAATGACCGACGAGGACGACCTACCGCCCCCGAGCGGTTCGGAGCCAACGCTCGCGTTGCCGCCGAGCGGCACGGAGCGTACGATCGCGGGAATCGCCCCCCGGCCCGCGTCACGACCAGTCCCCGTCGGAACCGTGACGGTCGCCGACGACACCCTGACGCCGCCCTCCGACGTGGTGCGCCGTGCTGCCGGAGCCAGCCTATCGCGCCCGGGCTCCGGGATGCGCACCAAGCCCGACAGCCAGGCCCGCACCGTGGGCGAGGAGATGAAGGGTGCGAACATCGAGCAGTTCGGGAGGGTCAGCCACGACCGCTTCGAGATTCTCGACGAGCTGGCGCGCGGCGGGCTCGGTCGCGTGTTCCGCGCGCGTGATCCGCGGACCAACCGGATCGTCGCGATCAAGGAGGTGCTGCGCCCGACTCCCGACATCATCATGCGCTTCGCGCGCGAGGCACTCGTCACCGCGAACCTCCAGCATCCCGCGATCGTCCCGGTCTACGAGGTCGGGCGCTGGGACACCGGCGAACCGTTCTACGCCATGAAGCTCGTCGCGGGCCGCACGCTCGAGGAACTCGTCGAGGAAGCCAGGACGCTGGATGCACGAATGGCGCTGGTGCCGCACCTGATCGACGTCGCCGATGCGCTCGCATACGCCCACGGCGAGCGGGTGATCCATCGCGATCTCAAGCCCGCGAACGTCCTGGTTGGAGCGTACGGCGAGACGGTCGTGATCGACTGGGGTCTCGCCAAGAACCTCGCCACCGGCGAGGAGCTCGAACCGCTCGCCTGGGCGACCACGATCCCTCCCGACACCGGTGAGACGGTGATCGGCGCGGTGGTCGGAACGCCGGCGTACATGCCGCCCGAGCAGGCGATCGGCGAGAAGGTCGACGAGCACGCAGACGTCTACGCGATCGGCGCGATCCTCTATCACGTGCTCACCGGCGTCCGGCCGTACCGACTGGCACGCACGATCGACGAGCTCCTCGAGCAGGTCTCGACTCGACCGCCGGAGCCAATCCTCGAGCTCGCACCCGATGCGCCTCCCGAGCTGGTCGCGATCGTCGAGCAGGCCATGGCGCGCCGGCCGAATGATCGCTACGCCACGGCGCAGGGACTCGCACATGATCTCCGCGCGTTCCAGGCCGGAAAGCTGGTCGCCGCGCATCGCTACACGAGCTGGCAGCTGGTGCGCCGCTGGATCGCGAAGCACCGCGGCATGGTGGTGACGGCGGTGGTGGCGCTCGGCGTGCTGGTCACGATCGGAACGATCGGCGTGTGGCGAATCGCCCACGAACGCGACATCGCCCGCAGCGAGCGCAGCGCCGCGCAGGACCAGCGCGCGATCGCCCTACGCCGCTATGCGGAGAGCCTCGAGGAGCTGGGTCGTCAGGCGTTGACCGCCCACACCCCCGACAAGGCGCTGCCGCTGCTCGAACGCGCGGCGAGCACGCGTGCCGATCGATCACCCACGCTGGACATCTTGATCAACATCGCGCGCTCGGCCTACACCGGCCTTGTCGGCATCGCACCGCCGCACCTTCGCGGGACCACCACCGCGAGCTTCGCGCACGGCGGAACCGGGGTGATCTCGTCGGGTAGCGATGGGATACTGCGCGCCTGGGACCTCGCCGCGAATCGCCCGGCGTGGGAGGTGCCTGGCGCGCGTCTGAGTGCGGTGTCGCCTGATGGCGCATCCGTGCTCGGTGTCGATGACACAGGCCAGCTCGCGGTGTTCGCAGTTGCCGATGGCAAGTCGCTGCGCACCTGGAAGCCAGTGGCGACGCCGGCCAACGATGTCTCGAGCGTCCTCGCGTGGGCGTCCGACAACGCGCACTTCGCGGCGGCGACCTCCGCCGGCCGGGTGTTCCTCGGCTCGCCCACGTCGCCCACGCTGGCGGCACTCGATCCGCACACGGCGGTGGTGTGGGCCGTCGCGTTCTCGCCCGACGGAGCGCTGCTCGCGACCGCAGGTGATGACGGCGTCACCATGGTCCGCGATGCGAAGACTGGCGCCACCGTCGCTCAGCTGGTCGACGATCCTGCGGCAAAGATCGCGAGCATCGCGTGGCTGGATGCGGGCCAGCTGATCACCGGCGATGACAAGGGCTTCGCGCGGATGTGGAACCTCGGCGAGCGCAAGGTGGTCCGCCGGTTCCAGCAGAGCAGTGACATCTACGGCGTGGTCATTGGTGGAACCAACCCGCGCTGGCTCGCGACGTTTGGCAACACGCTGGTCGTCACGGTATGGGATCTCGACACCGGTGCCGTGCGCTCGAAGCTCGCCGGGCACGAGATCGCGGTCGACGTCGCCGCCTGCTCCAATGGCCTGCTGATCACCTCCGACGAGACCGGCAGCACGTTCGGGTGGGATCCGATCAACGGAAAGCAGCTGCAGACGTTACCCAACGAGGGCGCGGTCCAGGGCATCGGTGTCGACGAGGGCGACGATCGGATCGTCGTCTATGGCAACACGCGCCTCCGGGTCTGGCGCGTCGCCGCCGATCGCGGATTCCGGCGCGCGCTCGGTCACACCGCGCGCGTGCGGGATCTCGCGTGGTCGCCGGACGGGCGTACGATCTGGTCCGCATCGCACGACGGCACCGCGCGCGGCTTCGACCTCACCACCGGCAAGGCCACCGTGCTCGGCACCGGAGGATTCTCCGAGCCGCCACTTTCGGCGAAGCCGACGGCGGACTCGCCTCCATCGGTGATCAACCCCCATGGTCTGCGCTCGCTGCGGCTCTCGCCCGACGCGAAGCTCCTCGCGACCACTGCCGAGGATGGGTCGATCATGCTGTGGGACCTCGCCGATACCGCGCACCAGATCAAGCTGGAGGGCCACACCGGCCGCGTGCGCAAACTGGTGTTCACGCGCGATCAGCGCACGGCGTACTCCGTCGGTGATCGCACGCTGCGCGCCTGGGATCTCGGCAGCGGCAAGCAGCGCGGATCCGTCGATCTCGGCGGACCGGCATGGGACGTCGCGCTGCTCGGGGACGACACGACGATCGCGACGCAGCTCGAGAACAAGCCGAACGAGGTGTCGCTATGGAGCGCCGCGGACCTCCATCCGCTGCCGATGCAGCCCGTCCGCTCGCAGCTCTACGAGCTGACGATCGCGGATGGCCAGGTAGTGATCGGAAGCGAGAGCGAGCTCGACGTGTTGAGCTCGACCGGCGAGCTCACTCGCCGCATTGCGTTCACCGCACCGGCGTCGGTCTCGATCGCCGCGGGCACGCTCGCGGTCGCGGGGACTGCCGGGCAGGTCGCGCTGTACCAGTGGCCCGCGATGACGGAGATCCGGTCCTGGCAGACCGGATCGTTTGTGACCAAGCTGCAGTCCCGTCCCGACGGCGCGATCATCGCGATGATCGGCGACAAGCACGTGCGCCTCTGGGATCCGCTCGCCGGTCGCCTGCTCGCGGAGGTCGAGCTTCCGGTCTTGCTCACCCAGCTCGCATGGTCGCCTGACGGAACGCGTCTCGCGATCGCAGGGAGCTCGGGCACCGTGTGGATCTGGGATCTGACACCGACCGATCCGGCATCGCTGGCGGCGTACATCCGCTGCGCCTCGCCGTGGGAGCTGCAGGATACCTTGACGGTCGCGCGCCCGTTCGATCCCGCTAGCTGCGCCGTCCTCGCCCACTGAGCTATGCTAGGGGCATGTCGACGTGGGCCTGGCTCGGCATCGGCGTTGGCGCGTTCCTCGTCATCGTGGCGATCTACGACCTGACGCAGAAGCAGCACGCGATCCTGCGCAACTTCCCGATCGTCGGGCACTTCCGCTACTGGCTCGAAGCGGTGGGCCCCGAGCTTCGCCAGTACATCGTCACCCAGAACGACGAGGAGCGACCGTTCTCGCGCGATCAGCGCCGCTGGATCTACTCGTCTGCGAAGCGGGAGAACAACTACTTCGCGTTCGGCACCGACAACGACATCGAGCGTCCCGGCTACATCCTGATCCGGCACAGGGCGTTCCCGATCCACACGCCGCATCCCGGCGAGGTCGGCTACCATGGCGAGTTTCCGCTGCCGTGCGTGCGGATCCTCGGCGGCGTGCGCGGACGCAAGCATGCGTTTCGGCCGACCTCGCTGATCAACACCTCAGCGATGAGCTTCGGCTCGCTGTCTCCGGCCGCCGTCGAGGCGATCAATCGAGGCGTCACGATCGCCGGTGCGTTGCAGAACACCGGCGAGGGCGGCATCTCCGACTATCACCGCAAGGGCGGCGACATCATCTGGCAGATCGGTACCGGGTACTTCGGTTGCCGTGACAACCAGGGACGGTTCTCGATGGAGCGCATGCTGGAGTCGGTTGCGTCGGCGAAGGTCAGGGCGATCGAGATCAAGCTCTCGCAGGGCGCGAAGCCGGGGATCGGCGGCGTGCTGCCCGCGGCGAAGATCACGCCGGAGATCGCGCGCATCCGCGGCATCGCGATGGGCCGCGATTGCATCAGCCCCGCGAACCACACCGCGTTCGCAGACGTCTCGAGCATGCTCGACTTCATCGAGCGCCTCGCGGACGCCACCGGCCTCCCGGTCGGGATCAAGTCGGCGGTCGGCGACCTCAGCTTCTGGCGCGAACTCGCCAGGCAGATCGATACCACCGGTCGCGCGCCCGACTTCATCACGATCGATGGCGGCGAAGGCGGCACCGGCGCGGCGCCGCTGGTGTTCACCGACCACGTGGCGATGCCGTTCAAGCTCGGGTTCACGCAGGTCTATCGCGAGTTCTGCGAGGCTGGCGTGCAGCACGACGTGGTGTTCATCGGCTCGGGCAAGCTCGGGTTCCCGGAGAGCAGCCTGCTCGCACTCGCGCTCGGCTGCGATCTGATCAACGTCGCGCGCGAGGCGATGATGGCGATCGGCTGCATCCAGGCGCAGCGCTGCCACACGGGGCACTGCCCGACCGGCGTCGCCACCCAGAATCGCTGGCTCATGCGGGGCCTCGATCCCACGCTCAAGTCGGCGCGGCTCGCGAACTACCTCGCGACCGTGCGCAAGGACCTCCTGCAGCTCGCGCACGCCACCGGCCACGCGCACCCGGCGCTGGTTCCGCTCGATGCACTCGAGCTCGTCGACAGCAACACGCACACGCGCTCCGCCCGCGAGGCGTTCGCCTACCAGCCCGGCTGGGGCCTCCCGCCGGAGGCAGACGTCCTCGCGATGCGCGCGGCCTGACCTGCCACGCTTGCACCTCCCGCGCGTTTGGGTTCTAACCCAGCCGACATGGCTGGTAACGACATCCTGGTCTGGCTCGACATGGAGATGACCGGCCTGGATCCCTCCAAGGAGCGGATCATCGAGGTCGCGACGATCCTGACCGACGGACAGCTCACCGAGATCGCGGTTGGCCCGGACCTCGTGATCCACCAGCCTGACGACGTCCTCGCGGCCATGGACGACTGGAACAAGAAGCATCACGGCCAGTCTGGACTGATCGAACGCGTCCAGGCGTCGACCGTAACCGACGCGGATGCCGAGGCGGCCACGCTCGAGTTTTTGAAGGCACACTGCGGCTCCAAGGACCGGCCGGTCCTCGCGGGGAACTCGATCCATCAGGATCGCCGGTTCATCCGCCGCTACATGCCGGCGCTCGACACCCGCCTGCACTACCGGATGGTCGACGTCTCCACGGTGAAGGAGCTGGCCCGCCGCTGGTTCCCCCAGATCATCGCGAAGCAGCCGCCCAAGAACGAGACCCACCGCGCGCTCGATGACATCCGGGAGTCGATCGACGAGCTACGCTACTACAGGACCCACGTGTTCACCGACCCGCCCGCACCGGCCACGCCGCTTCCAGCTGCCGGCTAGTCGAGCTTCCAGCCGGCGCCAAGTGCCTGACACGCCACGGGTTCGCGGTCGGCGATCCGGGCATGTCCGTTGCTCGGGGTGACGGCATGCGTACCACCGCCTTGTTTGCTGCGACCGCCCTGTCCGCCTCCCTGTTCGGCGCCTGTGCCGATTCCCAGGACAGCACGGACCCGGAAGACAGCGTGTTCGTCGATGACTCCAAGGCCGACGACTTCTTCAGCGCCTCGGCGATCGAGTACCTGCTGGAGGGCAAGTCGACCGTGGTCCTCGACGCGAGCTACGCTGCCAAGACCGTCGCGGAGCGCGATGCCGCCGCCAAGAAGCTGGTCGGGCTCAAGCAGCTGTCGATCGCGTGGTTCATCACGCAGTACTTCGTCGATAAGGAAGCCGAGGACGCGAACCACGCGTTCGGCGGCTTCGGCGGCATGGCCAAGGGCGGAGCGTTCCAGGACCTCGCCATCTCCGCGCGCGCCGACAAGCTGACCTACGACTTCACGTTCAAGCAGCTCGCCGCGGGCGGCAAGAACCTCACCTCCAAGCTGCCGATCCGGATCGAGGGTGGCAAGCAGGTGTTCGACCTCGAGGTCGGCCGCCCCGGCAACGACGAGATGGGCAAGCTCGAGACCAACGGCGAATGGTACCGCCAGGCTCCGTGGAGCGCGTGGGATCCGAGCAAGGTCACCGACGCGCAGAAGGAGAAGATCACGTTTTCGATCGCAAAGGAGAAGGCGTCCACCGACGGCTTCTTCGACCTCGCGCGACTGACCGCCGACGGCAAGCTCGATATCGACGTCTACTTCGGCTGGGACTACCACTCCGACTACCACCTCAAGCACTCCAAGGAATTCATGACCTGGCTCCAGGGCCAGGGCTTCACCGCGCCGGTCGCCAGCTGGGATGCACTGACCCGCAGCTCGGGCGCGTTCAAGCGCACCGTCAAGGCCGACACCAAGACAGTCTCGGTCGAGGTCCGCATCCTGTTCGGCAAGCCCGGCACCGAGACCGATCCAGACACCGATGCCGGTGGCAAGATCCTCGAGGACGAGGCCCGCAGGTCTCTGGCGACCCGCGACGTGGTCGTCTACTCCGGCCACTCGGGCCCGTTCTACGGCTTCGCGCTCGCCAACTGGCGGAAGACCTCCGAGGGGGACCTCGACGACGCCGACATGCGCGTGATCGACATGCCCGCGGACAAGTACCAGGTGATCCTCGCGGAGGGTTGCGACACCTACCAGATCGGCGAGGCG
Source organism: Myxococcales bacterium (assembly GCA_043753855.1). Lineage (GTDB taxonomy): Bacteria > Myxococcota_A > Polyangia > Haliangiales > Haliangiaceae > JABFXX01. The sequence continues at coordinate 20,158 of JAYUVX010000203.1, read as the reverse complement.
TTCAAGGAGAACCCGCACAAGCTCGGCAAGAACGTCGACATCATCACGACGACCTCGTTCTCGAACGCCTCCACCCCGGCCGCGGTCGAGGACTTCATCTCCGCCCTGCTCGCCCGCGACACCGCGAGCCGCCTGCGCCCGCAGCCGGTGTCGACGCTGCTGACCAAGCTCGACTCCGAGTCGTGGGGCTTCACCACGATGTACGGGATGCATGGGATCGACGACAACCCGAAGCTGGTCCCGTTCGCGAACCGGGCGGCGTTCGGCAGGTCCTGCTCGGCCAACGCGGACTGCGGCGGCCCCGGCAACCTCTGCGTCTCTGCTTCGGGTGGAAAGAAGTGCACGGCGGCATGCACGGATACCTCCGGATGCGGCACGGGATACTCGTGCAAGACGGTCGCGAGCTCCACGACGAACACGATCTACGGAAAGGCCTGCGCGAAGAACTAGAACGGCCACCGGACTTGCTACGATGTCGTTCGTGAAGTCGTCATGAAGGACACGCTCGTGATGATCATGGCCGGTGGCAAGGGCTCTCGTCTGGGCCCGCTGACCGTGCACCGCTCCAAACCGGGCGTGCCGTTCGCCGGCCGCTACCGGATCATCGACTTCGTCCTCTCGAACTTCATGAACTCCGGCTACCGCCGGATCTACGTGCTGACGCAGTACATGTCGTCGAGCCTCATCAAGCACCTGTCGCGCAACTGGCGGCTCAGCGGCTTCGGCGAGTACATCGAGGTCGTACCGGCCCAGATGCGGCTCGGCGAGTTCTGGTATCGCGGCACCGCGGACGCCGTCTATCAGAACCTCAACCTCGTGCGCGATGCCCGCGCCGCGCATGTCGCGGTGTTCGGCGGCGACCACGTCTACAAGTTCGATGTCGAGCAGATGGAGACAGCGCATCGCGATCTCCAGAGCGATCTGACCGTCGCTGCGTTCCCGGTTCCCACCGCCGAGGCCAGCGCGTTTGGCATCATCGATGTCGATGACCGAGGCCGGATCGTCGGCTTCGTCGAGAAGCCCAAGAACCCGCCCGAGATGCCGGGCCGCCCCGGCTGGTCCCTGGTCTCGATGGGGAACTACATCTTCCGCCGCGAGGTCCTCGAGCGCGTGCTCGTCGACGATGGAGGGCAGCCGAGCTCGCGTCACGATTTCGGCCGCGACATCATCCCGCGGCTGGTCGCCGAAGGCGCGCGCGTGCACGTCTACGACTTCGCGAAGAATCACATCCCCGGCGAGCCCGAGGATGTCGAGCCGTACTGGCGCGATGTCGGGACGATCGACAGCTATTTCAACTCGAACATGGAGCTGCGCGCACGCGTTCCCGCGCTCGACCTCTATAACCGCAAGTGGCGGATCCGCAGCGCGCAGCGCGACTATCCGCCCGCGCGGTTCGTGCGCGCAGGCGAGGGTTTCGGACCCGCCGAGGTCGACGACAGCCTGATCTGCGAAGGATCGATCATCGCATCGGCCTCGGTGCGCGAGACCGTGCTCAGCTACGACTGCTTCGTCCACGCCGGTGCCGAGGTTTGGGACTCGGTCATCCTCTCCGGCTGTGACATCGGCAAGGGCGCACGGCTCAAGCGGGTGCTGCTCGACAAGAACTGCAAGATCGAGCCGGGTTGCGTGATCGGCGAGGACCTCGAAGCGGATCGCGTGCGGTTCCCGTTCGTGACCGAATCGGGAATCGTCGTCGTGCCGAAGGGGACCGTGGTCCCGGCCAAGGGGCCGTTCGTGCTCGCCAACGACGTCGCGGAGCTGATCGGCAACGAACCGGAGCTCACCGCACAGCTGCGGCCCGGGACCTTCGTGGTCTCGGGTCAGAGCCGGCACAGCTATGAGTCAGCGGGGCCGCGGTTCAAGAAGTTCGCAGGCAGCTCCGACGTCGCATAGATCTTCGCCGTGCGGGTCGTTCACGTCTCCAGCGAGGTCGCGCCATTCGCACAGTCCGGCGGGCTCGCCGACGTCGTCTCCGGGTTGCCGGCTGCCCAGGCCGAGGCGCACGGGCTCGATGTCGGCGTGATCGTGCCGCTGTACCGCGGCGTTGCGGAGCGGGTCGCCGATGCCGGCATCCGCTTCGACACCGCGGTTCCGCTGACGCTCGAGGTTGGCGTTCACGTGATCCCCGCCGCGCTGCGAACCGCGAAGGTCGGTCGCGTGCGCTACGGCTTCGTCGATTGCGCGGCGCTCTACGATCGCCCGGGCAACCTCTACGGCCCCGGTGGTGCCGGCGAGTGGCACGACAATCACGTTCGGTTCGCGGCGCTCGGCAAGGCCGCGCTGGCCGGTGGAGCCGCGCTGCTCGCTGGCGCGCCGGATGTGCTGCACGTCCACGACTGGCAAGCCGGACCCGCGGCCATCTACGCGCGGATGCTGCCGTCACCGCCGGCGATCGTCGCCACGATCCACAACCTCGCCTATCGCGGCATCTTTCCGAAGCTCGTCATGGACGAGCTCGGCTTGCCGTGGTCGACGTTCAACCAGCACCAGCTCGAGTTCTACGATCAGGTCAGCTTCCTCAAGGGCGGGCTCGCGGCCGCGGATGTCGTCACGACGGTGAGCCCGAGCTACGCACTCGAGATCCTTTCGCCCGAGCGCGGCGAAGCGCTCGATGGGTTTCTGCGCTGGGACGTTCCGCGGCTCGTCGGGATCGTCAACGGCATCGATGCACGCTCGTGGGATCCGATGACCGACAGCGCACTGGTCGCGCCGTTCAACCGCGAAGACATCTCGAATCGCGCGAGCGGGCGGGACGCGCTCGCGGTCGAGATGGGCTTGCCCGCCGATGACCAGCCGCTGCTCGGAGTGATCGCGCGGATGACCGGGCAGAAGGGCCTCGACCTCGTCGCGGACATCGTGCCGGAATTGGCAGAGCTTGGTGCGCGGATGGTCGTGCTCGGTGCGGGCGAGCCGGAGCTCGAGGCGCGGTTTCGGTCGCTCGCCGAGCAGTTTCCGCGAGAGCTGGCGGTCCGCGTCGGCTTCAATGTCGGGCTCGCGCGGCGAATCTACGGAGGTAGCGATCTGTTCGTGATGCCGTCCCGGTTCGAGCCGTGCGGGCTCGGCCAGCTCTATGCCATGCGATACGGCTCGATCCCGATCGTCCACGGGGTCGGTGGACTACGAGACACGGTGACCGACGGCGTCACCGGTCTCCGGTTCGAGAGCGCCGATGCTGGATCTCTGCGCGCAGCGATCGCACGTGGCGTCACCGTGTGTCGCGATCGGAAGAAGCTGGTGACAATGCAGCGCGCGGCGATGTCCCGAGACTCGTCATGGCTGGCGTCGGCACTCGAGTACGTGCAGCTGTATCGCTCCCTCTGCTCGTGAGTGGAGGGTGCCGCAAGATGCGGCAGCCCCGCGTTTTCGCCCCACTTACGTCCGCGCGGCGGACGCCGGCGTCCGAGCCACGGACGTGCATGTCCGATGCGCGGACTCGTGCACCTGTGTAGGAGCCCGGACACGGGGCGTGCGCCGGCGCGCAGTCCGGAGCACGGACATCTGACGCGTTGCGCTGTGCGGAGGGCTGTCGATAACCCCCGGGATCGGGCGACTTGTTCACAACCCTTTTGAGACCTAAGCCCTGGTTTCCCAAGGCTCACCCGGCGCCGGTGGTCCGGCTGTGGACAAGTTGTGATCCCGGGTCCCGAGAACCGAGCGGGAGCGACGGCTGGTCAGGCACTTACGCGGCGTGTCACGAGCTATCGCCCCATGTCCTACATGTGGCCAGGCTCACGGGATTACCGCAGGATTGAACCAGCTCCAGCCGGTAAATCCGACGCGCTACCTGAACCAGCCCCAGCGGACATCGACGCGAGCGCCACGCATGCGTCAGCGTCCTTGTGGTCGCACGCGCGCTTCAGGAGCTGCTTGCCGAGCTCGATATCCTGGGCGACGCCCACGCCCTGCACACGCATCGCACCGAGCACGCGGCACGCGATCGGATCGTCAGCGCGGCATCCGCGATCGAGCCACACGCTCGCAGCGGCCGTGCTGGTCGGGAGTCCCTTGCCCTCGAGATACGCGATGCCCATGTGACGACACGCGACTCCGTCCCCATCGTCGCAGCCCTTCTTGTAGTGCGCGACCGACTCCTTGAGCAGGCCGCGGCTGACGTCGTGATCGCCGGCATTACTGCACGCGTACGGTGCACCGCCCTGGCAGGCGAGGTCGAGCAGCTTCGCGGCGCGTTCCGGATCGGCGGCCATTCCATGCGCATCTCGAAGCATCAGGCCAAGGTTCCTGCACGCGAGCTTGTACCCGCCATCGCAAGACTTCTGGTACAGGTCCACGCCCTTCGCGACGTCCTTCTCGACGCCGACGCCCTCGACCAGTGCAAGCGCGACTTGATTGCACGCCGCGAGGTTGCCGCCATTGCAGCTCTGCCCGAACAGCGCGGTGGCCTTGCGCAGATCCTGCTTCACGCCGACGCCCTCGGTGTACATGATCGCGAGGCTGCGGCACGCCTCGAGGTTGCCACCGATACAGTTCTTGTCGTAGGTCGCGGCGAGCGTCGCGGAGTCCTTTACGCCCGATCCGGATCCCGAAGCCGTTCCAGAACCGACGCCCGGATCCGGGGAGCTCTTGGTTCCGCATCCGCTCGCGAGCACGAGTATCGAGATCACCGCGCGGGACGTGAGCACGGCTCCTCGTATCACAGGTCCAGCGCGGCGGCGCGGACCCTGTCGTAGACCCGATCGGTCTGTGCCGCGGAGGACCGAGGGAGCTGGGAGTAGCCGATCAGGATCGCGGCGCCCACGACCACTGCGAGGGCGAGGCCACGCACGCTCGTCGCTCGCAGGAGGGCGAGGCCGAGACAACCTGCGATGATCGCGACGTACGGCAGAGCTCCGACCAGCCCTGGCAGCCCGAGCGCCGAACCGACATTCGGCGCGACGATGTGATCGCCGAGCAACCGGAACGTGACCTCGAACAGCGGGTTCTTCACGCTATCGGGCCAGTACGGAAACGTCATCGTCGAAGCGCTGTAGATCGCGACGCCGACCACGATGGTTCCGGCCACCGCGCCGAGCACCAGCGGGCGCGGCTTCCACGCCTGCAGCTGCCCGGCGACGAGCGGCAACATGAACGGGAGCATCGCCGTGATGTAGCGCGGTCCAACCCCCCACCCACCCCGCCAGAAATTGATCGACGAGACGAACAGGATGTAGATGACCACGGCCGCAGCTGCCGTGGCGGCGACCGCCCGCTCGCCGGCCCGCGCAAGCGTGATCGCGCCGGGGATCGCGAGCAGTAGCCACGGCATCAGCGTGAACAGGCCGTTATCTGGCTGGAACAGCGAGCCCCAGAACGCCTCGCCGCGGAGCTTGGTGATGCCGAGAAACCCTTGCTGGTGAAAGTTCGCGAACGTGGTGGACGCGTCGTAGCCGGTGCGAAGCGGGCTACCGAACGCCAGGGTGTGATAGCCGAGCAACACGGCAATCGGGATCGCCGCGCCGACCGCGGCCACACCGAGCGTCCGCAGGATCTCCGCGCGCGGCCATGTTCGGATCCGGACCACCACGAGGACCGCGATCGGCACCGCGCCGAACACCGCCTGGTAATCGACGAGCAGCGCGCATCCGGCGAGCGCACCGGCACCGGCGATCGCGAGCAGGCCGCGCTTGCGCTCCGTGAACTCGATCGCGATGATCCACGCCGAGCCCACGCACACGGCCCCGAGCTGGTGCGAGAAGAACAGCACCGAGTAGGTCATCGCCATCGATCCGAACGCGTAGGCGACGATCACCAGGCGCCTCACCCCCGGATCCGGGGCGAACCTCTCGAGGAATCCCCACAGCAGCCAGAGGAACATCAGGCACGGCACGATCCCGGCGAACACGCGACAGATCCAGACCGACGTCGCAAGGCTGGGCTCTCCCGCGACGAGCTTTGCCGCGGCGTACGCGGGTACTGCCAGCATCGACGAGCCGGGCGCCTTGTTGGAGTACACGTGACCGGCGGACGGGGACACGTCGGCGGTGCCACCCCAGCGCGCCACCCCGGTGTCGATGTGGAAGCTGCGCTCGTTGACCATCGCCTGCGTCAGGTAGACGCGGGGCAGCTCGTTCGCGCTCTGGATCGCTGGAAAATACGGGAACACGTACAGGTACGCGGCGGCGATCGCGATCAGCCAGCCGTGGCGAGCCAGAAGCTTCCTGACGGGCACGTGTTCGAGGAACGTGATACCATCAGGCCGTTCGTGGTGCCCTACCGCAGCGTGCGCGATGCCGCGATCGCCGACGTCGGCCGTGCGCTCACCATGGCGGTCGCGGGCGTCGTCGCATTCGCGCCGGTCGAGTACGCGCTGACCGTCAACGCCTACGCCGGACACAGCACCCTCGGGAGCAAGCTCCGGCTGATCGCCCTGGTGGTGACGCTGTCCTTGGTGCTGTGGCTCGTCCTCGCGGTCGGGCTCGCCGCCCTCCTCGTCGTCGCCCGCGTGATCCGTGCGCAGCTCGATCCGCATGCGGGCCGCGCCCCCGGCTGGTTCGTCCCGCGCGCCCTCGACGCCGGGATCCGTGGCGGTGTACCGCGACTCTGGGCGGGCGTGGTGACGTCACTCGCCGCGGGGTACGGGCTGCAGCGCGGCGCGGTGTGGGCGATCTTGAACTTCAAGGAGGCGCAGCTGACCGGGGTGCTGATCGGCGCGATGGGGATCGCGGCGCTCGGCCTCGGGGTGCTCGTCTACCGGATCTGTTTGGTGTCGGCCACGCTCGGTGCGCGGGCACTCGCGCCGGTGCTCGGCATCGCGAACCCGGTCGGTCGCTGGCGTGCCGCGGGGTTCGCGCTCGCAGCGCTCGTCGGAGGCGCGCTCGCGGCATCGTGGTTCGCCCTGCCGCAGAGCCGTTCGGTGCTGCCAGTCCGCCTCGTGATCTCGACGATCGTCGTGGTCCTCGGGATGGGGTGGGGCGCGCTGGTCCACCCTCGCCTGCCGCGCGCGCGGTCGCGCCGGGTCGGCCTCGCGATCGCCGGCGCCTCGACGCTGCTGTGCACCCTGACCCTCGCGTCGTGGGGCGCTGATCTCGAGACCAAGTACATGGCGATCACCGGTTCGCCCGCGCTCGACAAGCTGATCGGGGTGGTCCGCACCGCCAATGACTTCGATCGCGACGGTTTTGGAACCGTGCTCGGAGAAGGGGATTGCGCGCCGTTCGATCCCTCGATCAATGGTGGTGCGATCGACAAGCCAGATGACGGCATCGACCAGAACTGCGATGGCCACGACTTCTCGCTCGCCTCCCTGGTGATCCCGAGTGGCCCGAAGATCGCGGTCCCGGCCGAGTTCAAGCGCCCATGGAACGTCCTGCTCCTGACGATCGATACCGTCCGCTACGACCACACCACGTTCGGCGGTTATGCGACCGGACCGAGGCAGCGCGACACCACACCGCGGCTCGCCGAGCTGGTGAAGCGCTCGACGTCATTCACCTGGACGCAGGCTCCGTCGGCCGGAACGATGGCCTCGATCCCCGCGATCATGACGTCGAAGTTCTTCCACTCGGGGATCGCGCTCGACGAGACCAACCCCAAGGGCACGCCGCCGCGGATCAAGCCGGAGAACACGACGCTGCCCGAGATCATGAAGCGCGGCGGCTATCACACCGGCGTGATCGGCTCGCACGACTGGTGGAATGACTGGGGTCTCGACCAGGGCGTCGACGACTACGACAACTCGATCGGCAAGACTCCGGATCCGTACCGCGTCGCCGCCGACAAGGTCACCGATCACATCCTCGCGTGGGTCTCGCAGCAGCAGGGCCGCAAGTGGTTCATGTGGGCGCACTACATCGACCCTCATGGCCGCTATGTCGCGCACCCCGACGTCGTGGACTACGGCTCCAAGGAGGAGGACCTCTATGACTCCGAGCTGAAGTGGACGGATCAGGAGATCGGCCGCCTGCTCGACGAGCTGCGCCACCTACCGAGCACGCAGAACACGATCATCATCATCACCAGCGATCACGGCGAGAGCATGGCCGAGCACAACGTGCCGCTCGGGACGCACGGCACGGCGCTGTATCGCGAGCTGTTGCACGTTCCGATGATCTGGTACGTCCCCGACAACCCGGGGCGCGAGGTCGGCGGCACGGTCACCAACCTCGACATCATCCCGACGATCGCCGAGCTGTGCGGCATCGACGTGCACGACCTCTCGTTCGAGGGCATCAGCCTCGTCACCCAACTGTTCTCCGGGCGTCCGGATCACGACCGTATCGTGTTCTCGGAGACCAACGCGCCGGGCAAGCAGCGCGCGGCGATCAACGACGCGTGGAAGCTGATCTACTACATCAACACCAACGTCTACGAGCTGTTCGATCTGAAGGCCGATCCGTGGGAGAAGATTAACCTCGCGCCGACCAATCCGCCCGCGCTCGCGGTGATGCAGCAGGCGCTGCAGAACTGGATGGATCGTGTGATGTACGCGCGCGATGCAAACTTCAACCAGGCGTATCGCTACCTCGCGGACGTGATGAGCAGCGAACCACCACCGGTCGCCACCTCCGGCCAGCGGCTCGCGCACGGCGCGATCGAGGTCACCGGAGTCGGCCCCGCGGTCGGCAAGCCGTTCGTCGCCGGCGGGACAACCGACGTCCACGTCTACTTCTCGGTGACCACGGCGACGACCGAGAACCTCAAGTTCCAGCTGGTGGTGTGGCCACGGGGCGCGGCGCTCACCGATCCCCCGCCCGCCAGCGCCGCACGCTCGGCGGCCCGCAGCACCGCCGACGGCACGTTTCCGACCACCCGCTGGAAAGCCGGCGACCACGTCCGGGACCGGTTCACGCTCAACCTCCCGGGCGACTGGAAGGGTGACGTCGTGGTCGGCCTGGTGGTGTTCGACGCCAGCGGCAACCAGGTCACCCCTACCGGTGCCGCCCCAGCCGGCGAGCCGCTGACCGCCATCCTCGGTGTCCTGCCTCTCGGATCCCCGGGGCCTCCAGGGGGAAGCCCCGTGCCTCCGCGACCGTAGTAGACTGTAGCCATGCGGCCGATCTACAACCTCGCCAGTGTCTTCGCGGAGCAGATCCGCATCGCGGAGACCGAGGGCAGCCGCGTCTACGAGCCGCTGATCGGCCTCGTCACCGACAACAAGGATCCCAGCAAGCTCGGCCGCGTGAAGGTCAAGCTGCCGATCCTGCACAAGGACGAGACCACGTTCTGGTGCCCGATCATCATGCTCGGCGCCGGCAAGAACCGCGGCTGGTTCTACATCCCCGAGGTCGACGACGAGGTCCTCGTGATGTTCGAGCACGGCGACCAGGACCACCCGCTGATCGTCGGCGCGCTGTGGAACGGCAAGGACAAGCCGCCCGACAAGAACCCGGGTGGCAATCCGCGCCGCGTGATCAAGTCGCGCGCTGGCTCGAAGATCACGTTCGACGATGACAAGGAGCAGCTGATCATCGAGGACGGTGCCGGCTGCGGCATCATCACGTTCGACGCCAAGGCCAACAAGATCATCCTCGAGGCCAAGCAGGGCGACGTCTGCTTCCAGGCGCCCAAGGGCGAGATCCAGATCTCCGCACAGGAAGCCGAATTCACGGCGAAGCAGAACATCGAGATCCACGCCGGTTCGAACATGTCGTTCGGCACCGATGCCAAGGCGACGATCAAGGGCCAGTCGGTGACCTGGTCGGGCTCGAAGGCGAACGCCAACTGCGGAAGCTCGTCGATGCCGACCGCTCCGAACCCGTCGCCGCAGGACATCGCGGATCCCTACGGCTCGTAGCCGCGTCTCGCTCGACTCGCGGCGCTACTGCGCCATCGTGAAGTCGTCGCCGGTCGGAGCCTTGGGACCGTGCGCTTCCTTGACGACCGCAGGCTTGGCATCGGGCGACGGATTGGTCCCGCGGCGGATGTACTCGGTGACCGGCTTGTAGTTGACGGTCCACTTGTTGGTCTTCACGACCTTGCCGTTGGTGTAGAACTTGCGGAACCGCTCGAGCTTGTAGCCATCGAAGCCGGACTGATCGAGGCTGGTCTGATCGAGCGCGACCTCCTCGTCGAGCCGCTCCTCGGTGGTGAACGGCGTGGTCTCGAGGACGTGGCGCTCGAACACGACCTTGTCGTACGGGCGCTTCTTGCCAAGGATCTCGACCTTGGCCTCGCCGTTGGCGACGACGTAGCGGATCGCGACCGGGAAGTCGTACGGATTCTTGAGCTTGAGATCGGTGTCGGGCCACACGACGGTGGCATCGAAGCCGAGCGGCGTGTACGCGCTGGGGCGCGAGTGATTCGTGGTCTTGACGATGTCGAGGCCGCCGAAGAAGGCCGCGCCGAACAGCGTCGTCGAGATCTGGCAGGTGCCACCCGCGAGGCCATCGACCATCTCGCCGGCGGTGATGACATGCGCGATCTTGTAGCCCATATTCTGCGAGCGCTCGCCGACGGTGGCGTTGAACGACCACTCCTCGCCGGGCTTCATGACGTAGCCGTTCACCTTGCTCGCTGCGAGCTTGAGGTTGAAGTTGCGATCGCGATCGGTGACCGGGAACTTGGTCTCGTAATGACCCAGCACGTTCGAGATGTCCTCGATACCGAGGTTGGCCTTGGTCACCGTGGCGGGAACAGGCACATCGATCAGCTGGATCGAGGCGGCACCCTGACGCGCAGCGGCTTCGATCCGCGGCAACGAGCCCCAGACATCCAGCCCCTGCCCCGGCGCATCGTCGGCGATCTGGCGCCCCTCGAGATCGAGGTAGGCGTTGATCGGCGCGCGGTCGTACGTGGCCTTCAGCTCGAGCAGCTTCGCGACCGCCTTGTCGCGAAGGAGCCGCACCGGGATCGAGCCCTTCGCGGCGGCTGCTGCGATCTCCGACTCCGAACCGGTCGACGAGCGCCCGGACTCGTCTGGATCCGCCTCGACCCCGAGCTCCGCCCAGGTGACGGCGATGTTCTGACCGGCGAGCTTCAGGCTCACCGACTTCGCGAGCTGTGCACCGAGTGCGGTGGACGGCGCGGGCGCGGCTTTCGCGGTGCCCCGCTCCCGCGCGTTCGGCCCGTTCGGCGCGTTCGGTGTGCTCGCCGCGCGCGCTTCGCTCCGAGCCCCGAGCACGAAGTAACCGCCGGTCAGCCCAGCGGCGACGACGAGCATGCCGCCCGCGAGACCGAACAGGACCGAACCATGATGCTTCGAACGAGTGCCAGTACGCTGGATCATCGATTTCTTCCATCTTCTTATCACGAGGGGCAGCAGATCCAGGAGTTTGCACCTCGCGGGCCACGCTCGAACGCCGTGACGAGGCCGGGTTGGCGAGGTCGTGTCTCGCGGACCACGGCGACTGTGGCCGACGAGACACGCGGTTTGACAGGTGGCGTGTGAGGCTGCACCATGTGGTGGTGAGCTCGCTCGTGCAGCGCAACAAGGTGGTTGCCAAGCGGAAAGGTGCGCTGGCAGCGGTCGCAACCGGGGGAGCTGTGGTGGCGGGTGTGGCGATCGCGCCGGTTGCCGGGATCGTCGTCGCAGCCGGAGCTGTGTACCTCGGCTGGGACTGGCTGACGTTCCGGATCAAGAACGGCATGCGATTCTAGCTGCGTGACGCTCGGGAACGAGGGATTCGCAGCCGGGCTCGTCGGGATCGTCCTCGACGGTCGCTATCGACTCGAGGCCGTGCTCGGAGAGGGCGGCATGGGCTCGGTGTTCCGGGCGCAGCACCTCGCGATGGATCGCAAGGTCGCCGTCAAGCTACTGAAGTCGCACCTCACCACGGATCCGAGCGCGCTCCAGCGGTTCGCGCGCGAGGCGAGAGCCACGCTGAAGGTCGATTCGCCGCACGCGGTGAAGGTCCTCGACTTCGGCGTCACGCCTCAGAACGACTACTACATGGTGCTCGAGTACCTCGATGGACGCACCGTCCAGCGCGAGATCGAAGTCGACGGGCCGTTCGCTCCCGCGCGCGTGCTGCACATCGCTCGGCACGCGCTGCACGCACTCGGCGCGGCGCACCGCAGTGGCCTCGTCCATCGCGACATCAAGCCCGACAACATCCTGCTGATGCGGGTCGATGCCGATCCGGACCACGCGATGCTGCTCGATTTCGGCGTCGCGAAGCTGATGGAGGGCGCCGCGAGCTCCGACAAGTCGCGGTTCGCGCTGACCCAGGCCGGCATGGTGTTCGGCACACCCGAGTACATGTCGCCCGAGCAGGCGTGCGGTCACACGCTCGATGGGCGCAGCGATCTGTATTCGCTCGCGGCCACGATGTTCACGATGCTGACCGGGTGCGCGCTGTTCGAGGGCAAGACCGCGATCGAGTTCCTCACTCATCACGCGCGCACGCCGCCTCCGCACCTCGGGGACCTGGTGCCCGAGCTCGGACAGTTCCCCCGGCTCGATGCGGCACTACAGACCTGCCTCGCCAAGCATCGCGACCGGCGGCCGGCGAGCGCGGAGGCCATGGACGCGCTGCTCGCCGAGCTCGAAACCTACGTCAGCCGAGGCGGCGCCGCTGCGCAGACGAACAAGGGCCTGCGGGCGTCGACGATGATGGCGTCGTCGTCGTTCTTCCAGGCGCTGCCGGCCGAGCTCGTCGAGCTGACCGTTTCGGGAATCGCCCCAGCGAGGCCGGCCCGGCCACCGCCCGAGCCGCCCGTGCACGTGCTGGCCGAGACGCTCGCGCCGAACGAGACCCACCTGCCGCCGGCGGTCGCGTCACGTCGAGGTCTGTACCTCGGCCTCGGTGCGGTGCTCGTGCTGGCCATGATTGGCGTGACGATCGGGATGGTGATGCGCAAGCGAACACCCGCCAAAGGCCCAACAGATGCGGCGGTGGTCGCACGCGTGCCCACAGATGCCGGCGTGCCATCGGTCGATGCGGCGGCCACGGATGCCGGTGCGGTCGCGATCGTCGATGCGGGCGTGCACCGCGGGAGCAATGCGGCTGTCACGATGGTGAAGATCGGGACCTCGAAGGTCAATCCGGCCGTCGAGCACCTGCGCGCCGCGGAGGACGCGCTGCGGCAGAACAACCGTCTCCGGCAGCTCGCGGAGGCCGACATCGCGCTGAAGACCGATCCGCGCAACGTGCGAGCAAAGTATCTGCTCGCGGATGCGCTGATCAAGACGGGTGATCTCGATCGAGGTTGCGCCTACTTACGAGCGCTGGGGCGCAATCCGCTCGCGGTGGCCCGGGGGAGCGTCGCGAACTGTCCACCATAGGGCTGGGCTGATTGATTCCGTGGGCCCAACGCCCCTATTCTAGCGGTCTGCCAATGGGGGCTGCTCGTCGATGATAGTTGCTGGAACGACGTCGGGATCCCACGCCGCACACGCGAGCGGCGCCAAGCTTCAGCCAGGCGTGCAGCTCGGAGATTATCGCCTGGGGCAACCGCTGTGGCAGCTGCGGATCGCAGATGCCTACAAGGCCGAGGGACCGAAAGGTCCGGCGACGCTGTACGTGATCCACGCGAAGATCTCCGCGAACTCGGAGGTGCGCGATCAGATCATCGCGGGCACCCGCGCCGCCGCTGCCTTGGCGGAGCACAAGCACCTCGTCCGCACGCTCGCGGCGGGGTTGACCGGCGACATCCTGTGGATCGCCACCGAGGACCTCGAGGGCTCGCTGGTCCGTGATCTACTGCAGAAGAAGCGAATGGGCAGTGGGCGCGCGGGCAACGCTGGCCTCGGCACGCGCGCGACCGGCAACCTCGTCGTCGGCGTCGCCGCCGCGCTCACCGACGTTCATCACGGCGCACTCGCGGATGAATCGATCGTCGTCAATCGCGCGGGGCGCGTGCGCGTCGTCGACCTCGCGCTCGGACCCGGGACGATCGCGGCGATGGCTGCGGGGTTGATCCCGACACAGAGCTCGGTCGCGCCCGAGGTGCTGACCGGCAGAGCACCGAGTGGTCCCGGCGACGTCTACTCGGTCGGCGCGCTGATGTACGAGTGCCTCGTCGGCGCCCCGCTGGAGCGCGGTGGCCCACGCCCGTCCGAGGTGGTCGAGGGCGTCAACTCGCAGATCGACGACCTGGTGGGCCGCGCCTGCCACAGGGATCCCGAGAAGCGGTTTGGCCGCGTCGATGTGCTCGGTGAGGTTGTCGGCGAGGCGCTCAACAAGGGCGGCGCGATGACCACCACGGCGATGCCCACGCTGAACACGGCACCGTCGCTCGCGGATCAACAGGTGTCGCTCGCCGCGGAGATCGGGCACGCAGCGGCGTCTGGATCGATGAACGCGGCGGGTTCGCTCGATCGCGTGCTCGCCTCGGCGCTCGCGGACTCCACCGAGAAGTGGCTGATCAGCAAGGGCAAGCTCGACTACGGCCCGTTCTCCCTCGCCGACGTCATCAAGCAGATCGAGAAGGGCGATATCGTCGCCGGCAACATCATCATGGACAAGGACAGCGGTGCGCGCGTGGACGTCGGCACGCACCCGCTGCTCGGACCGATGGTGGATCAGGCGAAGGCACGGATCGATGACCAGCGCCGCGCGCAGGCCGAGGTCGCGGTGCAGAGCCGAGACAAGAAGAAGGGCGCCCTGCTCTACATCGTGATCGGGCTCGGCGTGGTCGGCGCAGCGCTCGGCGTGTGGCTGATCATCCGCGCGGCGCGCGGCGACGAGGCGGCGAAGAAGGTCGCCGGGATCGAGAAGGTCGACGGCGCGTCGCTCAACGTGAAGGTCACGATGCCGAAGGCGCCGGCGAGTCACACCGGCGGCCATCGCACCGGTGGCGGTCGGCCCGCCAGCGGCAGCTACACCAAGGGCAGCGAGGACATGTCGCTCGACATGAGCGACGAGGATGACGGCGGCGGTTCGGGCACCCTCGACATGGGAACCGTGTACAGCGTGTACTCGCACTACGGCGGGCAGCTCGGCGGCTGCCTGCAGCGCACCGGCGCCGGTCAGGCGAGCATCGGCATGATCATCGATGGCCCCTCGGGACGCGTGACGTTCGTCAAGGTCGATGGCAAGCAGGGCGGCGCGACCTGGGCCTGCCTCAACGGTGTGCTGCGCGGCATGAAGTTCCCCGCGCTGAAGAGCGGCCGTACGCGCGCCGAGTTCGACATTGGAATCTAGGGACTGAGATGGCCGAGGGATCGAGCTCGACCGCATCCGGTCCGCTGCCACAGCGAGCGCTGCCGTCGCTGCGCGCACCGACGGACGGGCCCCGCGGCGAGCTCGCGAAGGTCATCCCGCGACGGCCACGGGTCAGCTGGTGGCTCGGTCTGCTGCTCGCGCTGGCGTTCGCGCTACTGGTGACGCCGTCGATCACCGCCGAGCGCTGGCTGGGTGCGCTCGGCGCCGGCGCCGTGCGTGATCAGCACGTCGCATCACTGACGGTGCGCGTCCCGGCGCTCGCCGGCTTCGAGACCCAGGACCACATCCACATCGGTCACGGCGGGATCCTGATCGCACGCGGCGAGAGGGCGAACGCCGAGGACGAGCGTAATGCCGCGGCGCTGCAGGCGGCTGCTCCGCATGGGGCCCTGCCCTACGCGGCGCTGTTTCTGCTGACCTTCGTGATCGCGTCGATCTTCACGCACCACATGCGGCGCTCGACGCGCGGCCGGCTGGTCCGCGTGCAGGTGGTCAGCCTCGTCACCATCGCGATCCTCGCGATCGCCGTCAAGATCCTGCTGCTGATGACCTCGATCAGCATGCTCGTCGTCCCGATCGCACTGCTCTCGATGGTCCCCACCCTCGCGCTCGATCGGATCGTCGGGCTCGCCACGGGCATCCTCGCGGCGCTCGTGGTGGCGCTGCTCGGTCCGTTCGATGTCGGGCTCGCGATCTTGATGCTGGCGCAGGCGGCGGTCGCCGGGCTCGTTGTCGCGGAGCAGCCGAAGGACCGGGCGCGCGCGGTGATCACTGCCGGAGCAGTGACCACGCTGTTCACCGCCGCGACCTACGTGCTCCTGACCTACCTGACCACCGGTCAGCTCCCGGCGCTGCGCGATCCGTTGCACTCGGCGTGGTTCGCGGCGGCGCTCGGCCCCGCGTTGGCGACCGTGCTCGCACTCGCGCTCGTGCCGCTCTACCAGGTGGTGGTCGGCGAGATCACCCGCGGCAAGCTGATCGAGCTCGAGGATCTCTCGCACCCGCTGCTGAACCAGATCGCCGCGAAGTCCCCGGGAACGTGGCAGCACAGCCTCATGATGGCGAACATGGCCGAGATCGCGGCGAACGCGATCGGCGCCAGCGGCCGGCTCGTGCGGGTCGGCGCCTACTATCATGACCTCGGCAAGTCGCTGCAGCCGAAGTACTTCATCGAGAACCTCGAGCCCGGCGAGACCAGCCCGCACGATCAGCTGCCGCCCGAGGTCAGCTGCGACGCGATCTTCGCGCACGTCACGGAGGGCATCGTGACCGCGCGCAAGGCCGGTCTGCACGAGCGCATCGTCGACTTCATGCACATGCACCACGGCAACGGGGTGCTCGAGTACTTCTGGGGGAAGACCCGCGAGCAAGGCAACCCCAACGGGTTCTCGGTCGAGCAGTTCCGCTACCCGGGTCATCCGCCGCAGAGCCGCGAGACCGCGCTGCTCGCGATCTGCGATGCGGTCGAGGCCGCGAGCCGCACGCTGAAGAAGCCCGACGCGCAGTCGATCGATTCGCTCGTCCAGCGCATCGTCTACGGTAAGCTGCACCTCGGCCAGCTCGACGAGTCCGGGCTGTCGATGAGCGACCTGCGACGGATCAGCGATTCGTTGCGCGAGACCATCCGTCATGCGAACCACGGCCGCATCGAGTACCCGTGGCAGAAGGCGCAGCAGGACGCGAGCGCCAGCAAGGAAGCGGCCGACGTCTCGACCGCACCGCGGCTCGATTCCCTGGATCGCAGCCCCGCGCAGCGCGAGAGCAGCGTGAAGGCGCAGCCGTCGAGCGCATCGACCTCGGGACAGACCACCAACGAGGTCGCACTCGCAGCAACCGCCGACATCCGCGGCCCCGACGCGACGTCGGTCGATCCGGCGATCCTCGAGACGGCGCCCGCGACGCGGGACGTGGCCCTGGCCCGGGCTGCGACCGAAGATCCGGATCGCCGCCGGCGATCGTCGGCGCCGCCGCCGTTCGATCCGCTCCGCGGAGACACGGCTCCCGTCTCTGACCGCGCGGCCACCGTCCCGCTCCACGAGCGCGCGATCAGCGAACCGCCAATCGAGCTGACCACCCCGATGCGCCGGCCGACCGAGCCGCCGGCAACCTTCACGATCGCCGGTGCGCCGCCTGCGCCGCCTGCGCCGCGGTCGCCGCGGTCCGAGCCGACGCAGCCACCTCCGCCGGATGCGGTCGCGACCAGCGAGCCGCCGCGACGCGGGGCCACGCAACCGCCACCCGAGGGGTTGATCACGCCCGCGATCTTCGGTTCGCCGGCACCGGCCGCGCGCAAGCGAGCCGCAACGTTGCCGCCGATCGTGCGGCGCGCACCAACGATTCCACCAGTCACCGCGCCCGGCCGCCGCGCTCCGACGGTCCCACCGCTCGAGACCCGGACTGCCGGACCGCCGAAGCCGGTGGACCTCGAGAATGCGGTCACCCATCCGCCGCCGTTACGGGGCCAAGGATCGCCGATCCAGCGGCTGCCGCCGTTCATGATCGAACAGCGCGCATCGCGTACGCCGAACGAGGAAGTCACGATGCCGGCGATCCAGATCGATCCGGCTGATGACGCCGAGGCGCGCGTCACCGCAGAGCGCAGAGCGATGTCGACCGACGACAAGGCGCGACGAACGCAGCCGAGCATCCCCGTCGAGGATCCAGGGCGCACCGAGCCCTCGATGCAGAAGTTCGCAGCGCTGACGGGCGGGGCGAGACCCGCGACGCCGGGCCTGGCCGCGCGGATCGATGCGACGATCGACGGGGATGAATGGGGCACCGAGACCCCGATCCGTGCGCCGTCCCCCGCCGAGCTGCGCGCCCTGCTCGGCCAGGCCGATCCGACGATGCAGCAATCGCTCGACGAGCTCGAGCGCCTGCACGCCGAGTCCGAGCTACACGCGGATGCCGAGGAGGATGCCAAGCCGGAGCTGTTCCAGCGCCGTCATCCGAATCCGACCTCCGAGGTCGATGACGATGACATCGAGGCCGCGATCGAGCTCGCTCCACCGGCGCGCCGCGCGAATGCGATCGCGGTGGCCAAGCCGAAGAAGTCGGAGTGAAGCCGATCGCCGCCGCCGCCGCGCTCGCAGTGGTCGCCGCGTGCAGTCATCCCGCGCCGCGCAACCCGAGCGAGGTCGTCCGCACCGAGATCGAGCAGGCGGAGACCGCGGAGCGCGCCCGCCAGCACGACGTGGCGCGTTCGCATTATCAGCGCGCGGTCGCCGAGGCAACGGATCCTCCGAGCATCGGGTTCGCCCGCCGCGAGTATGCGGAGACCCTGGTCAGCTGGGGCGAAGTCCCCGAGGCGATCGCGCAGCTGGAGGGTGCGGTGGCCGCGGTGCCCGACGACGCCGCCGCGTGGCACGACCTCGGGATCCTGCGGCACAACCAGGGCGATGACGTCCGAGCGCTCGATGCCCTCGAGCATGCGCGCGCGTCGAGCCCGCGCGACCCTCGGCCACGGATCGCGCTCGCCGCGCTGCGCTGGACGCGGGGCGATCGTGCGGGAGCCAGCCGCGAGTATCGCGCACTGCTCGAGCTCCACCTCCCGGACCGGCTGCGCGAGAAGGTCAAGTGGGCCTTGGCCGAGCTGGCGAAGCCTCGGTCGTGAGGCATACTCCGACGGTGATGAAGCGGCTCGCGGCTGGTCTCGCTGTCGCACTCGGACTGTTCGCCGGCGCAGCGCGTCCTGCACGGGCATGGACGTTCGACTGGGCAGGACACGTCGAGGTCGATGCGGAGAACCTGCAGAGCGACGATCCGGCCAAGCGCCTGGAAGCGGTGATCGAGCTCGCGAAGTACGACGTCGCGTTGACCCAACCGCATCTGCTGAAGGCGCTGCAAGATGACGACGAGAAGGTGCGCCACCAGGCGGCGAAGGCGCTCGGACAAGGGGGCTCGCTGGCGGCCGTGCCGATCATGATCGAATGGCTCGGCGATCAGTCCGCGCAGACCAAGGCCGTCGCGGCGGAGGCGCTCGGCGACATCGGTGGCGCGGATGCCACCGCGGCGCTGATTCGGTCCCTCGGCGATCCAGAGGCGCTCGTGCGCCAGCGCGCGGTGAAGGCGCTCGGCACGATCGGCAAGAACGGCAACCCGAGCGTCGTGATCGCGCTGATCCCGCGGCTCGAGGATCCCAAACCCGAGGTCAAGAACGCCACGATCCAGCAGCTCGAGGACCTCGGTGACAGGCGCGCCGTGATCCCGCTGGTCGCAAAGTTCGGTGAGACGGCGCGCGAGACCCGCCGGCTCGCGGTGCGCGCGGTTGGCAAGCTCGGCGATCCGTCCGCGGTACCCGCCCTCATCCGCCTCCTCAGCGATCCCGACGAGGAGGTGCGCACCGCGGCCGTCGGATCACTCGGCGCACTCGGCGCGGTCGACGCGATCGACGCGCTCACCGAGCAGCTGTCCGGCCCGAGCGATGCGTACCGCGCGAAGGTCGCGTACTCGCTCGGCCAGATCGCGGCCACGCCGAAGGCCGGGACGGCCGGCGAGGATGCGATGCGCACGCTGGTCACGAACCTCGCGCAATCGACCCAGCGACAGGGCTCGCGCGAGGCGCTGCGGGTCGCCGGCAAGGCCTCGGTGCCGGCGCTGGTGGATCACCTGCAAGGACGGATCGCCGGAGATCCCGCGACCGCCGTGGCGCTGCTCGCCGAGGTTGGCGATCCGCGCGCCACCGCAACGCTCGCCGCCGAGCTCGAGCGGGGACGCGTGGCGATGCCGCTCGTGCTGCGCGCACTCGGCACCACCGGCGATCCGGCGGCGCTGGTTCCGGTGCTCGGCGCGCTGTCGAACAAAGACGCCGCGATCCGGCTCGCGGCGATGGAAGCCCTCCGCCCCCTGATCAGAAGTGATGCGCGCGCGGGCGACGTCCTGATCGAGCACCTCAGGGACGAGGACCTCGAGGTCCGCGTGCTCGCTGCGGAGTACCTCGGCCTCCTGCGCGTCAGCGGTGCGAATGCGAAGCTGGTCTCGCTCTCCGGGCCTGGTAACCCGACGCGGCTGCGCGCCGCCGCGATCGACGGGCTCGGACAGATCGGTCGCCCCGAGGCGACCAGCGCTCTGCTCGACGTGCTCCGCGAGGGCCCGACCGAGCTGCATCGCTCGGCAGC
>JAYUVX010000202.1:0-5105 GCA_043753855.1 Myxococcales bacterium | reverse complement strand
AAGTCGCTCGCCGGGATGCGGCCGGCGAGAAGTCGACGCCGCTTCCACCGCTTGTCGCGCCGTTCAGCCGCGCCTCGATCGCGCTCCACGAGGCATGGCTCGGCGACAAGTTCGGCAGCCAGCGCCTCCAGGCCAAGGGCGTGGACGCCACCGGGAAGCAGCTGTCCGCGATCGATTTGACCGGCGCGACGTTCGACGACGTGACGTTTGACCGCGCGAACCTTTCGTTCACGCGATTTCACGGCGCGACGTTCACGAACGTCCGCGCACGGGGCGCGGGATTTGCGAGCGCGATGCTCGCCGGAACCACCATGACCGGGTGCGACTTCACCGCGGCCGGCATGCCGATCGCCAATCTCGGCGACGCGACGATCGAGGACTCCGCGTTCACGGGGGCGAACCTCGAGCGAACTACGTGGTACCGGTCGACGGTTTCTCGCACCTCCTTTGCGGACTGCGTGATGCACGACGTCGGCATCGACAAAGCGGTGTTCACCGACTGCGACTTCCGCGGGGCCGATCTGGGCATCGTGAGAGAGGGCCTGCTCGGGACCTCGATGGACGCCGTGTTCGTGCGCTGCGATCTGCGTGACACCAACTGGGCGGGGCGGGAGCTGTTCCGCGTTCGCTTCGAGGACTGCAAGCTCTCGGGCGCCCATGGGACGCCGCGCCCGGATCACACGGTCATCGAACGTCCGGATCTTTCGTTCGAAGGCGATGGCTCGAGGATTGGGACGGACCGTGACGTGCTCGCTCTCTGGGGTATCGATCCTGACGCGCCGCCACCTGCGCCACCGCCGCCCACTCATCGAGAGCTGGTCTACGACGTCGCGGACGATGAGGGCGACTACCTCGAGGACTTCCTCAAGCGGAAGGGGCACTTTGTCAGCAAGCGCCTGTTCCACCGGGGTTCGGAGCTCCGCTTCGAGCTGCGAGTCTCCGAGCCGCTCGCGGCCCCTCTTGCCACCATGATCGAAAGCCAGCTCGCGAAGTATCGCTACGCGCAAGAGCAGCGACGACTGCACCCTGAAAACTACGTTAACCCCGACGGCAGCCCCAAGCTCTACGCTCAACTCGTTGCTGAGGATGCGGTCGAGCACGCGGATGAACGAGGAGAGTCGTTCGAGGATGTCGTGCAACGCTTACTCCGGGCAGGTCTCACCTTGGACCAGGCACACGAGGCGATCATCGATCCGTCCAAGGCGCGTAGTGGAACGTGAAGCGCGTTGGGGATCCCCTCGGTCGGCGACTCCTGCGGTGGTGCCGAGACAACGACGATGAGTATCAACAGCTCCGCAGGAAGGGTCTTGATCGGCGCGTTTGCCGTCGCGTTTGTCGTTTACCTCACCGGGTTTGTCGGTTCAGTGATTGCCGACCGCTACGAAACCAGCGTCGCGTCGCGACAGTTCGCAGCTCAGCTTGTCACCCGGGAGATCGCGCCGGGCGATGATGTCGCGATCCGCGTCAGCGCTTATGGCGCGTTCTCGAAGATTCGCGCGCGGGTGGATGACGGCGCGCTCGTAGACGTCTGGCGGTTCTCGAACTCTACGACTGTTCACGAGGTGCTGCTCAGCCTCCCCGTTCCGGCCGATGCCCGACTGGGGCCGCTGAAGATTTTCATCGAGGTCGCGCTGGACGTCCGAATCCCCGTCGAGCGGAAACTCAATACGGTCTACTATCGAGTTGCGCCGAGGGATGATGCCGTCGAGATCGCGGTGCCGGTGCGCTCCCCTGCGGAGTGCGCGAAGCAGCGATGGGTCTCCCGGGCTCTCGGTATCGCTGCGTGGCTGGCGGCATTCGCAATGTTTTACGTACTCGCGCGGTGGTCCTTGCGCCGCTTCTCAGCGAGATGGCGCAGGAAGAAGGGAGCAACGGAAGACGCTCCAGCAATCATGCTGTGCTTGGTGCTGGCCGTCGCGCTGGCGATACCCGGCCCTGCCGTGTTTGGTAGGGCGCTGCTACACACCGCCGAGCGGGATCTGCCGGTGGTCTTGTATGGTCTCCAAACAATATGGCTCGGCGCGATCGTTCTAGGCATGTGGCGGGGGTTTGCGGCGCGAGCCGCAGCTCCGCTGCCGCGCCTCTGGTATCCGGCGGCGCTGCGTGCGGTCGTTGGCAGTCCACGAGAGGCGGGCTACCGAGAGGCGGCCTCGAGGCTGCCACCGATGCTGTCCCGAGAGGCCCCACGCTGTGAATCCGCACGACTCGTCGAGTTGCTCCGCGGTCTCGGCTGCGACGTGAGAGCCGAACGCGGCGGGCTGGACGTTGCGATCGATGGCGAACCTGTGTTGCGCATCCGTGGCAAGGGCCCCGAGCCTTGGCTGCCGGAAGATCTCTCGCTGACGGTGCCAGACGGAATCGACGCGACGCCGCTCGTCCTCGAACTAAGCACAGCGTACGGGCCGCTTGAATACAAACCTCACGCCGGCGTGGCCATCATCATCGAACGCTGAGCATCGGCATCCGGCCGTTCCGCTGGGCTCGCTGGATCCAGCGGTCCGCAGCATCGATTGCGCTGGATCGTACGACCCAGCATCGCGCGCGAGCGGGAGTAGGCGCTGCGGAGTAAATCAGAGCATACAAGTGAGATGACATGGCATCGACAGGAGCAAAGGTTGGTTGGAGCATGGCGGGCCTCCTTGCGTGCGGTCTCGTCAGCGCGTTCATCTATGCGCGTAGCGAAGTAGGAAAGCGCGAGCGAGTTGAGGAATCGCTCTGGCGTCTTAAGGCCGAGGTTCGCGGGACATGCATGTCGATGCGCTCGGACGAACTCGATGTGCTCTGGGAGTGGACAAGTGAACGCTACAGAAATGGGGTGCCGCCGGGCTCGCATTACCTCGGACGGTTGATGCCGGTCCGTGGTCTCAGGGACTCGTTGTGCGGCGCGGATCCGAGCTACCGGCGCCAGCTTGCCTACGTGAAGCTCCTCGTCTATCTCGGGCAATACGGCCAAGCCGCCACGCGTCTGTATCACCTGCAGAATGATGACCGATCGACCTGGGACGCCCTCGACACGACGATGCCACCTACTGAATTGGCGGAGGCTCACATCCAGATCGCGTTATCGGGGCGAGTCCCTCATTTCCATTTGTCCGCCTGGGATCGCTGGCATCCGCACGATGGCAAGGACTCGCGCGCGCACGCCTTCACGTTGTTGGATGGTGCAGATAGAAGCTGGCACGCCGCTGTCGCCAACCGTTCCGATCTGTTTCCGCTCGGAGTTGCAGATGCTGCGACGGCCGAGAGGATCGTAGTCGCGCTCGGCACCATCGGGCTACAGGTGGCTCCACCGGCTCCCGGGACGCCGCTACTCGATTGGGCTTGGTCAGCGCTCTACGATGAACTTCAGCGTCTCGGTCGCGAGGCAGAGGCGATGGATCCGAGCAATGACGAACTCGAACCGCTGGCATCGCTTTCCGAGCGCCCATTCGACTATTGGCGCTTTCGCGATCTTCTAGCGGCCGTTCGTGCCGAACCGAAGCCGCCATAGGGGCGATCGTACGAGGCGATCATCGGCTCGTAGCCGCGATCGAATTGATGCGTAGGTGACGCCCCCAGCACGCTCGCGACTCCTGGATCGTACGAGCCGGCCTTCACAAGAATTCAGCCCTCGAATATAGAAGCCCGATCGGTCATGACTCTCGCGCAGCGGATCTGAATCGGCAACCAAGGTGGGACGATGCTGGCATTGGCTACTGTTGTCGTGATGGGGGTTGCGTCGGTCGCGGCGGTTCCGAATCCGCGTCCTGCCAGCTGGGTCTCCGATGAAGCGCACATCCTCAGCTCGGCAGCCCGACAGCAGCTCGACGAAGTTGCCGGGCGCCTTCACGCAAGCCGCGGCATCGAACTCGCGGTCGTGACGGTTGACGACGTGCGAGGAGCACCCAAGCAGTTCGCAACGGAGCTGTTCAATGCGTGGGGGATCGGTTCGGCACAAAGCAACAATGGCGTGCTCGTGTTGCTCGTCCGCGACCGCCGCCGACTTGAGATCGAAACGGGGCGTGGGATCGAAGCGGCACTGACCGCCGACTGGCTCGCCACTATGGAGGCTCGGGTGATGGTCCCGCGCTTCAAGGCCGGCGACTTCGCAGGCGGGCTGATCGGTGGCGTGCAGGCGATCGAGGAACACATCCGCCACGCACCCGCGGAGAGTACGAGCACCGCGCCGCGAGGTGAGTACCGAACCGACGAGCGCACCGTGGAGGGGGAGGGGAGCGCAGGTATTGGCGAGATCTCGAGCATCGTGCCGGCTCCGGGGGGCGGCGATCCGCGGTGGGGATTCGTCGTCGGTGTCGGCGCGGGCGTTTTGTGTATTGCGCTCTGGACCCTCGGTGGCTGGCTTGTGCGTCGATATCGTCGGTGCCCTGTGTGCGTTCCGGCGCGTCGCATGATCAAGTTGGACGAGGTCGCCGACGATGCGCACCTCGAGCCTGGGCAGCGAGCGGAGGAGGAGGTCGGCTCTGTCAACTACATCGTGCTCCTATGCTCGAGGTGCCAGGCCACGCGCACCCGGCGAAGGAGTCTGTGGTGGTTATCGGAGTACGAGGAGTGCCCGCACTGTTCGTACACGACCCGGCGCAGCGTCGAGACCACGCTTCGCTTGCAGACCTATACGCAGGAGGGGGAGGTCGAGGTCAGCACGTCGTGCGCGCATTGTGAAAACAACGAGACCCGCCGCTACACGATTCCTCGGCATGTTCGCGCCCACTCCTCGTCTGACTCCAGCTGGCTCTCGTCGGGATCGTCGTCATCATCGTACGACTCCTCGAGCTCGTTCGACTCCTCCTCGTCGTCGTCCGACTCCTCGAGCTCGAGTCATGACTCGGGGTTCGGAGGTGGCAGCTCTGACGGCGGCGGCGCAGGTTCAAGTTGGTAGCTAGAGAGCGTCGCGTGCCGGGCGCCCGTCGCGTGTCCGGCGAGCAGGTCCTGTGGTCAATGCCCGCGTGCCGCTTCTTCCTCGATCGAGGCCAGTGTGTCAGGCGCATACCTGCGCGCAACGCTCGCGAGCGTTCTGAGATACGAAGCCCGCGCCGGTGTGCCGTCGCTGCGAATCAATTCAAGTACGGCGTTGATCACGTTCGTTGCGTAAGCAGTTCCCCGCCAAA
>JAYUVX010000201.1:0-5108 GCA_043753855.1 Myxococcales bacterium | reverse complement strand
TCTTGCCGAGCACGCGGATCAGCGCGCGGTCGAGCAAGAGCTTCAGCGTGGCGGACGAATCGACGCCGCGAATGTCATCGATCTCCGGCCGCGTGATCGGCTGGCGATACGCGATGATCGCGAGCGTCTCGAGCTGCGCGCGGGACAGGCGCACCGGCCGGCCCTGGATCAACTGCTGCACCCACACCGAGAACTGCGGACGCGTGCGGAACTGAAAGCCGCCGGACACCTGCTGGAGGATCAGGCCGCGCTCCGCGTAATCCACCGTGATCTCGGCGAGCGTCTGCTCGAGCCGCTGGGTGTCGCTGACGCGGGTCAGCTGGCGTAGCCGCTGGACGGTGATCGGCTTGTCGGACGCGAACACCAGCGCCTCGACCAGCTGCTTCAGCTGCACCGCATCCATCGAGGCCGCGCTCGTGGGGAGTGCCGCGGAATTGGCGGCGTCACCTTCGAGCTCGAGGTCGCCCTCGGCTCCGGCCGCCTCGATCGCAATGTCGCCGTACACCTCGCCGGAAACCTCGCCCGCACTCTCGAGTCCAGGCTCGGTGCCCTCGGCAGCCTCGATCGCATCGAGGTCGGCATCCGATGGCTCGCCATCGCCGACGTCGTCGTCGGGAACCGCCATCGCCAGCGCGGCCGCCTCGAGCGCGTCGTCGCTGACGTGGACGCTCAGTGCCTCGGCCTCGACCTCGGCCGCCACGTCGGCTGCATCCGCGGCGTGCAGGATCGCCTCCAGCGCCTGCGTCTCCTCGAGCTGAGGGCCGCTGGCCTCCGCGAGGATCTCCTCGGCGGGTGCGCCGACGGATACCTCTAACACGGGTTTTTGCTTGCGCTTCCGGCTCACGGGCTGACCTGTAACACGGCGGTCCGACACTACACTCAACGGTAGTCGTCGCCACCGGCGACCGAGCGCTCCATCCGCGCGCGGAGATCGTCCCCCGCGCGCTCGATGAAGATCTCTTCGTCGCCGCCCCCCGGCTGCTGGATCGCGATCAGCCGGAGCTTCGCCATCTCGAGCAGTGCCAGAAACGTCACCACCGCCTCGTGCCGGATCTCGAGCACCGTCCGCTCGACCCCATCGCGCAGGAAGCTGAACATCGAGCTGAACGTGAACCGGCCCTCGGTCTCGAGGCGATCGGTCAGCTCGGAGATCTTCTGGCTGACGCTGAGCCGATCGATCAGCACGTTGTGCGCGACCTTGACCTTCGCCTGCTGCATCACGCGATCGAACGCCTCGATCAGCTTGTGCACAGGGAACGGTGCGAGCGGCGCGATCGCGTCCGGATCCACGCCGTCGCTCACGGCATCCTCGGTCGACGTACCACGGCCCCAGACGTTGCGGCCCACCACCGGGCGCCCACCCAGCTGATCGGCGGCCTCGCGATACTTCTGGTACTCGAGCAGGCGACGGATCAGGTCGGCGCGCGGATCGACCTCGACCTCGGCCTCCTCGCTGCCCTCAGCCTTCTCCTCCTCGAGCGGATCCGGATTCGGCAGCAGCTCGCGCGACTTGATGTGGCAAAGCGTCGCCGCCATCAGCAGGTACTCACCGGCGACGTCGATATCGAGGCCCACCATCGCATCGAGGTACTCGAGGTACTTCTCGGTGACGAACGCGATCGGGATGTCGAGGATCGACAGCTCGTGCTTCTTCACGAGGTGAAGCAGCAAATCGAGCGGACCCTCGAACACATCGAGGGCGACCTGGTAACCGGCTTGATCCATCACGTGAACAGGGAAACGAACAGCTGATACACGTGGTGAGTACACCACTTGGCCGGGATCAGGAAGATCCCCTGCACCTGAGGTATCGCAATCACCGCGAGGAACAAGAACGGCGAGTAGCGGAGGTACTCGTCGAACTTGCTGCGATGCTTGTACGGCGTGAGGCTCTGCGCGACGTGTCCGCCGTCGAGCGGCGGAATCGGGATGAGGTTGAAGAAGAACAGGACGAAGTTCGTGGTGGCCGCGAACAGCAAGATGTCGTGCATCGGGCTGGCGGGAGCGAGGACGCCCTTGGTGGCGAGCAGCACGTGGGTGAACGCGATCACGGTGCCGAGCAGCAGGTTCATCGCCGGCCCGGCGACCGACACCAGGATGACGGCCGTCGACATCGAGACGCCGCGGCGAATCCGCGCTGGATTCCATTGCACCGGCCGGCCCCACCCGAAGCCCCCGGCGTGCCCACTGGCCGCACCGAGCAGCGCGCTGATCAGCGGCAGCGCGAGCGTGCCGATCGGATCGGCGTGCGCCATCGGGTTGAGCGTCACCCGGCCCTGACGGCGAGGCGTGTCATCTCCGAGCTTGTCGGCCACGAACGCATGACCGAACTCGTGGAGCGCGACCGACACGATCAACGTGATCATGTAGATGAACACCCAGCGCAGCTGTTCTGGCGTGATGCTCATGGACGCGTGACCAGCCGCGACTATGGCTGGCCAGGCCCCGGATCGCAACCCCTGAAAACTTGTGCGTTCCCTCCCTCTTCGTCGAGGATCGGGCGATGGCCCGGCGGTTACGCCTCGACGAGGCAGTCGACCTGTTCCTCGATCATCTGAAGGTCGAGCGCGGGCTCGCGCGCCTGACGCTCGATGCGTACGGGCGCGACCTCGCGCGGTTCCTCGCGTTCGTGATCGAGCGCGGCCGCGAGGACGCCGACGACATCAAGCCCACCGATGTCACCGACTTCCTGATCCATCTCGCCGAGAGCGGGCTCGCGCCGCGCAGCCGCGCCCGGACGCTGGTCGCCGTGCGCGGCCTGTGCAAGCACCTGGTCGGCGAGCGCTGGCTCGAGGCGGATCCCTCGGAGCTGATCGATGCACCGCGGACCGCGCGCCGGCTCCCGGGCGTACTCGGTGAAGATGCGGTGTCGCGCCTGATCGCGCAGCCTCCGGACACCGCGCGCGGTCGCCGCGATGCCGCGATGATCGAGCTCGCGTATGCATCGGGCCTGCGGGTCTCCGAGCTGGTGGCCGTGCCGCTCGCCGACGTCAACCTCAATGCCGGCTTCGTGCGGGTCACCGGCAAGGGCAACAAGACCCGGCTCGTCCCACTCGGCCAGGCCGCGCAGGCACGGATCGCGCGCTATCTCGCCGAGGATCGCCCGATGTTCGTGAAGGATCCGGCGCAGCGCGCGCTGTTTCTCACCGAGCGCGGCGGACCGATGACCCGCCAGGGGTTTTGGAAAGCGCTGCGTGGGTATGCGCAGCGCGCCGGCATCCGGTTGCCCGGTGGCGAGGTCTCGCCGCACAAGCTGCGCCACTCGTTCGCGACCCACCTCGTCGAGCGCGGCGCGGATCTGCGCGCGGTCCAGGCCATGCTCGGACACGCCGACATCTCGACGACGCAGATCTACACGCACGTCGGCCAGGCGCGGATGATCGAGCAGGCTCGCAAGCATCCACGCGCGCGCTGACGGCCGTCGAGGATCTCGGTTAGGATGCGCGGATGCGCAAGCTTCGAGGGGCGTTGGCCCTGCCACTTGTCGTCGCGTTGTCGTGCGGCGGTCCACAGAAGAGCGGCCCGGCGACCACCGATCCGACCAGCTCGACGAAGTCCTACGACCCGTTCGGGATGAAGGACGACGCCAAGGTCGTGAGTCAGGCGGTCATCCTCGGCACCGACGACAAGAACGGATCCACGGTGCTCCCGCTGCCGGCCGCGTCGAGCAAGGGCCTCGTCGATGCGATGTTCGTCCGGCTCGGCGGTGGGCAGCCCGCATCCGGCGGTTCGACGCCGGTGAAGCTGTCGACCTCGCCGAACACCGACGGCTCGGTGCAGGTCGGCGTCTACGAGGAGCTGGCCGGCGGCACGGGTGCGCAGTGGCGCGCCGGCGTGTGGGTCTCGGCGTTCGTCGCCGCGAACGTGCTCGGCAAGGACCTCACCGACTTCACGTTCTCTGCGGCATCCGGCGGCTACATCGATGGTGCGTCCGCATCGGGCCTGATGGCGGGTGGGTTCCTGGCCACGATGACGGGTCAGAAGATCGATGGCAACGTCACGATGACCGGCATCATCAACCCCGACGGCACGATCGGGCCGGTCGGCGGGATTCCCGAGAAGTTCCTCGGCTCGATCGAGAAAGGCAAGCGCAGGCTCGGTTATCCGATCGGCATGCGGTGGTCGAAGTCCGAGGCCACCGGCAAGCTCGTCGATCTGGTGCAGCTCGCGAAGAACCACGGCGCCGAAGCGATCGAGGTGTCCAACGTGCACGAGGCCTACAGGCTACTGACCGGAAAGACGCTTCCCGAGGCGGTGCCGGTCACCGAGGCCGAGATGGTGCTCGACCGGGAGACGATCAAGGCGATCGACGACAAGTACAAGGCCTGGCAGCAGAAGCTCGCCGGCCAGTGGGCGAGCCTGCTGCAGCTCCAGCAGGCCGGGCGCCTACCCGACACCTTGCTCGCCATGGCGCAGTACGCGCAGGAAGCGGCGGAGAAGGCCGACAAGCTGCACAAGGCCGGAAACATCGCGGCGGCGTACTCGAAGATGCTCGGCGCCTGGGTCTATGCGGCGAGCGCGACCGACACCTACGAGATCCTCGCCAAGGTGCAGGCCGGTGACACGACCGGCGCGGTCGCAGCGCTGGAGTCGCTCGATCAGCTCGATGCGATGACCGTCGAGGTGTTCAACAAGGTCGGCGCGATCAAGCCGACCACCCTCGGCCAGCACCTGCTGATGATCACCACGTTCCAGGCCGCGCTCCGCGCGTGGGGCTTCAAGGTGTTCGCGGGTGACGCGGTCGCCCGCACCAAGGCGTTCCTCGCGTCGCTCGGATCGATGAAAGTCGAGCTCGCGTCGCCCGCGGTCGCCGACAAGATCGTGCAGGTGGTGGCGCCGACGGTGCTCTCGATCGGCCGCACCGTCGCGAACACCCTGATGGGTCAGGAGGAGCTCGAGTTCGAGGTCGAGAAGACCGTCAATTACATGTGCTCGATCCCGAACGTGAAACGGCTGGCCACGTCGTTCCAGTCCGCAGGGGTCGCCGGCATCAACTATTTCGACACGCTGCTCGTCGAGCCGCTGGCGAAGGAAGCGAGCATGTCGGTCGACGAGGCCCGCATGCGCGTGTCGATGCGCGAGCCAAACTACCTCGTCGGGTACATGCT
>JAYUVX010000200.1:0-5133 GCA_043753855.1 Myxococcales bacterium | reverse complement strand
TGCGCGGCGTTGTCGTCACGGCGCCAGATCCGTATCCTCGAACTCGGCTCCGGGCCCAGTCAGCTCGCACGCGAGATCCTCCTCCGCTGCGACGTCGGCGCCTACGTCGCGCTCGATTGGTCGCAGGCGATGCATGACATCGCGGCGGAGCACCTCGGCGACCTAGCCCGTCGCGTTACATTCCTCATCGAGGATTTCCGCGAGCCGAGCTGGCCCGCCAACCTCGGCGTGTTCGACGTGATCGTCACCATGCAGGCTGCTCACGAGACGCGCCACAAGCGACATGTCGTCCCTCTCTTCGAGCGCGCACGCACCCTGCTCAGTGCGGGCGGGTTGATGCTGTACTGCGACGGCTATCTCCATGCCGATTCGAAGCTGCCTGCGCTGGTCTTCGAACGTGCCGAACAGCCGCTCGCCCTCGAGAGCGCGGGCTTCGTCGACGTTCGCCTGCTGCATGAAGAGGGCAACCAGGCGCTGTATAGCGCTAAAAACCTCGTCACGTCGTAACCAAGGGTGACCTCTCGAATCCCAGACCCGTTGTTCCACTTGCGCGTGCTCGCGACGGAACGCCGATCCTCAAGATGAGGTGTAACCACTCGGGTGACGAGGCGCAGGGGTCCGGGCGACTCTGCTCGCACGACACGGGCGCACGCAGACGCGGAAGAATAGGTCTGCATTTCTGCTTCGCGGCATTCGGCACGGTGTTCGCACCACACGCGACACTGCAACCTCGGAGGCACGAGTATGAATACGCACCACACTGCCGTCGAGCACACGCCCGAGACTTTACACGGCGATCACAGGCCCTATCGCGCGCTGCTGATCTCGCTCGGCGTCTCGTTCGCCGTGATGTTCGCGATCATGTACGCCATGGTCGACCGGCCGGGCCACGTGTACATCAATCTCAGCAACGTCTACATGACGGGGCTGTTGGAGGGCTCGATGCTGCCCATCATGCTGGCGACGATGTCCGGCATGTTCAAGAACACGAAGCTGAACATCATGTTGTGGGCTGCGGCCGCGCTGGTGCTGGGTCTGTTCTGGGGCCTCCTCCGGACGGAGGCTGGCGTCGGTGACCGCCAGTTCATGCGCGCGACGATCCCCCACCACGCGGCCGCGATCCAGATGTGCAAAGAAGCGTCACTCACCGACCCACGCGTGACGAAGCTCTGCGATGGGACCATCTCGTCGCAGGAGCGGGAGATCGGAGAAATGAAGGCTCTGCTCGACCAGTAGGCGAACGGGTCAGTGCTCTCCCATCGTCATCAGCGGTCCGCCAGGATGTGCACCGTTGCCACTCTCTCCATCCGTCCCGCCACCGCGCTTCAAACGCCTGCCTTTCCAGATCGTGAAGATGACCGCGTAGATCAGGAGCTCTAGGGCAAAAGACGTGATTACACCACCGACCATCGGAGCCGCGATCCGCCGCATCACATCGGAACCTGCGCCGTGGCTCCACATGATCGGCAGCAAGCCGAGGAGGATAGCCATCACGGTCATCATCTTCGGCCGGATGCGTTTGACGGCACCATCCTCGACCGCTTGCTCGAGGTCGTGCAGGTTTCGCATGCGGCCTTCCTGCTTGAAGCGGTCGTACGATTGATCGAGGTAGAGCAGCATCACGACGCCGGTCTCCGCATCGACGCCCGCGAGCGCGATGATCCCGACCCACACCGCGACGCTCAGGTTGTAACCGAGGAGCCACACCAGCCAGAAGGCGCCGATCAGGGAGAACGGGACCGCCAGCAGCACGATCGCGACCTTCGCAGCCTTGCGCGTGTTCAAGTACAGCAAGACGATCACGAGCGCGAGCGTCACGGGGATGACGATCTTCAGTCGCTCGCTCGAGCGCTGCATGAAGTGGCGCTCCCGCGTGGTCAGACGAACGACTGGATCGAAGTAGCTCGTCAGCGGGTCATAGCGAAGTGCGGGGATGTAGCGATCGCGATCCCTACGTGGGGTTATTGCGCGTCCGGAATTGCTCGTCGCGCGCGAGACTGTGACCGGCTCGGTCACACTAGCGGGATTGGGATGACAATCTTGGTAGACGATCGCGGACGCAGTCCCCATGGACTGGGCTGCGCATGTCCCACCACGACGACCTCCCCAGCATCGAGCTCTCGCGCTCGAAGACGTCACCGGCGGCGTCGTCACTGCGAGTAAGCTCCAGCCGATGACGCTTCGGCTACGCAGCCGATGACGGGTATGCCGCCCATGTCGATGGCAGCTCCGAAGGGCGCCGCCTGTCCGTGTGGTTGCGGCATGGCGAACTGCACGCCTCGCTGAAGCCCAAACGGAGTGTCATCTCCCAGGTCACCGACAATCGACACGCTCGGGGTACACAGCCTTCATGCGCGAATCTCGGCGGACGAATCCCGGTAATGTTAGACGAGGTCGTGCGTCGAGTCGGCATGCATCCAAGCCATGGAGCTGCCGTGGACCACGCTAGTCACCATCCCCCCGAGGCGGTGGGTGCCTCGCCACCGGTCGAAGCTCCGGCCACCGTCAAGGACCCTGTTTGCGGGATGAACGTGACCCCGGGGAAGGCCAAGGGCGGAGCCGCGACCCACGAAGGCCGCGAGTACTGGTTCTGCAATCCGAAGTGTCGCGAGAAGTTCGTCGCCGACCCAGCAAAGTATGTCGCGCCGCCAGTGCAGGCCCCACCGGTGACGGCTGCGGAAGCCGAAGCGATGTACACGTGCCCCATGCACCCCGAGATCCGCCAGCGCGGACCGGGGAGCTGTCCGAAGTGCGGCATGGCGCTCGAGCCCGAGATGCCGTCGGTGGAGGAGGGGCCCAACCCCGAGCTCGTCGACATGACACGGCGGTTCTGGATCAGCGCGGCCATCACGCTTCCCTTGCTCGTGCTCGCCATGGGCGAGGTCGTCGGCTTCGCGCCCCTGTCGCCGCAGGTCCGTTCGTGGGTCGAGCTCGTGCTCGCTGCTCCGGTGGTGTTGTGGGGTGGATGGCCGTTCTTCCACCGGGGCTGGGATTCGATTCGCAATCGCAGCCTCAACATGTTCACGCTGATCGCGATCGGTACGGGGGCTGCGTTCGGCTTCAGCGTGATCGCGACGCTGCTCCCATCGATCATCCCGATCACGATGCGCGGCCACGACGGAGGTGTCCCGGTCTACTTCGAGGCAGCCGCGGTGATCGTGGCTCTCGTGCTGCTCGGGCAGGTGCTCGAGCTACGTGCTCGGAGCGCGACGTCCGGTGCCATCCGCGCGCTGCTCGGCTTGGCGCCGAAGACCGCTCGTCGAATCACCAAGGCCGGGGCGGAGGAAGATGTGCCGCTCGAGCAGGTTCAGGTCGGTGACCGCCTGCGCGTGAGACCGGGCGAGCGCGTTCCTGTGGACGGCGTCCTGGTTGAAGGGACGAGCAGCGTCGACGAATCGATGATCACCGGAGAGCCGATCCCGGTCGAGAAGACGGCCGGGGACAAGGTGACCGCCGGAACGCTCAATGCGACCGGTGGGTTCGTGATCACTGCAGAACGCGTCGGTCGCGACACGCTGTTGGCGCAGATCGTCAAGATGGTCGCCGAGGCACAGCGGAGTCGTGCACCGATCCAGCGGCTCGCCGACCGTGTGGCCGCCTGGTTCGTGCCGGCGGTTCTGGTCGTGGCGGTCGCCACGGCGATCGTGTGGGGCGTCGCGGGGCCGGAGCCGCGTCTCGCCCACGCGCTCGTCAATGCGGTCGCGGTCTTGATCATCGCGTGCCCATGCGCACTCGGTCTTGCGACCCCGATGTCGATCATGGTCGCCACCGGGCGTGGCGCCGGTCTCGGCGTTCTGATTCGCAAGGCGGAGGCACTGGAGGCGCTCGAGCGCGTCGATACCATCGTCGTCGACAAGACCGGCACGTTGACGGAAGGGAAGCCGCGCCTGGCGTCCATCGCAACCGCAGCAGGTGCGAACGAGAACGAAGCTCTCTCGCTGGCTGCGGCGCTGGAACGCAGCAGCGAGCATCCGCTGGCCGCTGCGATCATCGAGGGCGCGAAAGCGCGTGGGCTCCAGATCCCCGAGGCGCGAGACTTCGCCTCGATCACCGGTGGTGGCGTACGAGGGACGGTCGGTGGGAAGCATGTGGCGCTCGGCAACGCACGATTCATCAACGCGGCCGGTATCGACATCGACGCGCTCACGGCCGACGCCGATCGCCAGCGAAGCGAGGGTCAGACGGTCGTCTACCTGGCGGTGGACGGTGCCGCCGTGGCCGCGATCGGCGTGGCCGATCCGATCAAACCAACGAGCGCAGAGGCGATCACGGCACTCCATGCCGAGGGCCTGAAGATCATCATGCTCACAGGCGACAGCAAGCTGACTGCCGCCGCGGTCGCCAAGAAGCTGGGGCTGGACGACGTGATCGCGGAGGTCATCCCCGAGCAGAAGCGCGCCGTGATCGAGAAGCTGCAGGCGGAAGGGAAGGTCGTGGCGATGGCCGGCGATGGCGTCAACGATGCGCCGGCGCTGGCACGCGCCGAGGTCGGGATTGCGATGGGAACCGGCACGGACGTCGCGATCCAGAGTGCAGGGATCACGCTGGTGAAAGGCGACCTGCGGGGCATCGTTCGCGCTCGTCAGCTGAGTCGAGCGACGTTGCGGAACATCCGCCAGAACCTCGTGTTCGCCTTCGCGTACAACTTGCTCGGTGTTCCGGTCGCCGCGGGGGTGCTCTACCCCGTGTTCGGGTGGCTGCTGAGTCCGATGCTGGCGAGTGCAGCGATGAGCCTCAGCTCGGTCTCGGTGATCACGAATGCATTGCGGCTGCGCAAGCATCGCCTCGGTTGATCCACGGCCGTGATCTCGGTGGTCACGCAACTCTCCAAAGCACGCGATCAGGACGGCGATGCCGTGATCGACTCGAAGGTGTCCTCGAGTCCTACGCGATGATCTCCCACGAGCATCAACACGAACGACAGATCCGGCAACTCGATCCGCCACCCCTCATGAGCGTGTGATCGCGCCCGGAACATCACCACGGCGCCGTGCGGATCGGGGTCCCAGGTGACTCGAGCCAGATCGCGCGAGCGGTCGGCGCGACACGGCGGGTCGTGGTCGCCGCGCCGAAATACCTGGCCCGGCACAAGGCGCCCCGGACCCCCGACCAGGTCGCATCGCACGACGTCAT
>JAYUVX010000199.1:0-15467 GCA_043753855.1 Myxococcales bacterium | reverse complement strand
CGTTATGGACGATGCCGACGTCGTAGCGGCCCATGTCGATGCAGATCTCCGCCTTCAGCGTGTCGCCGCGATAGCCGCGCACCGTGACCTGCTGGCCTTGCTCGGCCTCGACGAACGTGTGCTTGAGATCTGCGAGCGCCTTCTTGATCGCCGCAAGATTGGTCATCTTGAGGGCGCACTTAGTGAAATGCGACATGAGGTCGTCGCAGTGTACCTCAGCTCGCGCGGGGAGCTGGGTTACAGCTCGAGCTTGCCGCCGTCGTCGTCGGTCTCGGTGCCCTTGTCGCCGAGGTTCGTCGAAGGAGCACCGTGGCGCGCCATCCAACCTGCCTTCTTGGCGGACATCCGGCCACGCGCCGCTGCGGGACGCGCACGCGTCCGCGCCCATTCGCGCATCTGCTCGATCTGTTCGCGCATGGTGATCGCGAGCGGCACGATGTCCTTCAGCGTGTTGAGCAGGCCATCGGTCGATAGATCCTCGCCGGTATCGAAGGCGTCATAGAGCGACGCGACCACCGCCTGCTCGAGCTCGGCGCCCGAGAAGTCGACGGTGGCCTCGATCAGTCGGTCGAGATCGAACTGACCGGGGTCCCGCTTCTTCTTGCGGATGTGGATGTCGATGATCGAGCGGCGATCCTCGCGATCCGGGAGATCGCAGAAGAAGATCTCGTCGAACCGGCCCTTGCGCAGCAGCTCCGGTGGCAGCTGGTGGACGTTGTTCGCGGTCGCGATCACGAACACCGGCGTCGTCTTCTCCTGTAGCCAGGTGATGAACGAGGCGAACACGCGCGAGGTCGTTCCACCGTCGGTCTGGCCCGAGGAACCGGTGCCCGAGAACCCCTTCTCGAGCTCGTCGATCCAGAGGATCGCCGGGGCGATCGCCTCGGAGGTCTTGATGACGTTGCGGATGTTCTCTTCCGACGAGCCGACCAGACCGCCGAAGATCTTGCCGACGTCGAGCCGGAGCAGCGGCATCTGCCACAGCGCGCCGACTGCCTTCGCGGTGAGCGACTTGCCGGTGCCGGGTACGCCGATCAAGAGGATGCCCTTCGGCAGCGGCAGGCCGAAGTCGCGCGCACGCGAGCTGAACGCACTGCGCCGCTTGACCAGCCAGTCCTTGAGGATGTCCATGCCGCCGACATCCGAGAACTCCTCGCGATGCTCGTAGTACTCGAGCAGGCCGCTCTTGCGGATGATCTGCTTCTTCTCCTCGAGGATCGTCTCGAGATCGAACGTGTGCGTGCGCACCGCGCTCTTCGCGAACACGTTCTCTGCTTCGACGAGCGTCAGGCCCAGCGCGCCTTCCACGACGCGCTCCATGTACGTCGGATCGCTCTCGATCACCTGCTGCGTGGCCGCCGGCAGGTTTGGCAGCACCTTCCGCGCGGCGCCCTCGATCTCGGTGCGATTCGGGAGCTCCCAGTCCAGCACGGCCGAGATGCTCTTCTCGAGCTCGGGTGGGATCTTGGTCACCGGGCTCAGCAGGCACAGGCTCTTCTTGGTCTTGCGCAGCTCGGTCGCGGCATCGCGGAGACGACGCACCACCGCCGGCTCCTTGAGAAACGGATGGAAGTCGCGCAGCACGAACAGCGCCTTGCCCTCGGCGCGGATCACGTGGTCGATCGCCTTCATCGGGTCCTTGACGTCGCGCGTGCCCTGCCCGTTGGCGATCGTCTTGAAGCCCTCGGTGATCGACCACACCTCGAGCCGCATCTCGCGCTCGACACACAGCTTGCGTAGCGCGTCCTCGACGCGGCCTTCCTCGGGAGACGTGATCCAGATCAGCGAGTACCTCGCGCGGATCAGGTCCTCGATCTCGGCCTTGCTGCTTCGCTTGTTCTCGATGGTCATTTCGCCTCGGCTAGGTCGCGGAGCCCGCGCAGCGCACCCTTCGCGGTCTCGGCGCTATCGACCAGCGCCTCCACCGCGTCGGTCACCGCTTGCATCGTCGCTGCGTCGGCCTTGAGGTTGGGCAGCTCGCCCTTCACCAGGACCATGTTGTTGCGCATCTCGGAGAGAATGTCGTTGATCGCCTCGTAGACCTCGCCGGCCGCTCGAGCGATCTCGGCACCATTGCCGCCGCTGGCGGGAGCAGCGCTCGCCGCATCGATGACCGCCTCCACCTGCGCATCGACGGCAGCCTTCGCGCGTGCCGCCTCGGCGCGTGCCTTCGCCGCATCGGTCTTCGCCGCATCGATCTCGGCCTGCAGTGACTTCTGCGTGCGCTCCGCAGCGGCGGCGGTCTCGAGCGCATCCTTCAGCTTGCGCTCCGCGGCCTCGCGCTCGAGCTGGACTTCCTTCGGATCGATCCCGGTCGTCGTGCCCTGCACCTTCTCGAGATCCGCGACCTTGCGGCGCAGCTTGTCGAGCTCGCGGCGCGCATCGTCACCCGCAGTCCCCGCGGTATCGCGCGCCTTGGTGGCCGTGAGCGCCTCCTCGGCGGCTTTGTGGCGCGCGACCTCGGCTTTCACCAGTGCATCCTGCGCGACGTTGCGCGCGCTCTCTGCGGCGAGCTTGCCGTGCACGGCCTCCTGCAGCTCGACCTCGACCTGGGCGAGTCGGAGCTCGAGCTTCTGCCGATCGCGCTCGGCGAGCTCGTACTGCTCGGTCAATCGATCGCGATCGGCCTGCACCTGCTTGAGCTCGACCCGGAGATCGCGGATGTCGCCCGTCATCTTCATCATGTGATCGGGCTGCGCGTTGCCGCGACCCGAATCCGTCTGCGCCTCGACGAGCAGCCGGCCCATCCGCCGGTTCTCCTCCTCGATCGCGTTGATCTGGGCCGCATTGCGCGAGGCCTGGGTCTGCGCCTCGTCGCGCTCGGCCTTCAGCTTGCCCATTGCCTTCAGGTTCTTCTCGTGGCCGGCGCGAAGCTCCTTGATCAGCTCCTCCTGCGAGATCAGGCCGACGCGCCGCTCCTCGAGCATGCGCTCCTGCTCGTTGATCACTTCGCGGAGGTGCTCGATCTCGGTGAGCTGCTCGTTGAGCTTCTTCCAGCCCTCGTCCTTGGTCCGCGACAGCTCCATCAGCTGGCGGTTGAGATCCTCCATGTCCTCGCGGAGCTTCGAGGTGTCATCGACGGCGCGCGCCGCCTGACGCTCGCGCGAGGCCATGTTCTCCGCGAGCTCGCCGATCTCCTTGCGCGCCGTCGACAGCTCGCTGCGCGTCTGCTGCAGCTCGTCGCGCAGCTCGTCGGCGACGCGATCGTGCGCCGTGACCTGATCCTCGCGATCCTTGATCTGCGCGCGAAGCTCCTCGACCCGATCCCGCAGCGTCGCGGACTCGGCACGCACGCGCTTGCCATCGGCGACCTCGCGATCTCGTGCCTCGTTCGCCTTGTCGACCTCGGCGCGAAGCTTCTTGATCTCGACGTCGGCCTTCTTCGGGTCGTACTCGAGGCCGAGATCGACGAGGACCTTGTTCTCCGCCGCGTCCGCTGAGCTCCTCGGCGCGACCTGCCCGACCGCGCCGGGAGGACCACCGCCGCCGAACATGCTGCGGTTCGAGCTGGTGGGGTCGGGCATGCCCGGCGGCCCCCCGTACGGGCCACTGCCCGGTGCGGCGCCGGGAACACCGGTGTTGCTGCGGCCACCGGGAGACGCGGCACCACCGGGGATCCCCGGTGGACCGCCATAGGGCATTCCCGGCGCGCCACCGGGCATCCCGCCCGGCATCCCCGGAGGGTTTCCACCAGGCATTCCGGGCGCACCGCCGGGCATCGCGCCACCCGGCATTCCGGGAGGCCCGCCATACGGCAGGTTCGCGGCCACCGTTGCGGCGTGGCCGAGCGCCGGGTTCTGCCCGTATTGCGACGACATCCCCGACGGATTGCTCGGTGCGCTGACCGCGCGACCCGCGCCGAACATGCTGCCGCCCTGGGCAGGACCACCCGGCATCTGCGGCGGACCGCCATACGGCAGCGCCCCACCCGGTGGCGGACCACCGCCGGGCACCGACGGCTGACCGCCATAGCTGCCACCACCGCCGGGCATCGACGGCGGACCACCGTAGCTACCACCACCGCCAGGCATCGACGGACCACCGAAGCTGCCACTGGCCGGGGCGCCGGCACCTCCGGGCATGCCGGGCGGGCCGTAACCACCCGGTGCGGCCCCGGGCGGCCCACCATACGGACCGGCCTGGCCGGGCGTACCGAACATGCCGGGTGCGCCGCCGGGGCTCATCCCCGGCGAGCTGCCTGACGAGCTCCCCATACCGGGGGAGCTGCCCATGCCGCCACCGATGCCGGGCGACGATCCGGGAAACCCGCCTCCGCCGGGAAGCGGTGGTGCCTCGTTGCGCTCGAGCACCATCGTTCCGCCCTTCTTCGGCGGCGGTGATGCGGCCTGAGGTATCGCTTGCTGGACGACGTTGACGCCACCTTCGTCGATGAAGCGGATCATCAACGAACCGCACTGGATCACGTCGAGGTGGCCGATCGCTTGCTTCTGGATGCGGACGTTGTTGAGGTGCGAACCGTTCGCGCTTCCCAGATCCTCGATGACGTAGCGACCGTTCTCCATGCGGATCTGCGCATGCTTGCGGGACACCATCCCGTCGTCCGTGCGGATCGCGCACTCGAGGCCACGACCCACGTAGACGGTCTCGGTCGGCGTCACCTCGACTGTGCCCTCGCGACCCTGGCTGTCCCGAAACAGGAGGCGTGCCATAAGAAAGCGGGATGGTACCGGGGGGCGGTGTTTGGCGCCAGTACTCCGACCGACGAGGATTTCAGCCGCGCTTGAAGACGGCTTCGGTGTTGCCGACCCGGACGATATCCCCGGGCTCGAGCGTCTTCTTCGGCACCTTCTGTCCGTTGACGTAGACGCCATTGGTCGATCCCAGATCGGCCAACTCGTAGCCGCCATCGACCTTGCGGATCGCGGCGTGCTTCCGCGAGACGGCAGGATCGGCGAGCACCACGGTGGCGCCGGCGACCGAACCGATCGTGGTCACCTCCTCGGCGAGCTGGAGGGTCTGGTTGGCCATCGGTCCGAGAATGAACTCGAGCCGCGCGCCGGGCGCCCAGCCGCAGAACAGGCACTTGGTCCAGGCTGGCAGCATCACCCGCTTGCACCCACCGCAGACGCGTTGCCCCGCCGGCGCCGAGCTCTTCCTGGCCATCATCGCGATGATGACCAGGAGGAGGACGGCTCCTCCGACGATGATACCTACAAGGGCGCCGGTCGACACGACAGCTACAGGGTCCGTGACTAGTTGATCGACTTGAACTTGAAGTTGGTCTTGCCGAGGGTGAACGTATCGTTGTCGACGAGCTCGTGCTTCTGGACCTTGCGGTCGTTGACGTAGCAGCCATTCGTCGAGCCGGGGTCGACGAGCACGAAGCCCTGCGGCGACGCAATGATCTGGCAGTGCTCGGTGCTCATGAAGCCGTCGTTGACGACGATGTCACACGGCGGCGCGGTACCGATCTTGGTTCCGCCCGAGCGCAGCCGGAACGTCTGATACGCGGTCGGGCCGTTGAGCGGAACGATCCAGCCCACGACCGGGAACCCGTCGTCACTTCCGCTCGCGTTGAACATGACGGTCTTCACCGGGCCCATGGGCTTCGGCGGCTCGGCGGGTGCCGCCGCGGCCATCGCCATCGGCATCGGCATCGGGGCCTCCGCCTTCTTTCCGAACAGCTTGGCGAGGATGATAAGGAAGATCAGCCCGCCGACGATGCCAAGGACGAGGACGAGCCATGGAAACCCGCCCTTCTTCGCCGGCTGCCAGGGCGGCGCGAGCGTGAGCTGCACCGCATCGGTGTCATCCTTGTCGATCTTCAACACGAGGTCGTGCTGCTTGCCGTCCCAGTTGAACCCGAAGTTTCCCTTCACGTCGTAGCCGGGGAACGTCAGGTAGTAGCGGTCCGCCATGCGCGAGAGGATCGCCTGGATCGACGACGCGATGCCCTCGGCATTGGCCACCGTGGCGGCCGTCGGGATCATCGTCGTGATCACGTTGCCGGCCTCCGAGAGCTCGCCCTTGTAGATGATCGCGAACGTCTGGATCTTCTCGTTCAGCGCCTGCTTCTTGAGGTTCTGCAGCTGCGCCTTCGCAGTCTCGTTATTGGTATCATTGCCGTCGCACACGATGATCATCGCCTTGCGCGCCGCGGTCACGTTGTGCAGCTCGGAGAGCGCGAGGCTGATGCCTTCGACCATCGAGGCGCCGAACTTCTTGAGATAGTCCTTCTGCGTGCCGAGCGCCTCGGGGGTGATGTTGGCGATAGGTCCCATCGGGACCTTGACCTCGGCCTTGTCGCCGTACGAGATCAGGACGCCCTTGGAGCCGACCGGACCTGCGGTCGCGAACGGCACGGTCTGCAGCGCCTGCTTGAGGTTCTTCAGGATTCCGATGTGGGACGCCGTGCTGTTTTCGCCTTCGATCTCGTCGTTGCCGATCCAGACCTCCTGCCCCATGAACACGAACGCGACCGCGATCGCCTCGGTGCCCGCGGCGTACGGCCGAAGCGCACTCGCCTTGATCGTCACCGGCGGCTTGGCGGAGGCATCGACGAGCGCGAACTTCTCGACGGGGAGCGTGGCCGCACCCACGACCGTGGCCTCGATCGTCGGCGCGTCATCCTTCGCCTTGGAGTTCGGATCAGGCGTCTTGACCGTCAAGAACACCTCGATCGCGCCGCCGTCGGCAGCTACCGGCGCGGCTCCCCACACAGATCCAAGGACCATGCTGAGGGTGAAGATCGCGAGCTTCGTGGTTCGGGTCATAGGCTCTTGAACTTCAGCATCGCGCTGCCGAACTTGACGAAGTCGTTGTCGACGAGCTCGTGACGATCGACGCGCTTGTTGTTGACGTAGGTCCCGTTGGTGGACCCGACATCGCGGAGCACCCACATGCCGTTCTCGGCCTTGATCTCGGCGTGCTTGGTCGACATGAACTTGTCGTTCAGCACCACCGTGGACTTCGGATCGGTGCCGATCGTGGTGGTCGGCGACAGCGTGAATAGCTCCCCCTTCTGCGGGCCCTGGAGCGGGATGATCCAGCCGAGCAACTGCATGCTGCCCGGGCCTCCCTGCGCGTCCATCACGAACGCCTGCGTCTTCATCGCCTGCTTCGCGGGAGCCGCGATCACCTGTTGAGCGATCTGCGCGCAGTACGGACAGGCGTCCCAGCTCTGGTCGAGCTGTTGCTCGCACTGCGAGCAGAACTTCTTCTTGAAGATCCAGAACCCCTTCGCGTTGATCGGGGGGTTCGGATTCGGCACAACCGGCGCTCCGGGTGCTCCTGGCATTCCGGGCATTCCGGGGGCTCCGGGCGCTCCTGGCGGCTGTTGCTGCATCTGTCCACCGTCCGCTTGTTGGTTCAGCTTGTTGTTGAACTGGTTGACCTTACCGACGGCGTCCTTGCCCCGACCCGCCAGATTCTTCGCGCGCTGGGCCTCGACCTGGAGGTTGCCCTTCACGGTCTTCACGCCGAGCCACTTGTTGTAGACCCCGCGGATCGGCTTGAAGATGAAGTCGAGGTACTCTAGGAACATGGCGGTCCTCCTGAGGCACGCCCCCAGGCGCCCCGTAGGGTAGCACGCTCCACCGGCGCTACTGCACCGCTGGAAGAGCTGGCTACTTGGGCTGGTACACCCAGATGTGGAACATGTTGATGTCGCGTCCGGCGGTGATCGACTGCTGGCGCACGGTCAGCGTCTGCTCGGTCACGGCGTCGGCCGGCAGCATGGCCGGCCAGTTGCGCCAGCGATGCACGCGGTCGGTTCCGACGCAGGCGACCACGGCAACCTTCTTGCCGGCCACGCTCATCTCCATCTCGTAGTCGCCGTAGACGTAGTCCATGCGGCGCAGGATCACGACCGGCCGACCGGGCGTGATGTTGAGCAGCTTGAACTCGCTGAAGCCATCGACGTGCGCGCGGCCGGTATCTTCGACGGTGGTGCCATCCGGATACTTGAGCTTCTGGCGCGACCGGTAAGAGTCCTTGGCCTCCTTGATGTTGAAGCCGTGCTTGTCCTCGGAGTCCTTGTTGAGGATCTCGATCTCGTCGACCAGGACCCAGGTGATCCCCTCCAGATCCATCGACGGCTTGGGCTGCGGCATCCCTTTGACGCCCTCCCAGTCCTTGATGTCCGCGATCTTGGGCGCGTCCTTCTTCTCCTTG
The DNA here is from genome assembly GCA_043753855.1 of Myxococcales bacterium. Lineage (GTDB taxonomy): Bacteria > Myxococcota_A > Polyangia > Haliangiales > Haliangiaceae > JABFXX01. Next base: position 7,334 of record JAYUVX010000199.1, on the reverse strand, counting down.
GGCCCCTCGATCAGCGGCTTCTCGCCGGCGACCGCGGACATCGCGATCTCCGCGCACTTCGCTTGATACGAGAGCAAGTTCATGTACGCGTCCATGTTGTTCTTGTTCTCGGCGAGCAGGCCGCGAAGGATCTCCACCTGGCGGCGGTACTCGGAGAACTCCTTCTTCTGCGCGATCGTCGGGTGGTGAACATCGACATCGAGGGCCATCTCGCCCTCGGAGTCGATCACCAGCTTGAAGATGTCGAAGATGTTCCGGAGGTCGAGCTGGTTGGCGTACAGCAGCATCAGCGCGGTGTTGCAGGCCTGCACCACATCGTGCGCCGCGATCACGCCGCGCCGGGTGTACTCGAGGGCGCCGCGGCGGACCTGCCACAGCAGGTTCTCCATGCGGAGACGCAGGTGTGGAGCGAGGCTCGAGCCGGACATGCCGCCGCGCGGCGTGTACCGCATGTCGATCTCGTTCGCCTTCGGGTCGGCCGGATCGCGCGCATCGCGCACCCGCTGGACGCCCTTCTCCAGGTAGATCCGGGCGAGCTCGACCTCGCGCTGGATGTCGGGCTCGGTCTGCGAGATCTCGACGCGGCAGGACTCGAGCACGCGGCGGTGGCCCTTGTACTCGAGGTTCTCCTTGTACGCGATGAAGTCGGTGAGCTCCTCGTAGTAGCGCAGCACGATGTAGATCGTCTGCGGGAGCCGAAACTCCTCGAGGTTGATGTTGCGGATCGCCGCGTCGAAGATCATCAGGTCGTTGCCCTGACCATCGATCGCGTAGCCCGCCTGGACCTCGACCGAGAGATCACCGCGCGCCCGGGCGTTGACCTTCAGGTCGCCGGAGTAGCCGTAGATGATGCCCGGCGAGTGGAGCATCCGGTTGTGCAGGCGCCGCTTGTCGATGTGATAGCGCTCGGCGTCGTTCCAGTCCTTCTCGGTGGTGAGGAACCCCTTGAAGAAGTTGATGCGCTTGAAACCCTGCTGTGCGTTCTCGCTCATGACTTGTCCTTGTCACCGCCGGTGCCAGGAGCACCGGGATCGACGGTTTCCTCTTCGCCTTCAACGACCTCTGCACCGATACCGATGCCGGAGCGGAGGCCGATCGCGAAGAACTCGCGGAGCTCGACATCACCCTTCTCCTCGGCGAAGCGGAGGTAGTACTGCGTGTGCGCGGGCTTCTCCATCTGGATGATCTGATGGATGCGGATCACGATCTCCGGGGTCACCGCCTCGAACTTGATCGGCATCGTGACCACGAAGCAATGCGCGAGCTCCACCGGCGGGAGGATCACCGAGTCGAGCCCGACGCGCGCGCCCTCCTCGGCACCTTCGGCCTCGACGCGGAATCCCTTGAACGGCCAGGTGTTCTCCGCGATGTCGGGCTCGTGACCCGTGAACAGCATGAGGAACAGCGCGAGGCCGCGCTTGGTGCCGCGGATCCGGTAGAGATCGACGGAGCGCTTGATCAGCGCGCGCTTCTGCGCCTCGGGCCAGTCGAGATCGAGCGTGAACGCGGTCCAGCTCGCGAGCCAGTCGAGAAACTCGTTCGGCGACGCGTGGGGGTCGTAGAACCGCCATCCGTCGTTCAGGTTCTTCTCGACCGAATCGAACATGTGCTCGAAGACGAAGCACACCTCGCGCACGAAGTTGCGGCCGACCGCATCGGAGCGGCGATAGATCGCCGGCAAGTTCTCGAGGTACCCGCGGCGCGCGACCCAGATCGTGACCTCGGTGGTCTCGTAGACCATCTGGCCGCGGGCCGGGCGCTGTTCGAGCACGGTGTCGCGGTCCTCGTAGCTCTCGCGGTACAGCGTGACCACGCGCGGCAGCCCCGCATCTTCGAGGATGATCGCCGCCTTGGACAGCGGGCGGCCGACGACGTCCGGAACCCGGACGACACGGCGATTGAGGAGCGCGTCGGTGGCCATCGCTACTTGATGTCGTCGCGGACCTTCTCCGCGACGTGAACGTGCACGAGGAACGGCAGCTCGTCATCGTCGAGCCGGAGGTGCTCGACGCCGACGTTACGATGCTCGTCCCAGATCCCCAGCGAGTCCACGCCCTCGACGCCCGGCACTTCCTCGGCGAGGTGCACCAGCTCGGCCTTCAGCACGGGACGCCCGAACTCCCACCCCTTGCCATCTCGTCCGCCGACCAGCGCGTGCAGGTAGCGGCGCATCTTGGCCTCGATGTCCTTGCGCAGCCGGTCACTGGTACCGACCGTGCGGCGGATCAACACCACGCGCAGCGACAGGTCCTTGTAGCGCGGCTTCACCACGTTCAGCACGGTGCCGACGAGCTTGCGGTCATCGAGGTAGCGCTTGACGAACCGCAGCACCTCGTTCGACGGCACCAGCCGCCGCGTCAGCTCCTGAGCGCGAAGATCGCCCTTGGGGACCATCGCGAGCGTGACGTGGCCGCGGTTCGTGCGATCCGGTACGCAGCGCGCACGCGCAAGTGTGGTCGATGCGCGGAGCGCCAGCATCTCGTAGTCCTCGGAGGTCACCGCGCGGTCGCGGCTCTTGATCGTGTACGGAGCGCGGTTCTTCGCCTCCTCGATGGTCTCGCGGTTCGCACCGCCCTGCGCGGGCAGCGGATTGGTGACGCCCTCGATGTACGCGAGTGCGCGGCCGAGCGAGGTCAGGGTTCCGGCGTTGACGTTGCCAAGCGATCCGCCGCCGATCCGGTACGCGCTCGCGACGATGCTGTTCTTCGCCTCGGGCGGGACCAGGCCGCGCCGACCATCGCCGAACGTGATCACGCCGGTCACGTAGTCGAGCGTGTAGTGGCGACTACGCGGCCCGGACGCGAAGAAGCTATCAACTCGCTTCCAGCGCACCCAGCGCTCGTTGTTCTGCGGGTTCTCCTGCTCGACGAGGCGGACCGCATCGGGGCCGAGATCCGCGATCTCCTCGGCCGCAGGCACCTGACGCTCGCGGACCTCGACGAACTCGTCGTCTAGCAGCGGCTGGCGCAGGAACTGGAACGACTGCATCGGCGAGCCATCGGAGTTGCCGAGGGTCTCCTCGCGGATCGTCTCGTGATTGAACGCGTCGATCGCGTTGGTGACGATCATGCGGATGCGCGGCGGCTTGACGTACCCGCCCTGCTCGAGCCGCGCGCGCAGCCAGTGCCGCTCCTCGGTGAACTTGCTCGACGCGGCCCAGTCGTCCGGAGCCACGAAGAACGCGAAGCCCGAGTTGGTGAAGCCCTGGGTCTCGTCATCGACGGGGAGCGGCGCCCACTCGCGGCCATCCCAGTACTCCCAGATCACGCGCTGACCACTCTCCCAGGACAGCCGGCGCATCGCCTCGTGCTTCTCGAGCTCACCGGTCGCGATGCCCGCCTCCTCGGTGGGTAGCGAGCCGAGCCCGAGCTCTTCGTCGAGCTGGAAGTACAGGCTCAGCGGATCGTTCGGCGGCTTGCCCTTGTAACCGAGATACAACGCCGGCGACTCCTCGGCCTTCGCCTGGAACGGCTGGAAGATCGTGAACTCGGTGCGGGCGACCTCGGTCACATCGGTGAACTGGAAGTCGTTGAACGACAGCACGAACCGCGCATCGCGATAGTCCTCGCGGTAGCGAAACGCCATCGAGCGGAGCGCAGGCGGACGTAGCGGACGGTCGTCCTTGAAGATCCACTTGTCGCTCTCGAGCGTGTAGCTGCCCTGCTCGCCATAGTCGCCCTTCTCGATCCGGATCCGGACCCAGCGCATCATCACGCCGTTGATCTCGATCGCCTCCATGTCCTTGGGGCGACGGAAGCTGACCGTGCCGGATTGCGAGAGCGCTTTGGTGTCGTCGTGGAAGCCGAGCTCGTCGCCGGCGCCCGGCAGCGCACCGCGCGGTGCCGAGCGGCCGAGGTGACGCCAGCGCTTGCTGTCCCAGTACTCGAATGCAAGCACGAGCTGCTCCGATGGGTTGGGCCGCGGGATCACGCTCGAGTCGGCGAGCAGCATCTCGATCGAGATGTACGCATCGGCGGTCTGCAGCAGCTCCTCGCACGCGAGGTACAGGATGCAGTCGGCCTTCGGCTCCTTGCCGAACGGATAGATGTTCTTGCCGAGGTCGAGCGCGAGGAACGCGCTGTTGTCGAGGTTCGCGAACGAATGCGTCGGCAGGATGCCCTCGCCGATCACCTCGACGCGCGCGCGAATCGTATCGATCTCGGTGTCTTCGGGCGCCTCCGGGACCTCGGCCAGGCGGCCGCGCATCCACAGCCCCTCGATGTGATTGACCGTGGTCGGCTCGAACCGCAACGGTCCGAGGAACGCGATCTCGCCGCGATCGACCTCGATCTGCGCGCCCTCGAGCTCCTTCCAGCGCGTGCCCTCCCAGTACTCCCACTCGAGCAGCCGAGCGAGGTCGCGCGCGCCGCGCTCGGGCGTACCGAGGAACACGCGGAGCAGCGCCGACTCACCGGTGTTTGCGAACCGCGGATCCGACAGATACAGAAACCGCTCGATGCGCTGGGCACCGGCGAACACCTCGAACGAACCCTCGGTGGTGTTCGGCTGTGGATCGACGAACCGGCTGTTCTCGGAGTAGCTGTTGTCGTAGTAGGTGAAGCAGCGATCGGGCACCACCGACGCGACGACCGCATCGCGAGCGGTCTCGAACGTGACCGTGTGCTCCTCGGTGGCCTGCGGCGTGGAGACCTGGGTGCCGCGCGGAACGCGTTGCTTGGTGGCTCCCTCGACGAGGGTGAACCGCACCAGACCGCGCGCAGACCGCGGCGCATTGAGCTTGATCCCGAGCAGATTCAGGAACGCGACGTAGTTCTTGTCGGGGACCTGATTCATCCGGTAGATGAGCAGGTCGGTCATCCACGCCGCGAGCTCGATCAGCGTGATGCCCGGATCGGAGGCGTTGTGGTTCGTCCATTCCGGCGCGTAGCGCGGGATCATCGAGATGGCTTCCTCGACGATGTCGTTGAACGAGCGGTCGTCGAGCTTCGGCGGTGGGATCATGGGATTGGATCAGCTGCTAGGTGGCGTTGGAGCCGTTGGTCACGCCGTTCGACGACGTCTCGGATTCGTCGTCGTTCTTCAGGTAGAACGGAAACACGAGATTCTTCGCGTTATTGACGCCAGCGATCACGTACTCGACGCGAATGTCGAGCTGGTTCGGCTGGCTGGCATTCGGCAAGGCGCGACACGACACTCGCTCGATGCGCGGCTCGTACTTGTAGATCGCCTCCTCGCAGTAGATCTCCGCGCGGGCGGCGGTCATCTCGTGGTTCGGCGCGAACATGAGGTCGTGGATGCGGCAGCCGAAGTCGGGCCGCATGAGCCGCTCGCCCGGCGCCGTGCCGAGGATGATGAAGATCGACTGGCGAACATTCTCCTCGAGCTGCGAGCTCGAGACGCCACCGTTCAGGTTGATCGACACAGGAAACCGCAGACCCTTGCCGAGAAAATCGCGATCGTTCGACATGGTTACGGGTTGAACCGCCCCTGGATGAACTTGCTGCACTTGCTACAGGAGATCCGCGTCGTCTGCTCGACCTCTTCGATGGTCAGAGGACGATGATTGCAGAACGGACAAGCGACGTCGTTCGGGCGTCCCGCCGCCACCATGTCGAGCACGTCCTGCCAAGCAATGAGCGCTTCCTCGTCCACCCGAGAATCCTTTCGTTTCGACCGCTTCGAACCGAGCGGTGAATCCTAGAAATACCCCGACTCGCGGTCAACGCGTGGCGGGTTAATTCACCTCCGCGCCGCCATTCGGCGGTGCCGCGGGCCTCGCCATTCGCCTCCGCACCGCCACTCGGCGTGCCGCGCGGTCCAACAAGCCGGGCCTGGCGTTTCACTTCCGAACTGCGGAGCACACCGAACGGTTCTCCGCGAATCGGTTGGCTGCTTGGTCGCTACTTCTTGTCATCACCCGGCTTGTTCCGGATCTCGTCGCTGCCTACCGAGATCCCCACGGCGCCCTGCGCTTCGAACTTCTGCTTGTCGATCTCCGTCTCGCCGAGTTGTTCGACGGCCCGTTCCGGGTTGCGAACGTCGTCCTTGATGACCTTGGCGTGGGCAACACCGTCCGCGGGCGCTCCACCGGTCCGCGCGGTAAGCTCGCCGCTGGCGGCGCCCTCGGCGGCCCCGCTGGCGGTTCCGGTCGGATCGCCGATCGCACCCTCGACGTTCGCGCGATCGGACTGGACGACATCGGCCCGTGCCTGCACATCGCCGCCCGCGCGACCGGACAGCAGCTCGGCTCGACCGGCCTCGGAGCGCGGATCGCTGTAGCCCGAGCCCACGACCGCGCGCTCGCCGAGCTCGCCGGTCGAGGTGTTCGCGTCGTGCGCGCCGAACACCTTCGCCGTGCCGGCGGTGGCCGACACCTCGCCATCGGCACCGGTCAGGCCGCCCATGTGGTTCTCGCCGGTCCCGACGGCGCCGCCGTGCACCACGGCCTGCCCTTCGCCACCGACCGCATCGTTGAATCCAGCCTCGGCGACGTTGCCGCTGGCGCTCCCCTGAATGTCCGCGCTGTGCGACGCGACGTCCATCGGCTGGCGCATCGTGGAAGCGGTCGTCGGATCGACGCTGTGATCATGGAGATGGGCATCGGGCGAGCCCGCACCGCCACCGGCAGCGATTCCGCCATCGACAGGGCCCGTGGCACCGACGGTCGCGGCGCCACCGGCCGCTGCACCTGTGGCCGATCCGCCGACATTCGCAGCGCTGCCGACACTGCCAGCGCCGTCGACATTTGCCGAGGAAGCCATGCCGGCATTCGCAGCGCCGACGTCCGAGGCGCCGCCGACGTTCGCGGGAGAACCCACGTTCGCGACAGCACCGACGTTCGCGCCACCGCCGACGTTCGCTCCGCCCCCGACGTTCGCTGCAGCACCGACGTTTGCAGCGCCACCGACGTCCGCGCTGCCGCCGGCACCAGCTGCGCCTGCCGCCGGAGCACCACCGGCACCTGCCGCTGCGCCCCCGCTCGAGGCTCCACCGCCCGTCGAGGCGGCACCACCGGCGCTCGCGCCAACGTCGGAGGACCCACCCGCCGCCGCTGCTCCGCCGCCCGCCGCCGCACCGGCTCTGCCGCCTGCGCCCGCAGATCCACCTGCGCTTCCGCCGGCTCCGCCGCTCGCGCCTGCGCCCGCAGGTCCACCCGTGCCTGCGCCCGCAGATCCACCGGCGCTCGCACCGGTACCGCCGCTTGCGCCGGCGTCTGCGGATCCACCCGCACCGGCTCCGTCGCTCGCCCCTGCGCCCGCAGATCCGCCCGCGCTTGAACCGGCTCCGCCGCTCGCTCCTGCAGATTCGCTCGCACCGGCACCGCCGCTCGCTCCTGCAGATTCGCTCGCACCGGCACCGCCGCTCGCTCCTGC
>JAYUVX010000198.1:0-15488 GCA_043753855.1 Myxococcales bacterium | reverse complement strand
TGGCCGTGATGTCGCCCGGCGAGGACGGCAAGGACGGCACGACCGACGACATCAAGTCCTGGGATTGATCGCACATGACCGACCGCCGTCCACATAGGGGCATGACCGTCCTCGAGATCATGATCGTGCTCGCGATCATCGGGGGCGGTGCCGTGCTCGTGCGGTCGGGGTTCCGGATGATCACCAAGGCGGACCTGGTCGACAACGCGACCGAGCTCGCCGCCGTGCTGCGGCGCGCGAATCAGCTGTCGATCGAGCACGGCGAGATGCACCGCGTGATCCTCGATCTCGACGATCACCAGTATCTCGTCGAGGTCTGCCGCGGTCAGACGGCGATCGTTCGCAACGAGAAGCTCGACAAGAAGCCCGACGAGACCAAGGACGCGATCGAGCGCGGCAAGCAGCGGCTCGGGCAATTGCCCGAGGATGCGTTTGCAGCCGGCGATCCGGAAGAGGCGACCAAGCGCGCGGTCGCGGTGGCCGGTCAGCACATCGCGGACCGTACGTGCGTGCCGGCGAGCGATGCGATCACGGGCGATGCCACCGGCAAGGGCTGGGCGCGCAAGCTGTACTCGGCCAAGGGCATCAAGTTCAAGGAGGTCTGGGTCCAGCACCTCGACCAGGGCCAGACCAAGGGTCACGTCGCGATCTACTTCTTCCCGATGGGGTCGTCGGAGAAGTCGGTGATCGAGATGACCGATGGCAGCGAGACGTTCTCGATCCTGGTCTATGGCCTGACGGGGCGTGTCGAGCTGAAGGACGGCACGTTGAAGAGCATCGACGATCACATGCTGCGCAACGCGATGGGCAATCGCGATGCGAAGCGGGATGGAGCGGAGCAATGAGCGGGACCAAGCGTTCACGCCTCCGCGCTGCGGGGTTCACGCTGCTCGAGGTCATGATCGGCCTCTCGCTGCTCGGCTTCGCGCTGACCGTGCTGATCAAGAGTGCCGCCGGCAGCATCTTCAACGCGCGGCAGGCGCAGATGATGGGCGTCGTCACCGATCTCGCGCGCGGCAAGATGTACGACCTCGAGGAGACGCTGATCAAGGACGGGTTCAGCGACACCGGGCTCGCCGACGCCGACGAGACCTGCACCGACTACAAGCCGTTCGATGACGAGGGCTGGCCCGGCGTGGAGTGGTGCGCGAAGGTCCAGCAGGTCGAGCTGCCGAGCTGGGACAAGCTGCAGTCGATGGCCGCCGGTTCGGGCTCCGGCGCTGGCTCCGGCGCTGGCTCCGGCAAGGGCTCTGGCTCCGACGGCGGCGAGGCACCGAGCGGATTCCAGAACTCCGCGCTGGGCGGCATGCTTTCGATGCTCGGCGGCGGCTTCGGCGGTGGCGGCAAGAGCAGCAAGAACGCGGACTCCAAGGCGGGCGCCTCGTTCATTCAGGGTCAGTACTCGATGGTGCAGAACATCCTGAAGGTCTCGATCCGCAAGGTGACGCTGTACATCAAGTGGCAGGTCGTCGGCTCGGATCGCGACATGCGGGTCGTCGCCTACTTCACCAACGCAGCGGCGATGGACAAGGTGCTCTCGGGCATGGGCTCGCAGGATCTCGAGGACGCCGGTGGTGGCTCGGGCAGTGGCAGTGGCAGTGGTAGCGGCCGCCGGATCGGTCAGCCGGGTCGCGGCAGCGGGAGCAACACCAAGTGACGCGCGCCCGCACGCAGGCCGGCCTGACCTTGATCGAGGTCATGATCGCGAGCGCGATCATGGTGGTCATGATGGGCCTCGCGTGGCGGACGATCTCGAACACGTCCGATACCAAGCGCACGTTCGAGAAGTACGAGCAGCGCAACCACGAGCTGCGGATGGCGATGTCGCGCGTGGTCGCCGACTTCGAGGCCGCGTACCTGTCGCGCAACGAGGATGCGAGTCAGTCACACCCGCGGACGATGTTCGTGGCAAAGACCGGGTCGAAGGTTCCCGAGGTGCGGTTCTCGACGCTGGGCCACCGCGTGCTGTGGGCCGATGCGAACGAGTCCGAGCAGACGGTGATCCAGTACCTCTCGCGCAACAACCCCGACAAGGCCGGCGCCACCGACTGGGTCCGTCGCGAGCAGCGCCGCCAGTCCAACGAACCGCCCGATGACCTGCCGGGCGACTATGACATTCTGCTATCCGACGTGCAGAACGTGAAGCTCGAGTACTTCAGCTGGAAGAATGCCGACTGGCAGGACACCTGGGACACCACGCAGTCGGACGGCCAGAAGGGCATGCTGCCCACGCGCGTGCGGATCACCATCACGGTGAAGGATCCCGGCGACCACGACTACAAGCTCGTCACCGAGGCGCGGATCTCCATGCAGGAGCCGCTGAATTTCGTCCAATGAAGCCCTTCCTCTACATCTGGACGTTCCTGACCAGGCCGCGAACGCTCGGTGCCAAGCCGGTCGTGCGTCGACGGCGCCAGCGCGGAGTCGCTCTGGTCACCGTGCTGATCGCGATCGCGATCACGCTCGTGATCTCCAATCAGTTCGGCACGTCGACTAACGTCGACATGATCGCCGCGGCCAACTATCGCGATCAGATGCGCGCGCACTTTCTCGCGAAGTCCGCCTCGAACCTCAGCGAGCTGGTGATCCGACTGCAGCAGCGGATCGACAACATCAAGGAGCTGCGCGGCTCGGTGCAGATCACTGACTTCGCGGATCAGGTGCTGCTCGCGTTCTGCGGCTCGAGCGAGGAGGTCCAGGCCGCGGTCGGGTTCTCCGCGAGCGACGCCAAGGGCCTCGGCGCCGACATCGGGTCGTGCGGTATCGTCGGCCAGATCTCCACGGACGACGACAAGATCAACATCAACTGCGCGAACGGCAATGACGCAACCGCTGCCACGCTGAAGAGCGCGCTCGATGCGCTGATCTACTTCCCGGCTTACGACCCGGTGTTCGAGGAGCCCGACGCCGAAGGCTATCGCCGCGACCGCGCGCTCCAGGTCTCGTCGCTGCTCGACTACATCGATTCGAACAGCCTGCGCAACCGCGACCGCGGAACCACCGAGGATTACGGTTACGAGAACCTCAAGGACTCCTACAAGCCGAAGAACAACTACCTCGATACCGTCGGCGAGGCGAAGCTCGTGCGCGGCATCGACGATCGGTTCTGGACGCTGTTCGGCTCGTCCTTCACCGTGTATGGCGGCTGCAAGACCAACCTGTCGGCGCTCTCGAACAGCCAGCTGATCGCCGCGATCCTCTATCTGTCGGCGAAGAACCCGAACGATCCAGTGCTCGCGAACCCGCAGAAGCTGTTCACGCTCGCCGGTCTGGTGGCGAAGGCCAAGCAGTTCGGCATGACGTTCACCAGCGTCGACGACTTCATCGACTTCGTGAAGGATCCGGCAGCGCAGATCGGAACGCTCGCCGGCACCACGGGCCAGGCGGGCAGCGCGGCGAGCGCGGCCGTGAGCTCGGGCGCCCTCGGCAACGAGAAGCTCGGCCTCGAGCTCGACAAGACGAAGCTCGCGCAGATGGCGACCGCGGGTCCGCGCCGCACGTATCGGGTGCAAGCGTGGGGCGAGATCGATCGCAAGCAGAAGAATGCAGACGGATCGCCGGTGTATCCGCCGATCCGAGCGACGCTGACGGGCGTGTGGGACACCAAGGTGGTCCTGCAGAACGTCCGTAAACCTCCCGTGCCCAAGGGGGCCTGGGTGTTCCTGAGGGAAGACTGATATGGCGAGTCGCATGTTCGCTGTCGATCTCGGAGCGTGGAGCGTGAAGCTGGCGATCGCCAGTCCAGGCCTGCGCGGGGCTACCCTGCTGAACGTCATCGAGCGGCTCGTGCCGCCCGGGGATCAGCCCGCGGAGACCCGCGCGAAGGCGGTGCTCGCCTCGATGATCGACGAGCTGCGGCTCGGCGATGACTCGGGGTACATCGGCGTCTACGGCGACCAGGTGTTCACCCAGGTCATCGAGTTCGGCTTCAAGAACCTGCGCCGGTCTGAGCTCGACAAGGCGGTCGGTGGGGAGCTCGAGGGCGTGGTGCCCGTCGATCTCGAGGACATGGTCTACACGTTCGAACCGATCCCCGTGCCGGCGGCTCTCGATATCACGATAATTCCCGCCGATGCCACGCGCGGCCGGCAAGCAGCGCCGACGGCCGGCATGCGCGTCCTCACCTATGCGATGCGCCGCGAGCGCGCCGAGCAGCTGATCGAGCTCGGCAAGAGCTGCGGCTTCGATCCGCGCGGCATCCTCGCGTCGGGGGGCTCGGCGGCGCGGCTCGTCGAGCGCACGCCGTCGTTGACCAACGCGCGCACCGATGGTGCGGTCGCGGTGATCGATATCGGTCACGATCGCACCGATGTCGTGGTGGTCGCTGATGGCAAGGCCGTGTTCAGCCGCAGCATCGCGCGCGCCGGCAAGCACGTGACGGAGGCGATCTCGAAGTTCTGGAAGCTGCCGTTCGCCGATGCCGAGCGCGCGAAGCACTCCGATGGCTTCATCGCCTCGCAGGCCGAGCCCGCCACCTCGGACCAGTGGGCGCGGATCCACACCGTCACGGTCGGCGAGCTCGCACCGTTCGCCCGCGACCTGCGCCAGACCCTCGCGGCATGTCGTGCGCGCACGGGGTTCGCGCCGATCGTGGCGCTGCTCGTCGGTGGTGGCGCACGGCTGCGCGGCATCGCGTCGTATTTGACCGAGCAGCTCGGCATCTCGGTGTGGCGGCCCACGCAGGACGACACGGTCGCGCTCGCCGGTCCGCGGCTCGGCGCTGGCTCGCTGCAGCTGCCGATCGATAGCGCCGCGATGACGATCGGTATGGCGTACGACGCCGCCGGCGGCCGGCCTCAGTTCGACCTGCGCTCCGGTGCGCTGGCCGTGAAGATGGACCTGTCGTTCCTGCGCAGCCGCGCCGTTCCGCTGGGTGCGGCGGTGCTCGCGATCGCGGCGTTCGCGGCCGGGAGCGCGTACGCGGACCTCTACCAACTGCGCAAGGCCGAGAAGATCCTGTCGGCGAGGCTCGCCGAGGAGTCCACCGAGCAGTTCGGCGCGGCGAAGACCGCGGACGCCGTGCTCGACTCCAACGGTCCAGGTGGTTCGAGCACGATGTCACCGCTACCGAAGCTGTCGGCCTACGACATCCTGCTCGAGATCTCGAACAAGGTCCCCCCGAAGGAGAAGATCACGCTCGATATCGATCAGATGCAGATCGACGAGGCCAAGGTCGACATCCAGGGAACGACGAAGACGGCCGAGGGGATCGATCTCCTGGTCTCCGAGCTGAAGAAGATCGACTGCTTCAAGGAAGTCAATCGCGGCCAGACCGACACCAACGCCGACGGTACCAAGAAGTTCAAGTTGACCATCACCACGGCGTGCATGTGAGGTTGTCATGGCGAACGTAAGCGACCGAGCACGAGACTTCTGGGACCGGATCTCCCCGCGCGAGCGGCGGCTGGTCGTGATCGCGGCGATCGCGGTGCCGCTGACGATCATGATCTGGCTCGGCCTGTCGATCCACGACGGCCTCGGCAACATGGAGGCGCGCAACGACAAGATGCGCAAGGCGCTCCTCGTGCTCGAGGATCTGAAGGCACGTGGTCCCGTGCAGCCGGCCGACGACGTGGTCGCCACGATGGGCGTCGAACCGGTCAGCCTCGATACCTACCTCTCCCACGCAGCGCAGAACGCCGGGTTCACGCTGAAGGGCACCACGCCGCGCAACGCCGTCACCCGCAACGGCTTCGTCACCAACTCGGTTTCCTGCCAGATCTCCGATCTGACGATCGATCAGTTCAAGAAGTTCCTCCAGGAGATCGAGACCGCGTCCAAGATCGTGGTCGTCACGCGGATCGACCTCCGGCGCGACTTCAAGTCCAAAGAGAAGCTCGACGCGACCCTCGAGGTCTCGACGTACTCCAAGGAGCCTCCGCCCAAGGGCGAGGGTACGGGCTCGGGCAGCGCCGGCTCGGCCGAGAAGAAGGGGGGCTGAGATGGCGATCCAGCTGCCATCGCTTGGCCGTCGCGGCCGTCTGGTGCTGCGCTACGTCGGGTTCGTCGTGCTGTCGATCGTGACCTTCGTGTTCGCGCTGCAGCTCACGTTCCCGTATGGCCGCGTCAAGGACAAGATCGTCGAGGCGCTGAGCGCGAAGTACGACGTCACGATCGGCTCGGTCGATCGCGGCTTGATGCCCGGTCGTGTCTACTTCAACGCGGTCACGCTGCGCACGCGACCGGCCAAGTTCGACGAGGTCGCGAGCACGCTCTACATCGAGAAGCTCGAGGTCGACCTCGGCATCCTCGCGCTGATCAGAGGCGCTGCCTCGGTGCGGATCGATGCCAAGATCGCCACCGGCCACCTGAAGGGCACGCTCGAGGTCTCGAAGTCGGGCACCTCGGTCGACATCGAAGGCGTCGATCTGCCGGCGGCGAACCTGCCGATGCGCGAGGCGATCGGCCTGCCGATGGCGGGCAAGCTCGAGATCGAGGTCTCGCTCGATCTCCCGAACGAGAAGAACAAGGCCGGCAAGACCGCGCCCGACTGGACCAAGGCCGTCGGCGACATCTCGTTCGAGTGCCCGACCGGATGCACGTTCGGCGATGGCAAGACCAAGCTGAAGCCGAAGCTCAAGAATGCACGCAGCCAGGCGTTCGCGGGTGATGGCATCGACTTCGGCAAGGTCAACGTCGACACCATGCTCGCGACGGTGGTCATCAAGGATGGCCAGCTCGACCTGACCAAGTTCGATGCGAAGTCCCAGGATGGCGAGCTCCACATCGACTACAACATGACGCTCTCGCCGGAGTTCGGGGACTCGAGCGTCGCCGGCTGCCTGCGGTTCCGGGGGTCCGAGACCCTGCAGAAGCGCGAGCCGAAGACGTTCGCCGCGCTTACCACCACGGGCGCGAGCATCGGTCCCGATAACCTGTTCCACATCAAGCTCGATGGTCACTTCAAGGACATGAAGCGGCTGCCGCAGTTCTGCGGTCCCTCGGTCAAGAATACGAACATGGACAATCCGGGTGGCGGCGGAAACTCGCGGCCGAACCTCACCGTGCAACCAGCGGACGAATCGCTGCGTGGCAAGGAAGTGGTCACGCCGATGCCCGTCAACCCGCCGCCGCCAACGGTCTCGGCGCCTCCGGTCGATGCGTACGTCGCACCGCCAACGCCCGGTCCCACCGGCGAGAGCACTGGCAGCGGTGCCACTGCCGGGTCCAGCACGATCCCGCCGAGCACCGAGCCCGCGGTCGGATCCGGAACCGCCGGCGCAGGCAGCGCGGGCAGCCAGAACACCCGCTGAGCTAGGGGCCGAGCCCGACCCACTCGGTGCCGTCGTCGCTGATCTCCTTCTTCCAGATCGGCACGCGGTCCTTCAGCCGATCGATCATCGCGCGGCACGCGGTGAACGCCTCGGCACGGTGCGGCGCCGCGGCCGCGATCACCACGGCGAGGTCGCCGATCTGCAGTGTGCCGGTGCGGTGCTCCACCGCGAGTCGGCACCCCGTGACCTCGGCCTCGATCTCCTCGCACAGCCGCGTCATCTCGCGCAGCGCCATCGATCCGTAGGCCTCGTACTCGAGGTGATCCACGGTGACGCCGCGGCTCTGTCGGCGCACCATGCCGGTGAACGTGACGATGCCGCCCATGCCGGGACCGCCGATGGCGGCGAGGCAGCGATCGAGCGACAGCGGATCGGGCGAGAGCACCACGTGACGTCCGCTGCCACCTGCCACCGGCGGGATCAGCGCGAGCTCGTCGTGATCGGAGAGCTCGCGATCGCCCTCCGCGAACTCCTGATTCACGGCGACCCGGAACTTGCCGGCGAGCTTCGCGATCGGTGGGTGGCGACTCGAGAGGGTTGCGACGGCGTCGGAGACCTTCGCACCCTCGGGGAGATCGAGGGTCTCCGCGTCGACGCCGAGCTTCTCCCGGAACACCGCGAAGTAGAGGACCGTGATCCGCATCGGCCCTCGTATACCGCCGATCGCCAGCCGCCGGGCACCGCCGCGTTTGCAACCGGCCCGTAGTAGGCTCGGGCGTGGTCGCGTCGTCGGACTCCGCGCACCTCCAGCAGCTATACCGCGCCGTGAAGGCGGTGATCCGGACGATCCCGAAGGGCCGCGTCGCGACCTACGGCCAGGTTGCAGAGCTCGCCGGGATCCCCGGGGGCGCGCGGATCGCCGCGGCCGCACTCAAGACCAGCGTGCCGGGCGATCAGCTGCCGTGGCAGCGGGTGATCGGAAAGGCCGGAACGCTGCGCGGTCGGATCGCGATTCACGATCCGGTGGGCGCAGCGGTGCAGCGGGCGCTGCTCGGCGGCGAGGGCGTCACGATCAGTGACGCAGGCCTGGTCGCCCTCGACGAATTCGGCTGGCTGCCGGCGCGGGCTACAGCCGCACGAGGCCGCGGCGCAACGCCTCGACGACGGCCTCGGTCCGGGTCGAAGAGCCAAGCTTCATCATCACGCCGTTGACGTGGAACTTCGCCGTGTGGTCGCTGATGCCGAGGCGATCCGCGATCAACTTGTTCGACAGGCCCTCCGAGAGGAGCTGGACGACCTGCTTCTCCCGCTCGGTCAGCTCGCCACGACCCTTGGTGCCACCTTCCGGACGGGTCGGCTGCGAGGGCACGAGGCTCGAGGCGAGCGCGGTGTCCAGCACCGTGAGGCCGCTGCGAACCGCGGCGAGCGCCGCATGGATTCCAGGACCGACCTGGTCGCGGAGCACCACGCCCCGTGCACCGGCAGCGAGGGCAGGAGCGACATGCGAAGGGTCCCCGACGACGGCGACCACGGGCATCGACAGCAGGCGGAGCTCCGACAGCCGTCCCAGGGTCTTGCTGGCGTCGACCCCCGCGTCCCACAGCGCAACCTCTGCGCGATCGCGTTCGACCACGTCGATCGACCCAAGCTGCGCGAGCAGGCTGGAGACGCCGGCGCGGAGCAGCGGATCGTCCGTCAGGAGAGCGACCTTGATCGGGTCACTCACGGAAACGATCGGAAGATTCGGATTGCGCGTCATGTGGCTTCCTCGACGTCCTGGGTCGCCTCTGACATGGAGGCTGACGCGAACGTTAGGGTCAAGGTGGACACGACCAACGTCCAGGTCAACCCTCCCTGGATGGGCAGGACGGGGATCGGGGGGCTGTCGGATTTGCTAGCAGGACGCTGCTACCTCGCCGTTTTCCCGACGAGAACCCCGCCGAACGGACGATATGCGGGCGTTACCGAGCAGCGCAGAGTCGACGGAGAAAGAGAGTCCCACATGGCGTTACCGGCACTTCATGCCCTCGATCAAGCCCTCGCCACCGCGGTCGCCGCGGTCGCTCCCTCCGTCGTCCACATCTCGCGCGGCCACGGCGGCGGCACCGGCATCGTCTGGTCCCCCGATCGGGTGATCAGCGCGAGCTTCCACACTCCGGATCACACGCGCATCGGCGTCCCCACCGCGGACGGCTCGCTCGAGGAGCGGGACGCGGAGGTGATCGGCCGCGATCCCGGCACCGACCTCGTGGTCCTCCAGGTCGCCGGCGGCGGCCTCACCCCGGCCACGTTCCGCGAGCTCGATGGCCTCGGCGTCGGCAACCTCGCGCTCGCGGTCGGTCGCCCGGGCCGCACCGCGCGCGCCTCGCTGCGTGCGATCGGCGTGCTCGGACCCGAGATCGAGACTCCGCACGGCGGCAAGCTCGATCGCTATGTCGAGTCCGATCGCCAGATCCCGCGCGGATTCGCGGGCGGGCCGCTGATCGATCCCGACGGCCAGGTGATCGGCATGAACACCCGCACGCTGCTCCGCCGCGCGGACCTCGCGATCCCCTCGGTCACGCTGCGTCGCGTGGTCGAGGAGCTGGTCAAGCACGGTGGCATCCGCAAGGGCTACCTCGGGGTCGGCGCATATCCCGCAGCCCTGACCGCGTCGCTGGCGCAGATCGCCGGTCGCGACGAGGGTGCGCTGATCGCGAGCCTCGAGGAGGGCGGACCCGGTGCGGCCGCTGGCCTGATCGTCGGCGACATCATCATCGACGTCGCGGGCACGCCGGTGACCGGACCCGATACCCTGCGGCGCGCTCTGGCTTCGCGCGCCGGAGCCGAGGTCGAGCTCGCGCTGCTCCGCGGCGGCGCGAAGCTCTCGTTGCAGGTCACCCTGGGGAGCAAGACGTGAGCGTGGCCACCGCGCCGGAATTGCACGCCGAAGACACCGACCTGCTCGACGCTTATTCGCGCGCCGTGGTTGGCGTCGTCGATCGCGCGGGTCCCGCGGTGGTCAGCCTCGAGGTCGCTGGCAAGGGCAGGCGCGGCGGGGCCGGCTCGGGGTTCGTGGTGACGCCGGATGGCTACGTGATGACCAACAGCCACGTGGTGTCGGGTGTGACCAAGATCCGCGTGCGCACGTCGATCGGCGAGATCGCCGAGGCCCAGGTGATGGGCGACGATCCCGCGACCGATCTTGCGGTGGTCCGCGTCGATGCGGCGGCGCTCGCACCCTCGCAGCAGCCGGTGACCTACCTGTCGATCGATGGCTCGCTCACACCGCGGTGAGGCAGCTCGCGGTGGCGATCGGGAATCCACTCGGCTTCGAATCCACGGTGTCCACCGGCGTCATCTCGGCGCTCGGGCGCAGTCTGCGCGGCAAGGGCAACCGGTTGATCGATGGCGTCATCCAGCACACCGCTCCGCTCAACCCGGGGAACTCCGGTGGCCCGCTGCTGGATGGCGCCGGTCGAGTGATCGGCGTGAACACGGCGATCATCGCGCGCTCGCAGGGCATCGGCTTCGCGATCGCGGTCGAGACCGCGGCCTGGGTGCTCGGCGAGCTGCTCCAGCACGGCAAGGTGCGGCGCGGCTGGCTGGGCGTCGGGGCGATCCGCCGCCCGCTCGATCGCCGGCTCGCGTACCGCCACGGGCTCGGCAGCGCCGCGGTGGAGATCCAGTCGATCGAGAACGGCAGCCCCGCGGCCCGGGCCGGCCTCCGAGACGGCGATCTGTTGGTCCGGTTCGCCACGACGCGGATCGAGGGCGTTGACGATCTCCACCGCGCGCTCCGCAGCTGGCCAACCGCGACGCCGGCCCAGCTCGTGATCATCCGCCGCGGCAACCGGATGACGCTCGAGATCACACCGGCCTGGATGACCTGACATACTGCGCCGCCATGGCGCGCCCCTGGAAGACCCTCGCGAGCGTCGATCTGATCGATGGCGTGATGGAGCTTCGCCAGCGCGGCGACTCCGACTTCCTGATCGTGATCGATGGCCGCGTGCTGATGAACAGCTTCTCGCGGAGCTCCGAGGAAGCGCTGTCGCGACTCGGCCTCGCTCACCTTGCCGGTGCCAAGGCGCCGCGCGTGCTGGTCGGCGGCCTCGGCATGGGGTTCACGCTGCGGGCCGCACTCGACGTGCTGCCACCGGCAGCCGAGGTCGTGGTTGCGGAGCTCAACGAGAACGTGCTCGCCTGGTGCCGGGGCCCACTGGGCCCGGCGACCAACCACGCCGTCGCCGATCCGCGCGTCCAGGTCGAGCTGATCGATGTGGCGGAGCTGATCGCGACCAGCTCGGCGTGCCGGTTCGACGCGATCCTGCTCGATCTCTACGAGGGCCCCAACGATGCCAGCCAGGGCAGGAATGATCCGTTTTACTCGGTCGCCGCGCTCGGAAAGCAACGCGCAGCACTCGCACCGGGCGGCGTGCTCGCGGTGTGGTCGGAGGATGCGGATGCACCCTACGAGAAGCGGTTCAAGGCCGCCGGCTTCGAGGTCACCCGACACGCGTTCGGCACAGGCGGTCGCAAGCACATCGTCTATCTCGGTCGGCGCTGACGTCGTAAGCTGATCGCGGTGGCACGCAAGGCAACGGTGGTCCGTGACGGCCGAGGGCGCGCGATCATCGAGCGCCGGAACCTCCCGCGAGGGGAGGGCAGCACGCTCGCCACGGACGCGTATCACTTCCTCCGGACCCGGTCGTGGACCACGATCCTCCTGCTGTTCGCCGGCATGTTCGTGGCCACCAACCTGGTGTTCGCCGGGATCCTCTGGGGCGGGCATGCCCAGGTCTCGAACGTGCACGGCTTCCTCGACTACTTCTGGTTCAGCGTGCAGTCCCTCGCGACCATCGGGTACGGCGTGCTCGCGCCTGAGGACACGCTGTCGAACACGGTCGTCACGATCGAGAGCTTCCTCGGGTTCGCATTCACGGCGCTGACGACCGGCGTGTTCTTCGCGCGGTTCTCCACGCCATCGGCCCGGGTGATGTTCTCGAACGTCGCGATCATCGCGGAACACGATGGTCAGCGCGTGCTGATGTTCCGGCTCGCCAACGCACGTACGACCGCGATCGTGGAGGCCAGTATTCACGTCTACCTCACTCGCGACGAGCGGTTGAAGGGCGGCGAACGGGCCCGCCGGATCTACGATCTGCCGCTCCGCACACCCGTGCAGCCGAGCTTCGCGCTGTCGTGGACTGTGTTCCACGTGATCGACGAGGCGAGCCCGCTGTACGGATTCAACGCGGGCGACCTGCGATCCAACGAGGGCAACATCATCGTGACGTTCCAGGGCATCGACGATCGGCTCGCCGCGACCGTGCACACGCGGTTCACCTATCAGGCGGAGGACCTCGTGTTCGATCGCCGGTTCGCGGACATCATCAAGATCGAGGAGAACGGCACCCGCTATCTCGACTTCACGCCGTTCCATGACACCGAGCCGATGCTCTCATCGAAGGAGACCTGAGGCCTCGGCGGCTTGCGCGACTCGGGCCCCCCGATCGCAGGCCGTCTACTTGACGGGCAGGTCGGGGCGAACCTGGATGAACAGCTCCTCGAGCTGCTTCTTCGAGACGGGCGTGGGGCACTCGGTCATCAGGTCCGAGCCCTTCTGTGTCTTCGGGAACGCGATCACGTCGCGCATGTACTCCGCCTGCGTCATCAGCATCGCGAGCCGGTCGAGGCCGAACGCGATGCCGCCGTGCGGAGGCGGTCCGTACTTGAACGCATCGAGGAGGAACCCGAACTTCGCGCGCTGGTCCTCCTCGGAGATCCGCAGCGCCTTGAACGCGCGCGCCTGCAGCTCGCTGCGGTGGATACGGATCGAGCCGCCGCCGACCTCGACGCCGTTCAGCACGAGGTCATACGCGCGCGCGAGGACGTTCTCCGGTTCGGTCTCGAGCAGGTGCTCGTCCTCGGTGCGCGGCGACGTGAACGGGTGGTGGGCCGCGGCGATCTCCTTGGTCTGATCGTCGACCTCGAACAGGGGCGGATCGGTCAGCCACATGAACTGCCACTCGTTCTTGCGGATCAGGCCGAGCTTGTCGCCGATGTGCAGCCGGATCGCGCCGAGGCAGGTGTTGGCGACCTTCGCGCGCTCGGCCACGAAGATCAGCGTGTCACCCGGCACCGCGGCCGCGATCCGATTGACCTCGTTGCGCGCCTCGTCGGAGAAGCTCTTCGCGAACGGCGCCTGCCACACGCCGCCGTCCTGGACGCGCGCGAACGCCACGCCCTTCACGCCGAACGACTTCGCGAAGTCGGTGAGCCCATCGAGCATCGAGCGCGACAGCTTCTCGGCGGGACCGGGGATCCGCAGGCACTTCACGATGCCGCCGCTCGCCACGACGCTCTCGAAGATCTTGAACCCGCTGTTGCGGGACGGCGCCGAGACATCGCACAGCGTCAGGTCGAGGCGGAGGTCCGGCTTGTCGACGCCATACTTGTCGATCGCCTCGGCGAACGTCATCCGGCGCAGGGGCAGCGTGAGCTCGATCCCGAGGACCTCCCGCCACAACGTGGAGATCAAGCCCTCCATCATGGTCTGCAGGATCGACTCGGTCACGAACGACATCTCGATGTCGATCTGGGTGAACTCGGGCTGCCGCTCGTTGCGTAGATCCTCGTCGCGGAAGCAGCGCACGATCTGGAAGTAGCGCTCGTAGCCGGCGACCATCAGCAGCTGCTTGAAGATCTGCGGCGACTCGGCGAGCGCGTAGAAGTTCCCGGGGTTGAGCCGCGACGGCACCAGGAAGTTACGCGCGCCGCCCGGCGTGTACTTCACCATGAACGGCGTCTCGATCTCGAGGAAGCCGTTCGCGGCGAGATACGCGCGCGTGGCCCGCGTGATCTGCGAGCGCATGATCAGATTCTTCTGCAACTTCGGCCGCCGCAGATCGAGGTAGCGATACTTGAGGCGGAGCGTGTCGTTGGTATCGACGTCGTCCTCGATCGCGAACGGCGGGGTCTCGGACTTCGAGAACACCTCGAGCGTCTTGACCCAGACCTCGACGCCGCCGGTCACCATCTTGTCGTTGACCTTGCCGCCGCGGGACCGGACCTCGCCGACGATCCCGACACACCACTCGGAGCGCAGCGAGCCCGCAGCCGCGTGGGATTCCTTGGAGAACGACGGATCGAACACCAGCTGGGCGATCCCCTCGCGATCCCGGAGGTCCACGAAGATCGCCTGGCCATGGTCCCGGTAGGTCTTGACCCAGCCCGTCAGGACGACCGTCTTGCCAACGTCACTGACGCGCAGCTCGCCCGCGCTGTGACTCCGGGTATACGTGGACAGAAACGCGCTCATCTGGCGGCGAAGATAGCGCACTGGAACCAGACCGGGTGCGATCCCGCCCCACATCTGGTTTTCCCAGTAGTTGCGATCGGATCCGATCCCGATGCCTGTGGAAAAGTGGATCCACCCGGAACCCGCGCATTAGAATTTTCTTCGTCGACGCAGCGCACGTGACGCAGCTCGACAATTACCCCGGCGGGTCCCAGGGCCCTGCGTGAGCTGCGTCGTCGGCACCCACTTGCTTATGTGCTTGAATAACAGGAGTCCTCGTTGAGCGAACTGTTGGCTGCCCACCCTGCATCCCCGCATGCGGATCCGTGTACTGGCTCCTCGCTGGTCGGTACGAGTGCGGGCGCGAGTCGCGCGATCGGGTTGGTGGAGGCGATGCGCCGCGCGCGCAAGACCACCTCTCCGCCTGCGGAGATCCTCGAAGCTCAGGAGTCGCTGGAGCGCCGGATCCGCGCGCACATGACCAAGGGCCGCGTCCTGGTCACGCTGACCGACAACCGATACACGATGATCTCGGTGCGCAGGATCCCGCGCGACAAGCGCTACGAGGTCCGCCTCCATCACATGTTCGCCGATGCCGATCCAGTGATCACGCGCGCGCTGGCACACTACATCGCCGAGAACGACCCAGAGGCGTCGCGCGTGCTCGGTGATTTCATCGATGCGAACTCCGATCATGTCCGCGGCCGCTCGCGGCGTACTCCGGCCCAGGTGATCTTCACCGCTGGCGAGCACTACGACCTGCGCCAGATCTACGACGAGCTCAACGCTCGCTACTTCGAGAACAAGATCGATGCCTCGATCACGTGGGGCGCGCGAACCGGCCGCGCGCGCCGGCGCAACAGCATCAAGATGGGCAGCTACTCGGTCGAGGATCGGCTGATCCGGATTCATCGCTCGCTCGATCGCGCGTTCGTTCCTCGGTTCTTCGTCGCGTGGATCGTGTTCCACGAGATGTTGCACCAGGTTCACGA
>JAYUVX010000197.1:0-15494 GCA_043753855.1 Myxococcales bacterium | reverse complement strand
GCGTTCCGTTCGCATAGCTCGCCGCGTACAGGGTGTCGCCATGGAGGCCGAGCACACCGCGCGAGACCTCGGCCAGCGTGCGCGGCTTGCCGCCCGTGCGTGGCACGCGGAGCACCGACGTGCGCTTGAACATGGTGATGTACAGTCCGCTCGCATCGCCCGCCGATTCCTCCGGCAGGTCGGCGAGGCCGGTGACGCCGAGCGCTGTCACGCCATCGACCGCCACGCGCAGCAGATCGCCGCGCGACGTGGCGAACACCTGATCGCCGGCGCGGAACAGGTGGAACGCGAAGTTCGGATGCGTGGCATCGCTGAGCTGCACCGCGCGCGCACTTCCATCAGCCGGCATCCACCACACCGCGCCCAGGCCATCGGTCCACCACAGCTTCCCGCCGAGGGTGACCAGGCTGGTCGGCGCACTCGGAACTTCGAGGTCGAACCGCGCGACGATCGGGGTCGCCGGCTCGCGCGGCGTTGCGATCACCTCGGGCTGACGCTCCGGCCCACGCGGCAGCGGAGCCATCGATCCGCACGCCACAACGAGCACGGGTACGAGACGCCACGTCACGGGGTGATTGTGGCACGGTACGCCGATGCGAATGCGCTGCCTGCTGCTCGTCGCGCTGGTGCTGGCCGGTTGCAAGTCCAAGGACTCCGAGCCCGCGGCGGTCGCCAAGCTCCCGGCGGTCAAGAACATCGACGGGCCGAGCATCACGCCGATCTTGACGAACGGCGTCACGTTCCTCGCGCCGAAGACCGCGAGTTGGTGGGGCGAGCTCAACTTCGCGTGCTACCGCGCGGTGATCGGGCTCACCGGCACCAAGCGCCCGGGCGAGGCGTTCGAGAAGCTCAGCCCGAACGTGGTGCCCGCGATGGAAGCCGCCGGAATCGATCTCGGCCGCGACCTCTCCGCGATCGGCGCGTTCGATTGCGGTGGCTCGCCGTGCTTCTACATCGCGGCGCACCTCGAGCACCCGGAGAAGATGGGCGAGGTCCTGAAGATCCTGATCCCCGCGACACCGCCCAAGGATCTCGGCAAGGGGCACTACCAGCTCGAGACGCCGGGCGCGAACGGGCCGCGTACGATCCATGTCCGCGTGGTGCCGATCCAGTGGGGGCCCGAGCTACCCGACGATCGCTGGTCGCAGGAGGCGGGCAAGGCGACCTACGTGATCTTCATCGGCGGCATCGACGGCAAGTATGTCGATCTCGATCCGCTCGCCTCGATCGCGGACGCGCAGACCGCCCTCGTGACGGTCAAGGATGCCGAGGCCACCATCGCCGATTCACATGGCCGCTGCATGCTCGGCGCCGTGGGACCGCGCGAGTTCCAGCCCGGATTCAAGCTCGAGCGTGCGCGGTTCGCGGTCGTGGCAGCCGAGGGCGCGATCAGCGATGCCCTGATGTCGATGATGTCGTCGCGGCGTACCCTCGATGTCGAGGTCGACCTCGCGCTATCGCCCGCGCCCACGCCGGCAGATGCCGACGGCTGGATCGCGCAGGGCAAGCTGTTCCTCGGCGGCATCGGCGATAACGTGCGCGCCCAGTTCGCGGGGCAGGGCGCCTTGATGGACATCTACTTCGAGATTCTCACGATGATCGGCACCAAGGCGTTCCGCCACGAGATCAAGGGCAACGCGCTACGGTTCTCGTGGCGCACGGATCGGATCCCATCAGCCGACCTCGTCGACCTCGAGCGCCGGCTCCAGGCGGCGATGGGGTCTGCGACGCCCTGATGAGCCTCCAGCGCGCGACCTTCGAGCTGCCGGTGGGTACCGTCCACGCGTTGGTCGGCGGGCCACCCGGTGCACCCACGCTCGTGTTCCTCCACGGGTTCCCGGATCATCCGCCGACCGCCGTGCCGTTCCTCGAGCAGCTCGCGCGCACGCATCGCGTTGTCGCACCGTGGCTGCGCGGCTATGCGCCGTCACCACGCGTCGGCCCGTACGATCTCGACACGCTCGCCGCGGACGTTCACGCGCTGATCGGCAAGCTCGGGGGTCCGGTGGATCTCGTCGGCCACGATTGGGGCGGCGCCATTACCTACGCGGTGTGCGCGAAGGCCGGGAGCATGCTGCGGCGTGCCGTGACGCTCGCGATCCCGCATCCCGCCACGTTCGTGCGCTCGCTCGCCTCCTCGCAGCAGTGGCGCAAGAGCTGGTACATGGCGCTGTTCCAGCTGCCCGGCGCGGGCTATCTCGCCAGGGCACGTGACCTCGCGTTGATCGATCGGCTGTGGCGTGACTGGTCGCCGGGCTTCACGCTCGATGCCGACCGCCGCGACGAGCTACATGCCTGCCTCGCGGCCAGCTTGCCGGCACCGCTCGAGTACTATCGCGCGATCCTGCGTCCGCTGACCACGCTCGCGGATCGCGTGCGCAAGAGCGAGGTTCGGATCGCGACGCCGTTGCTTCAGCTTCACGGCGCCGACGACGGTTGCATGGCGCCTCCCACCGAGGCGGATCGGCGCTGGTTCACCGAGCGTATCCTCGAGATCGTTCCCTCGGTCGGCCACTTCCTCCACATCGAAGCTCCCGTCCCGATCGCCGCGCGGGTGGCCGCGTGGTTGGCGTAGGGTAGCGGCCATGGCTATCCGCCGGCTCGATGGCGCCGCGCTGCTGGTCGCTGGTCACGGTATCCAGGGCGGGACCGCGCTCGACGCCGCCGCGGTGCACACGCTCGGCCAGCTCGGCGAGGCGCTGCTCGCCACCGGTGCGCAGTGGCAGATCCGCCGGCTCACTGCCACCGCGGGTGAGCGCTATGCAGCGGATCGCGGCACGCTGAAGCGCAACCTCGACGAGCTGGCCTCCGAGGACGCGCGCGTCGCCGTGTTCGTGCTGGTCGGGACGATCGTCGATGTCGGCGGTGCGCCTGCACTGGTCACCGGTGCCCAGCCGGAGCTGTATCCGGAGGAGTCCACGCTGCCGCTGGCGTGGCTTCACGACCGGCTCGCGGCGGCGCGCGCCGAGCAGGTCGTCGTGGTGATGTCCGCGGGCGGTGCGGGCAGCGCGACCAGGTGGCTCGGCGCCCTGCGCGTGCCGGGCAAGCCTCATCTGATCGCCGTCGATGCGCCCCAGATCGGCCGGCCGCTGATCGATGCGCTGCTCTCGGGACTGTGTGGCGAGGCGCTCGATCCGCGCACCGGGACCGTGACCATGGCCAGCCTCGGCAGCCACCTGGCGAATACCGCGCCGAGCTGCGCTCTGCAGCGCTGCGAGGCCTCGGAGACGATCGCACAGCCACCTCCACTCGCAGGTCTGTGGGACGTGCGGCGATCGCAGCTGTCTATGCGCGGCACGCGCCCTCGGATCCCGCGGGCCGTCAGCGTCGACGACAATCTCACCGGCACCGTGCTCCCCGGGCGGTTTCGGGTCGATCAGATCGTCGCGCGCGGCACGTTCGGCACGGTGTATCGGGCACGCCAGCTGGCGGTCGAACGCGACGTCGCGCTCAAGGTCCTCCACGCCGACATCGATCCCTCCTCCGAGGACGGCCGGCTGTTCGTCCACGAGATCCGCAGCGTCGGCCGGATCGATCACAGCAACGTGGTGCGCATTCACCAGGCGGATATCACCCACGATGGCCGGCTGTTCTTCGCGATGGAGCTGCTCGACGGCAAGGACCTCCAGCAGCTGATCGCCGGTGGCAAGGTCGCTCGCGAGCGCGCGCTCGACCTCGTGCAACAGCTGCTCGCCGGCCTCGGCGCCGCGCACGATGCTGGCCTCGTCCACGCGGACGTCAAGCCGGCGAACGCGATCGTGATCGAGCGCGACGGCAACGAGCGCGTGGTCCTCGTCGATTTCGGCCTGTCTCGCCTGCGCTCTCCGGATCGCCCGGCCGAGTCCGCCGGTGGTACGCCCGCGTACATGGCTCCCGAGCAGATGATGGAGGGCCGCGTCGATGCGCGCTCCGATCTGTTCTCGGCCGCGCTGGTGTTCGTGCATCTGTTCAGCGGGTGGCGCCGGCCCAATGCCTTCACGCTCGTGCCCCCGTTCGAGCTGATCGAGGACCGCGAGCTTCGTCAGGTACTCCAGCGCGCGCTGTCCGCGGATCCGGCGAACCGTTATCAGACCGCCGGCGAGCTGTCGGCTGCGCTGAGCGGGGCCGCGTCTCCCACACCGGCGCCACCGAGGCGCGTGCTCCCGTTTCGCCATCTCGAGTCGCTCACCGAGCTCGACCGCGGTCGGTTACACGGGCGCGAGGCGGATCTCGCGATGCTCACGGAGCACGTGCTGTTCCGGCGTAGCGTGATCTACACGGCTGCATCCGGCGTCGGCAAGACCTCGCTCCTGCGCGCCGGTCTGGTCCCACGCCTCGAGGCACTCGGCGTCCATCCGATCTATGTGCGCTGCCGTGGCAGTAGCGCTGCGGCGATCGCGGTCGCGATTCACCCCGCGGCCACCACGATCGCTGAGGCCGTCATCTCGTGGCACCAGCAGACGGGCGGCAAGCTGGTGCTCGTGCTCGATCAGCTGGAGAGCGCACTCGCCGAGGCGTCACCGCGCTCCGACCTGGTCCGCGACGTCCTCGGCTTCGAGGCGTGGCCCGCGAACGCCGATATCTGCGTCGTGTTGACGATCCGCGAGGACTACCTTGCCCGCTTGGTCGCGCGCACGCAGGAGATCGAGCCGGGTGTTCCGATCCTGCGGTTGCCACCGCTCGGGCCGGGCGGAGCGCGCGATGCGATCGTCGCGCCGTTGACCGAGGCGCGCCTCGCGATCGAACCGGAGCTGCTCGAGACCTTGCTCGCCGATCTGCAGCGCGCCGCCGCCGTACTCGGACCCGAGATGGGCTGGGGATCATCGCCCGCGGTGTATCCGCCGCACCTGCAGCTCGCGTGCTCGGTGCTCTACGAGGCACTCGAGCCGGGCTCTGCGCTGATGTCGCTCGCCGACTACCGGCGGCTCGGCGGGTTCGATGCGATCGTCGGCGAGCACCTCGAGCGGGTCCTCGATACCGAGCTGGCCGATGGCCGCGATGTGATCGCTCGCGATCTATTTGTCGCGCTCGTCACCACCGCCCACGAACGCGCGATGCGGCCAGAGACCGAGCTCGTCGAGATCGTCGGGGCACGCCATGGTGCTCACGAGGTTCGCGCCGTGCTCGAGGCACTGCGCTCGCGCGGCTTGCTTGTGCGCGTGCGCGACACCGGTGGAGAACCCGGCTGGGAGCTGGTCCACGACAGCCTGGTCCCGCGGGTGCTGGCATGGCTCGATCGACGCGATCTCGACCGTCGACGAGCGATCGAGCTCGTTCGCTATCACCTGCGTCGATCTCGGCCCGGCGCGCCGAGCCTGCTTGGCCGCGCGGAGCTGCGCGAGCTCGCGCTGTACCCGGATGCGATCGCGGAGCTCGACGAGGAATGGCACAAGCGCGGCGATGTCGACGAGGCCTGGACGCCGTCGCGCCTCGTCGATCGGTCCCGCCAGGCGCTGCGTCGGCGGCTCGCCACCGGCGTGACGCTCCTCGCTGCACTCGCCTCGTTCGCGAGCGTCGGCTTCTATCGCAGCCACGTCGAGAGCGTGCACTCGGAGCACGAGGCGTCCCTGCGCAACCGCGACCTCGGACGCTTCATGCTCTCGCTCGAGCCGTTCGACTGGGATCCCGCGTTGCAGCAATCGCGGAGCGTGGCCGCATCGATGGTCTCGGGCCTGTCGTGGCAACTGCGGGCCCCCGACGACGACGATCCAACCTCACCGGGCGTGGCCTATGCTGACGAGCTGCTCGTACGGCACGAGCCGCGGGTCGAGGCGCTGGCGCGCGTCGAGGAGGTCGAGGCACGCGGTGGCCCAGCGTTCCTCGTGATCTCGCGCGGAGAGTGCACGCCATCGGTGGTCCCGCTCCGCCAGCTACCGGGCTATGCCAAGCGAGAGCTGATCGCACCGGTCCTCCATGTCCGCATACCGACCTGCCATGCGACGATCGTCGACACGGTCTCGATCCCGGCCGGCAGCTTTTTGTTCGGAGGGCTCGGCGAGCCACCGCCCACGGTGATCGCGAAGGATCCATCCCTGCCGCCGGAGCAGCGGGTTCAGCTGCCCGCGTTTCGGGTCGACCGCACCGAGGTCACGAATGCGGCGTACGCGCAGCTCGCCGAGATGGCGGCGTTCACCGGCGTCGCCCCGCCGATCTACCCGAACACCGACGAGCTCGGTACACCCGACGCGCCACGCCATCCGGTGACCGGCCTCGACTGGACCGAAGCGCACGCCTACTGCCGATTCCTCGGCAAGCAGCTTCCCACGAGCCGGCACTACACGCGTGCGCTTCGCGGCGGTGAGCTCCTGCCCGATGGCACCGCGAATCCGGCTCCTCGCCGGAACTTTCCGTGGGGAGTCGACCGCCGGCCCGGAGCGATCAAGGTGATCGGCGTCGGCGATCCTGGCGTGGCGGATGTGGGTAGCTACCCCGCCGATCGATCCGTGGAAGGCGTGCTCGACCTCGCGGGGAACGTGGCCGAATGGGGCAGCTCCGTCGCGCGAGAAGGGACCAACGTCCGGATCGTGCGCGGGGCGAGTGCGCTCACGACTCCAGCGGACGAGGTCGCCGACGATGTGGTGAACGAGAACCCT
Source organism: Myxococcales bacterium (assembly GCA_043753855.1). Classification (GTDB taxonomy): domain Bacteria; phylum Myxococcota_A; class Polyangia; order Haliangiales; family Haliangiaceae; genus JABFXX01. Next base: position 8,922 of record JAYUVX010000197.1, on the reverse strand, counting down.
CGCCCGCTCACGATGCGCGGTTATGCGATGGGCGTGCGCTGCGTGCTCGCCCGTTGACCGCTACGGAAGGTCGAAGGTTCCCATGTCGGGCGGGCGCTTCGGTCCGCGCAGCGGCAGCGACTTCGCCGTGGCCGCGTCGAGGAACAGCGCGCCGGGAGCATTCGCCGCGACGGTGGTGCCGCCTGCCGCTGGCAGCGCGACCCTCGCGAGATCGAGCCACCAGGTTCCCGCAGGAGCTCGGTTCACGATCTTCCCGGTGCCTCCGTCCCAGATCTCGACGCTACTGAGGCCACCGTTGGTGCCGACGATGTTGGCGTGGAACCCGTAGAACCGCCGATCGCCCTGCTCCCCGCCATAGTACTGGTAGCTCGTGAGCTCGTAGTCGTGGGCATCGTTGGGCGCGCTGGCCGGCTGCCGTGGCGGCTTGTTGCTCAGCGTGCCGTAGTAGTCAGCAGTCAGCCAGCACGCACCGATCATGATGCCGCTCGGGAACATCGGTCCGATCGTCGTCAGCCCTCCATCCTGCGCGTGATCGTCGCACTCCATGTCCCCATACGCGATCCGTCCCGTGCGCGCCGCCGACAGATTCTTCGACAGGTTCACCGGAACCAGCGCGCCCTGCGCGAACTTGTGAATGGCGACCGGATCGTCGTCCCACCACGCGCACGTGGTGAGCCCCCTCAACGATCCAACATATGCACCGAACCCAAAGAACGTTGTTCTGCTCAATCATTCCCCCTTTGATGGTTGTTCCAGCAGCGCGAGGAAACGTTGTGGTGCGAGAACCGGATAGACGATCCCGGGCTGATCCTCGCCGTCGGGATACACCCGCAGGAACTGTCCATCGAGGATCAGCTCGGCGAGGTGACAGCGATCCGGGCGAGCCGACGGCAGCGCGACGTCATGGCTCGGGATCGCGAGCAGCCCCGGCATCTGTGCGCCCTGCGTGCGATCGATCAGCTCGAGCAGCATGCGCGCGATCTCACCGCTCACCACGTGGCGCGGCCACGCGCGCGCATCCGCCACCGCCACCGTCGGCAGCGCATCGATATCGAGCGAGCGCCGGCTCGGCTTCGGCGTGCCCGCGTCGTGGACCGGCCCGCTCGGAGTGGCGCTGGCCGCGGACAGCAGGAACCGCCACTGGTGGCAGAACCCGGCCTCGTCGTAGTGCAGGCTGTAGATCGGCGCCGTGGTGCCGAACACCTCGAGCCCGAGCAGCTCTGACAGGATCTTCATCGTGGTCCGCGCGCGCGTGGAGACCGCCGTGCTGCAGCCGAGCAAGCGGAGCGCGCTGACCCCGATCCTCGGCAGCACGTCGTGATCGGCGATGCCGCGAAAGAACGCCGACACCGTGGCGGTCTCGGCATCGAGCACCCAGTCGCCGAGCCGCAACAGCCCGTCGGAGGTCGCGTGACCGATCAGATCGAGGGTCTTCGGCGCCGGTGCGCAGTCACCACCGGCGTAGAGCAGCTGGCCGAGCAGCTGCTCGAGTGCGGTTCGTCCGTCGGCCTGCAGGTGGTCACCGAGCAGAGCTTGCAGGCGCGACACCTCTGCATCGGGATGCGAGGTGACGATCGAGATCCGGGGACGGGTGAGCAGCCTGCGTGCGTGTGTGGCGTCGATGATCATGTGCGGTCCTTGGGCTTGTCACTGGCTTGCAACTCACGCCCTTCCCGCAACTTGAATTCGTTGATCAGGTTGTAGACGTGCGACCGGGCAAGCCCGAGGTCGCGCGCTGCTTCCGTCACGTTCCAGTCGTGCTTCTCGAGTGCCTCGAGGACGACGCGGCGCTGGAACGCACGCATCGCCTCCTGCAGCGTCACCGGCTCCGCATCGCGTGCCGCCTTCGGAAACACGTGTTGCTCGTGGAGCACCGATGCACCTTCGCCATGCGCGCGGATCACCGCGGCCTCGATCGCGTGAGCGAGCTGACGCGTGTGACCGGGCCAGCTCGCATTGCGACACGCCACCAGCGCGCGCCACGACACCGTGATCGCCGGCAGCTTGTGCTTCGTGCAGGCCTCGAGGCAGAAGTGCTCGACCAGCTCGGCGATGTCCTCGCGGCGCTGGTCGAGCCCGGGCACCTGCAGCGGCACGACATGCAGCCGGTAGTACAGATCCTCGCGAAACTGCTTCGTCGCGATCCGCTCCTCGAGGTTTGCATTGGTCGCGCTCATCACGCGGACATCGGCTCGGGTCGCGGTGCCCGATCCGAGCGGGTGGTACTCGCGGGTCTCGAGCAGCTGCAACAGCTTGGCCTGCGCGGCGCTCGACAGCTCACCGATCTCGTCGAGGAACAGCGTTCCGCCCTCTGCCGCAGCAACCTTGCCACGCCGCGCGGTGGTCGCCGTCGAGTGCGCCCCGCGCTCGGCGCCGAACAGCTCGCTCTCGAGCAGCGCCTCGGGGATCGCGGCGCAGTTGAGCTCGACGAACGGTCCGTGCGCACGTGGGCTGTTGCTGGCGATCGTCTTCGCGAGCAATGACTTGCCGGTTCCGGACGGACCGGTGATCAGCACGTCCACCTCTAGATGCGCCACGTTCGCTGCAGCGTGCAGGAGGTGCGCCAACGCCCGCGATTTCCCGATGATCTCGGGGCAGCGCAGCCGCTCGCGGACCGCGCGCGTGTGGTCGGTGCGATCCGGGTCGCGATGAACCAGCCGATCGGCGAGCGGCGCGAGCTGTCGCGCGAACAGCTCGGCGCGTCCGCGATCGATGTCGGTGAACATCCCCGGTCGGGCGAGGCCCTGGAGGTAGATCACGCCGATCGGCGGCGCGGTGCCGACCGGCACGCACAGGACCGCCTGGATCGCATGCTGGCGCACGCTTCCAAGATCCTGGAACCGCTCGTCGAGACTCGCCGAGGGCGTCTCGATCGTGCGGCCCTCGCTGATCGCTCGCGCGATGATTCCGTGGGAGATCGACGCCCGGATCGCTGCGACGTCACGCTCGCTGACCCCGTGCCCCTTCCAGAATCTCGGCGCGGCCGCCGCATCGTCGTAGAGCTCGAGATATCCGGTGCGCGCGCCAGTGACCTCGACGATCAGCGCGAGCGCCTGATCGAGCAGCGGCTCGATCTCCTCCTGGCCGCCCAGATCGAGCAGCTGCCGGTAGAAGTCGCGTTCGCGGGCCAGGCCATCTTCTCGTGACTCGCTCGGTACCATGAGCGATCGATTATCGACGCATCGCGGAAGGAACGTGCTGCACCCGAACCGATCTCGGGAGGTGTCCACTCCAGAGGACACTCCCGGGCGAAGGATTCCAGCTGACTGGACACCCCCGTGGCAGGTGCGGCGTCTTGCGGCACCCCCGGGGCGCTTCGCGGCAGCTAGGTCACGACGATCTCGGCCCCGTGTGGGTAGGCGGACGGATGCCCCGTTGATTCAGCACCTCGGCGTGCTGCTTGCGCCAGTCGCGGGCCATCAGGTCGCAACACGCGCACTCGCCGTCGACGTAGCCATCGTCCTGGACACGCGGATTCTTGGCCTCGTAGACGCAGAACAAGCAGCCATCATCGAAAGCCACGGCCTTGGCTTCCTCCCTGGTGATACCGAACGGCACATCGCTGATCTTGCGCATCGGATCCTCGGCGGCTTGCGTGATCGCGTCCTTGATCATCTTCGCTGCAATCTCGCCGTCCTCGTCGTGGACCCCGAGCTCGGGCAGCAGCGACCACAAGAGCTGCTCGAACATGTCGATCACCTGGAAGTCGATCGCCTCGAGCACGTGGGTGCGGAGTCTCGCGGCGAGCTCCTCGACGCTCGCCGGCATCGGGTAGGGACTCCTGGGATACGCGCGCCTCGACTGGATTCCCCCGCTCATGCCGATGCTCCGACCGTCGCGGGCACAGTGACGTGGCGGTTGCCGACGAGGCCGTTCGCATTTGCCGTGCTGATCGAGGCCGTGCGCGCCTGCTTGATCAGCGCGTCCCGCAGCTGCTGCTGCAGCGCCGGATGCTCGTCGAGGTGCGCGAGCACCTTGTCGCGGCCCTGGCCGAGCTTGTTGCCCTCGTACGAGTACCAGGTGCCCGACTTCTCCATCAGGCCGAACTTCTCGGCGGTGTCGACCAGGTCGCCGAGCTTGTTGACGCCGGTGCCGTACAGGATCTCGAACTCCGCCTCGCGGAACGGCGGGGCGAGCTTGTTCTTCACGACCTTGACCTTGCACTCCGAGCCGATGGTCTCCTCGCCGCGCTTGATCGCCTTCTTGCGGCGGATATCGAGGCGCACCGAGCTGTAGAACTTCAGCGCATTGCCGCCGGTGGTGGTTTCGGGGTTGCCGTAGACCACGCCGATCTTCTGCCGCAGCTGGTTGATGAAGATCAGCACGGTGCGGGTCCGCGAGATCTGACCGGTCAGCTTGCGCAGCGCCTGGCTCATCAACCTCGCCTGCAGGCCCATGTGGGCATCGCCCATCTCGCCCTCGATCTCGGCGCGAGGGGTGAGTGCCGCGACCGAATCCACGACGATCAGATCGATCGAGCCGGTACGCACGAGCGTATCGGTGATCTCGAGCGCTTGCTCTCCGCAGTCCGGCTGCGAGACGAGCAGATCTTCGAGGTCGACGCCGAGCCTGCGCGCGTACTCGGTATCGAGCGCGTGCTCCGCATCGATGAACGCACACACGCCGCCCGCGCGCTGGGCCTCCGCGATCGCGTGCAGGGTCAGCGTGGTCTTGCCGGAGGACTCCGGACCGTAGATCTCGATGATGCGGCCGCGTGGCAAGCCTCCGCAGCCGAGCGCGACATCGAGGGCCACCGATCCTGTTCCGATGACGTCGACCTGCTGCACCTGACTGCCGTCGAGCCGCATGATCGATCCCGAGCCGAACTGCTTGTGAATGGCGCGGATCGCCTCGCTGATACTCCGGTCCTTCTTCTCTTGCTCCGACATGGAACCTCCGTGCCGAGGAACTCCACATCGCGTGCCGTCGCAAGATCGCGAAATCGCGCGGGCGCGTGTCCGGAGTGTCCGGACCTCGGACGGTGTCCGTCCGAGCGCCGGACTACTGCGCCACGAACGAGCGCGCGTGGATGACCGAGATCGATTGCGTGCCGGTGATCGCGCCGAAGTCGCCGGCGCGCGCTCGGTTCACGCCGGTGAAGGCGGTGAAGGCGAGCACGTAGCTGTGCCCGATCACGATGTCATCGTGCTGCACCGTCACCGACGTGGTCGTGGTGACGTACGTCCGCTTCGGCACCAGCATCCCGCCGGCATCCGGTAGCTCGATCAGCGTCACCTCCCAAAAATTCGCGGTCGCAGCTGGGTCGGTCTTCATCCAGCTCACGGTGAGCGATCCGCTGCCGACACCGACCGGCACGCCGTCAGTGGCACCGAACAGATCGGCGGCCGGACCCGAGCCCGCGCGGATCGTCACCGCCCGCGCGAACGCGACATCGGTTGCCACGTCGTACCGACCGCCAATCTCGAAGGTCAGGATCGCGAGGCCGTTCGTCACCCGCGCCGTACTGGGTAGCTCCCGCGACGTGGTGAGCTCGGTGTGAACCGCGCGCTTCAGCCGGGTATCGAGATACGCGGACGGGACGAACGCGGGCTGCGACGCGAGCACCGGGCAGCTGCGGATCGCGATCATCACGGGGTTTCTCAGCTGCAGCGCCTGCGTCGGGCTCGGCGGCCGGCTGAACGCAGGCATCAGGACGCTCGGCACGTACCCGAACTGCTGCCGCGGCGGGGCGGCGTCCTCGGCGAACGGCTTGAGGTTGGCATTGAACGCGACCGTGAGCGGAACGTCGACCGTCGGCGTCACGCTATCGGACTTCCAGCTCCCGGACACCGGAGCCAGGGGTGGCCCGATGTTCGCGGCCGGGAAGTCCGTCGAGCCCTTCGACGTTCGACAGCCAGTGGCACCATCGAGCACGAAATCGAACAGCAGCCCGCGATCGTCGGGCCCGGGCGTCCCCATCGCCCCGCTGAGCGGAACCGCGTCGCCAAGATTGTAGTCCAGCTGTGCTCTGGCGGCCGCGCCGAGCGTCGTGCCTTCGCTCCACATCCCGGTGGTGAACACCCGGTTCTGTGCGTGGCTCGCGGTGCTAGGGTAGCCGGTCGGGGTGATCGAGTACCCCGTGCCGGGCGGTGGCGCGACCCGCGCGACCGGGCCGAACAGCGGCTCGACGACGTGCGCGTCCGCCGGCAGGTTCTGCAGCTCACGAACCGGCTGGTTCGGGCGCTGGTAGAACAGGCGCCAGGCTCCGCTGGTCGAGATCTCGAGTGGCACGCTCACCGTCCCATCTGCCGCTGGCGTCAGCATCACCGTGGGTCCGCCGTCGAGCGTGCTGGCGCCCACCAGCTGGAGATCGTTGATCGGGATCTCCACCGGGTCGACGGGGAGACCGTTGGCATCGAGCGTCGCCTGCAGGAACACCAGGTGGATCGGCGTGCCGGGCGCGTCCGCCGGAGGGCCATCCGGGTTCGGCGAGGTCTCCTTCAAGCCGAACACGAGGTTGCAGCCGACGAGCGAGCTCGCTGCGAACAGGCCGAGTGCAGCGCGCCTCATGCGCGGATCCTGGCACGGTCCGCGGCGCGCGCACAACCACGCGGACCGCGGCGGTTCACCACGCTGCCCGACCGCGCGGGCTCGGCTTCCAGGGCGGCGCGGACCTTCGGCCTCGCCGCCCTCCGCGGAGCCGGAGGCGGAGGCGGATCGTTGCAACGTGACGTCGCTACGGCGACTCCGCCGCCGAAGGAGCCCGCCACAGCGCGGCCAGCGCACATCCGGGCAGACCCACCCGCTTCGCCTCGGCCTCGAGCGCGGTCGCCTTGGGCTCCGGGGCGAGCGGCTGAATCTGAACCAAAAACTTCCGCGACTCGGCCGTCTTGAGATGGGCCGCGAGCCAGTTCGCGATCGTGAGCGTTCGTGAGTCATCGTCGGCCGCGCCGGAGCTGGCGACCGAGTCGCACAGCGCGGCGATGTCCTGGGCGTAGTCCGAGCCCGGCGCGCCGGTGGCGACGACACCTTGCGCGGGCGCACCCGGCGCGGTCTCTCCGCGCTGGCAGGCGAGTAGACCGAATGCGAGGAGGACGGGGATAACCGACGTCATAGTGCGGCACTTTGCACCCCCCCGATCTTTGCGTCCATGCCTTCCGGGGGAGGGCCGGTTATGGCTAGATCTGCCCATGGCATACGTCGTTGCTGATCCGTGCGTGAAGTGCAAGTACACCGACTGTGTGGCGGTGTGTCCGGTGGACTGCTTCTACGAGGGCAAGAATTCCCTCGCGATCAATCCCGACGAGTGCATCGACTGTGGTGCCTGCGAGCCCGAGTGCCCGACCACCGCGATCTTCGAGGAGAGCGAGCTGCCCGGCAAGTGGGCCGTCTACAAGGACATCAACGCGCTCGTCAGCGGCGCGAAGAAGGTGTCGGAAGTCGACGCGGCGTCGTGGCCCGGCAACCTGAAGGATGCGGCCGCCACTGCGGAGACCTGGCCGAACATCACCGAGCAGAAGAAGCCGCTTCCCGGCGCCGACGAAGCAGCCAAGGAAGAGAACAAGATCGCCGCACTCACGCTCGACGGCGGCAGCTGAGCTACCCGCGCGCTGTGTGAACGATTAGCACCGAGCACGGCGCGTGGCGCAGCGTGCTCTCCGCGACGCTGCCGAGTAGCAGGCGTCGCACGCCGCGATGCCCGTGGGCTCCGACGGCGATCAGATCGTGGCCGCCGCGCTCGGCTGCGGTGGTGAGCACCGAGGTCGGCGGCCCCTGCACGAGCTCGATGTGGATCGGGTTTGACAGCGTGGCGGCGGCCGCCTTCGCCACCTTGTCGGCCTGCGCCTGCGCGCCCGAGACCACGGCATCGCGCACCGTGTTCCATGGGAACCGCGCCTGCCCGAGCAGCGTGGCGCCCCACGAACCGGCGGGGAGCTGCCAGGCATGGACGATGTCGATCGGCGCGTTCGGTGCGCACAGCGCGGCGGTGTGCTCGAGCGCCATGTTCGCGCCCGGCGAAAAGTCATGGGCCACCAGCGGCCGCTCGAACGGACCCTTGACCGGGCCGCGCACGACGAGCACGTCGACGCTGGCGTGCCGGATCACCTCGGTGGCCTGGCTGCCGATCAGAAACCGCGAGATGCCGGTGCGCCCGTGCGTACCCACGATGACCAGCTCGGCGTGACGCTCGATCGCGGCGGCCGCGAGGACCTCGCCGGGTGGCCCGACCCGGCTGATCACGTCGGTCTCTATGCCGCGCGCCTGGATCCTGCCCATGCGCTCCGCGAGACCACGCGCTTCCTCGACGCGGACCGCCGCGGTGACCTCGCCCAGCTGCTTGACCATCTCGTTGTTGGTGTTCTCCACCGGCGCATCGTCCGCCTGCGCATGCACGAGGGTGATCTTCGCCTTGTGCTGCTCCGCGAGCTGGATCGCGCGATCGACTGCGGAGTCACTGCCTTCGGAGAGATCGCAGCCGACGAGGATCGTGGTGAGCGGCATCAGATCTTCCCCACCGTCAAGGTCACGGTGTCCCCCGAGCCGACGATCAGCACGATCGGCGGCTTGCTCGGCCAGGTCAGGACGTCGCCGCCGCTATCGTCCAACGCCCTGTTCGGCTTGCCGAACGTCCGGGTCAGGTGAGCGATCAGCTCGGAGCGCGTGGCATCGACCGCGGTGGTGGTGGCGGTGAGCATGGAGACCTTGCCCTTGATCACGCTCGCCATCAGCTGCGTGCCCTGGGTTCCGGCACCGACGCCGGGGCCGGTCCACGTGATGGTCTCGTCCTGGATCTCGGTGTGGACCGCCGCGGAGAGCTTGGCCGCCGGCTGACCAACCGCGGCGAACGGCACGATCGAGGTGGTCGCGCGAGCGATCCACTGATCGGGCGCCGCATAGCTCGAGAACGTCAGGGTGCAGCTGCCCTCCTCGTCGACGAACGTCGAGCGGACGTGCGTCGTGGGGTTGAGCCAGATCGTGGGG
>JAYUVX010000196.1:0-42910 GCA_043753855.1 Myxococcales bacterium | reverse complement strand
GCACCACGAGTGGCAACCCCTCGGACTTCGACGACAGCGCGAACACGTCGAACGCGTGGACCAGCTTGGGAACGTCCATCCGGCGCCCCGTCATCACGACCCAGCGCGGTTCGGGGAGCGCGGCGATCGCGGCAAGGACCTCGGGGCGCGCATCGCCTTCGCCGATGATCACGAGCCGTACCGATGACGACAGCAGCGGCGCAGCGGCGCGGACGAGCATCGCCTGGTTCTTGAACTGATCGAGCCGGCCGACGGTGCCGATCACCCACGCATCGCCAAGGCCGAGCTCGACGCGCGCAGCGGCCCGCGCCTCGGGATCCGGCGCGTAGCGATCGAGGCGGATGCCGTTCGCGATCGTGCTGATCTTGCCGGGAGGTGCATCGTGTTGCTGGCGCGCCTGGGCCTCGGTCGTCGGCGACACTGCGACGAACGCGTGGGTCAGCTGCGCGGCCGCGCGGCGGAGCCAGCGATGACCGCGCGAGCCGGGATTGACCCCGTGCTTGGTGTGGATCGCAGCGGCCCCGGCGAGCCGAGCCGCCGGCGCTCCGTAGATCAACGGCAGCGGATTGTGAGTGTGGACGACATCCGCCTTGCTCCGCCGCAGGTGCAGCGCCAGCCGGGGCACGAGCGTGGGGTCCAGACCACCGTGCTTGGGAGCTCGCGAGGTCGCGATGCCGGCCTGGGCGAACTCGTACGCCATCGCACCATCCGGCTCGGGAGCCAGCGAGATCACCGAGACCTGATGCCCGCGCGCCTGCTGGCCGATCGCGAGGTCGAGCGCGACCCGCTCCTGACCACCGACGCCATACGAGCTCAGCACGTGGACGATCGACCACACAGGTGCACTGCGTACTCCACGCAGGCCTCGATCGGCAAGCTATGCTCGTCCGCGTGACCGAACCCTCACGGCCGCAATCCGACGGCGCTCCCGATGATGATGCGCTGCTCGCCTCGATCGGCATCGAGCTCGGCGGCGCGAAGCACGGCGAGGTCAAGGCGGCATGCGCGCGGATCGCGCGACGGATCCGCGAGGCCAAGCTCAAAGTGATCGGCTTCGTGCCGAGCGACGATACGGTGGCGGTCCCGCCGCTGATCATCCAGCTCGGTCTGGCGCTCGGTGAAGTGTCGGGTAACACCGTCGCGGTCGTCGACGCAAATCTGCGGTTCCCCGGGCTGCCGATGCTCAACCAGGGCAAGGCCGTCGATCACGAGGGCTCGGCGTTCTCGACGCGCTGGTTGCGTGGCTCGCTCGCGCTCTTGTCCCCACCGCGGGCCGAGCGAGCCGGCGAGGTCGTCCCACAGCTCGCGCGCGTGCTCCTCGAAGGCTCGGACCTGTTTGCCCACGTGCTCGTCGATCTGACCGGGTTCGAGCTGCTTGGCGAGCACGCCACCGCGGCCGCGTGCATGGATGCGGTCGCACTCGTCGGGCGTGCGCACCAGACCCGCGAGCAACAGCTGGTCACGCTGGCGGAGCTGATGCCCGATGGACGATTCCTCGGCGTGCTGCTCGTCGGCTAACGTCGGCCCACCTGCCATCGCTGTGCGGTTCCGCCCACTCACGCCGACCCAACGCTGGCGCGCTTGAAGTGCGATAGCTGATCGTGGTGTCCTCGTCGCTGATGCCGACACTCGAGCAAGAGAAGATTGCAGTTATCGGACTGGGCTACGTCGGGCTTCCGGTCGCCCTGTCGTTTGGTCGCAAGCTGCCTACCGTCGGCTTCGACATTCGCCAGCGCCGAGTGGACGAGCTCAAGAAGGGTCACGACGAGACGCTGGAGGTCACGGGTGAGCAGCTCACCGGTGCCACCAAGCTCGAGATGACCGCCGATCCGGCGAAGCTCGCCGACTGTACGTTCTACATCGTCGCGGTCCCCACGCCGATCGACAGCAACAACCGCCCCGATCTCGGACCGATGATCAGCGCGAGCAAGACGATCGGCCCGCACCTGAAGAAGGGCGACATCGTGGTCTACGAGTCCACGGTGTACCCGGGCGTGACCGAGGAGGTCTGCGGCCCGATCCTCGATGAGATGAGCGGCCTGAAGAACGGCGTCGATTACTTCCTCGGGTACTCGCCGGAGCGGATCAACCCGGGCGACAAGGAGCACACGTTCGAGAAGATCATGAAGGTCGTCTCGGGCCAGACTCCGGAGGCGCTCGAGCGCGTCGCCAAGGTCTACGCATCGGTGGTCACGGCCGGCGTGCACCGCGCGACGTCGATCAAGGTCGCAGAGGCCGCCAAGGTCATCGAGAACACGCAGCGCGATCTCAACATCGCGCTGATGAACGAGCTCGCGCTGATCTTCGATCGCATGGGCATCCGCACCCAGGACGTCCTCGAGGCGGCCGGGACGAAGTGGAACTTCCTGAAGTTCTCGCCCGGTCTGGTCGGTGGTCACTGCATCGGTGTCGATCCGTACTACCTGACCACCAAGGCGCAGGAGCTCGGGTACTTGCCCGAGGTGATCCTCGCCGGCCGTCGCATCAACAACAACGTCGGCGCGTTCCTCGCGCAGAAGACGGTGAAGATGCTCGTCCATCAGGACGTCTCGCTGAAGAAGGCGAAGGTCGGCATCATGGGTCTCACGTTCAAGGAGAACGTTCCGGACCTGCGGAACTCGAAGATCCCCGACATCATCGCGGAGCTCGCCACGTTCGGCATCGACCCGATGGTCCACGATCCGCTCGGCAATCCGCACGAGGCGTTCGAGGAGTACAAGGTGGAGATCACGCCGCTCGAGAAGTTCCAGCAGCTCGATGCGCTGATCCTCGCGGTCGCCCACAAGGAGTACGTCGCCGACCCGGCCGCGATCTACGAGCGCGTGAAGGACGGCGGCGCGGTGATCGACGTCAAGAGCGTGCTCTCGGTGGCGACCAAGCCACCGCGCGGCATCCGGCTCTGGAGCCTATGAAGCGCACCCGCTACGACGAGGTCTGCGAGGATCTGGTCAACCGACCGCGGAAGTGGCTGGTCACCGGAGTGGCCGGCTTCATCGGCTCCGCGCTGCTCGAGCGCCTGCTCGATCTCGGTCAGACCGTCGTCGGAGTGGACAACTTCCTCACGGGTCACAAGAAGAACCTCGATAACGTCCTCGCCATCCATCCCGATGAGAAGCTGCAGTTTCGCTTCATCGAGGGTGATCTGCGCGAGGCCGAGGTGGCGAACGAAGCGGTCAAGGATGTCGACATCATCCTGCACCAGGCCGCGCTCGGCTCGGTGCCTCGCTCGCTGAAGGATCCGATCGCGACGCACCAGCACAACGTGGACGCGTTCCTCAACGTGCTGGTCGCCGCGAAGGACGCGAAGGTCGGCCGCGTGGTCTATGCTTCGAGCTCGTCGGTATATGGCGATCATCCCGGGCTGCCGAAGCACGAGGACAAGATCGGGCGGCCGCTGTCGCCGTACGCGGTCACCAAGCGCGTCGACGAGATCTACGCGCAGGTGTTCCACGATGCATACGGCCAGCAGAACATCGGCCTGCGCTACTTCAACGTGTTCGGCCGCCGTCAGGACCCGAACGGCCAGTACGCCGCCGTGATCCCGCGCTGGATCGCCGCGCTGCTCGAGGGCAAGCCGATCGTGATCTTCGGCGATGGCACGAGCAGCCGCGACTTCTGCTACGTCGACAACATCGTCCAGGCGAACCTGCTCGCGGGTATGGCCGAGGACGCCAAGGTCACCGGCGCGGTCTACAACTGCGGCTGCAACGGGCGCACGAACCTCAAGGAGCTGTTCGCGATGATCCGTGACGACCTCGCCAAGGACGCACCGGATCTCGCCAGCATCGAGCCGTCGTACGAGCCGCCGCGGCAGGGCGACGTCGCGCACTCGCAGGCGTCGATCGACAAGATCTCCGATGCGCTTGGCTACGTCCCGACCCACCAGGTCGCCGAGGGCATGGCCGAGACGGTCGATTGGTTCGCGCAGCGCGTCCGTCGCAAGAAGTGAACTGATCATCTACACTCGGGACAATGGCCGACGATGACCTGCCGAAGCCCGAGCCCAAAGAGATCGACGAGAAGCTGGCCATCCAGCTCAAGCACATGGTCGAGGACAACGTCCTCAAGGGTCAGCCGTACGGCGACGAACGCTGTGACAACTGCCTGTTCTATCTGAACCCCGACGAGAACATCTCGTACTGCTGGCACCCGAAGCTGCGGATCCTCGTCGGTGGACCGTGGTGGTGCCAGTGGTGGGAGAAGACCGAGTGAGCTGCTAGCGTGCGCGCGGAGGACAAGCAGGTCGAGGGTCCGGACCTGACGCGAGCGGAGCAGCACCGGCTCAGCGAGCAGGAACCGACCGCGCTTCCCGAGATCGCGGGCGAGGAGGTCCGCGATATCGATCGCGAGCGCGGCACGCGGCTGATCGATGCGATGCGCGAGATCCTCGGTGACAACGTGGTCAACGTCGAGCAACTCGGGCTGCCGGCGCGGGAACTGCGGGCGCTGAAGGCGTTGCAGCAGGCCGTGACTGGCAAGGGCGAGCTCGACGAGTTCGTGTTCGCCGAGGATCGCAAGAGCTTGCTCGAGCAAGCGCTCGCCGTGCTCCAGCCGAACCTCTCGAATGGCCAGACCTCCGAGCTGGCCGAGATGGCGGGTGCCCTCGAGCTGCTGACGCAGAGCGTGGCGCAGATGCGCGAGCAGCTGACGAACCTCAGCGATGCGCAGGACGAGCTGCTCGGCGACGAGCGCGAACGATTCCTGACCGCGATCGCGGCCGAGACAGATGACAAGGCCGGCGACAAGCCCGCGAAGCCGTTGGATCCCGACGCGCCGCGGCCGGCCTCCACGGTGAGCGGCCCGGGTCCGGAGGTGACGCGCGGGGAGCGGCTCTCGACGGTGATCGGTGGACCGGAGGCGAAGCGCGAGGAGCGCCCTTCCACGGTGAGCGGGCCCGGTCCCGAAGTAAAGCGCGAGGATGCGCCGACCACGCTCGGCGAGCCCGACGAGATCGCGAAGGCCGCGAAGCCGATCTGGAAGCAGAAGCGTGACTAGCTCGACCGTCACCGCCGCGCCGCTCGCGTCGATCATCGGCGAGGTCCGGTTGCACGCCGAGGCGGCGCTGATCCGACGGCTCAATGCCGGCTCGGGGTTCGCCGATCCGCGGGTGCCGTCGCAGATCTTCCTCCGCGATCCGGCGGCACTCGCACGGATCGCCGGAGGTACGCTACGGCCGCAGCAATCGCACGCGAAGGCGGCGGTCGAGCTCGAGCGTGCAATCGCGAGCGCGGCCGGGCACGATGCGAATGCCACCCGGCTCGGCGTGATGACCGCACGCATGGGCCTCGATCCGGTGGCCTCCGGCGTGCTCGTCGCCACGCTCGCGTACGCGCTCGACCTCGATACTCGGGAGCTGTGTCACGCGCTCGCGCCGCGTCGCAAGGCAGCGCTCTACCTCGAGACCTGCGCGGACATCCTCGATCTCGAACCGGCTGCGCTGCTCCGCGCGATCGCACCCGGTGCCCCGCTGCGGCGCGGCAGGCTGATCTCCGTCGACGGCGACGGCCTCGCCGCGAGCCTCGAGCTCACACACGGCGCGGTCGCCTGGCTGCTCGGCGATGACGCGCTGCAGGCACCGCTCGCCGGGCTGGTCGAGATGCTCGCGCCGGGATCGGAGCTGGGCGTCGTGTTGCCCGAGCCCACCCTCGCCGAGCTCGATGCGCTGCTGCCGCGGCTGGCCGCCGAGGTCGCGGTGGTGCTGCGCGGCCCACGCGGTTCCGGCCGGCGCGCTGCGGCTCATCGGGTGGCTCGTGCACTCGGGCGCCCGCTGATCGTGATGCCGATGCCACTCCTGGTCGCCACCGAGAACCGGCTGCGGGTGAACCTGCTCGGTCATGCACTCGCCGCCACCCGGCTGCGCGGTGGGGTGCCGTTGCTCGCCGAGGCCGACGCGCTCTATGACGAGCGCGGCGAGCTCTCGACCGATCACACCGATGCGATCAGCGGGTTCCCCGGCCTCGTACTCGCGAGCACGAGTGGACGCAGCGGTCACCTCGAGCTGCGCCGCCCTGCCCTGGTGGTCCCGATGCCGCGAACCGACCTCGCCGATCGCGAGCGTGCCTGGACCGCAGCGCTGGCGCCGCATGCTGCGTCCACCGATCCGATCGAGCTGGCAGCGCGCTACGTGATCGGCCCCGGCGCGATCGCGGACGTCGTCGCCGAGGCCACGCGCTACGCCACGGCCGCTGGATCCGCGGTGGACATGCTCGGACTCGAGGCCGCGGTGGGCCGGCGGCTTTCGGTCCGGCTCGGCACGTTCGGCAACGTCGTACACCGCAAGGCGCGGTTCGCCGAGCTCGTGCTGCCCGAGGACGTCGTGGACACGCTGCACGACATGATCGCGATGGTCCGCGAGCGCTCGCAGATCCTCGAGCGCTGGGGCTATCAGCGGCACCTCGGCATCTCGCGCGGCGTGTCGGCGCTGTTCTCCGGCGAGCCGGGCACCGGCAAGACGATGGCGGCGAGTGTGGTCGCCTCGACGCTCGGCCTCGAGCTGGTGCGGATCGATCTGTCGGCCGTGGTGTCCAAGTACGTTGGCGAGACCGAAAAGAACCTCGCGAAGATCTTCGACGAGGCGCAGGACGCTCACGCGATGCTGCTGTTCGACGAGGCCGACAGCCTGTTTGGCAAGCGCACCGAGCTCAAGACCGCGCAGGATCGGTTCGCGAACCTCGAGGTCAACTACATCCTCCAACGGATGGAGACGTTCGACGGCGTCAGCGTGCTGACCACCAACGCCGAGGCCGCGATCGATCCCGCTCTTCAGCGCCGCCTCAACTTCCGGATCCGATTCCCCGAGCCCGAGGTCGACGAGCGCGCGCAGCTGTGGCGCCAGCTCCTCCCGCCACAGGCCGAGCTCCACGAGCACGTCGACTTCCACGCGCTCGCCGAGCGGTTCGACATGACCGGCGGCTACATCAAGAACGCGGTGGTCCGCGCCGCCGTGATCGCCGCTCGCGCCGGCCGCGGCATGGTCGCCGACGACCTGTGGGCCGGCGCACACCATGAATACGTGGAGATGGGCAAGGTCATGCCTCAGCTCCCGCCACGCGGCCTGTAAGGCTCATCACCGTGCGACTGTCGCGGCGCGCCGGCGTCCGGAACAACTGTTCCCAGCGAGCGGGGACGCGACTATAAGGACGCCTCATGAACCTCGACCTCAGCGGCAAGCCCAGGAGCGACAACCGGATGCTGGCGATCGGCCTCGGGGTCGCCGCAGCCGCACTGCTGATGTTCGCGGCGTTCTCGCGGAGCTGGGTGGCTCGACCTGCAGCGAACGATATCGGCTTCGGCCCGATGGGTTGCCAGAATTGCGCGATCTTCGACGGCGCGAGTGGTGGCGACATGTCGAACGGCGCGTTCATCGAGGCCGTGCGCGCGATGGATCCCGATTCCGCGCGCACCACGTCGAGTGCGTTCGCGCCGATGGGCTGGGCGACCTTCGTGGTCCTGTTGCTCTCGGGCCTCGGACTGCTCGCGGCCGCGGGGCTCGCGTACGCCAAGCAGCGTCGAGATCTCCCGATCGCGCCGACCACGATCGCGTTGCTCGGTCTGATGATCTCGCTGATCACCGCCTGCGTGTTCGTGGCGACCAAGCCCGGCGGTCCCGGCTTCGTCGGCGTGTCGATGGGGTTCTGGGCGTACGGTATCGGAGCGGTGATGGGCATCGCCGCGGCGCAGATGCTCGCGAAGCTGCTCCGGCCGGTGGATCCCGATCTGCTCGAGGGCGCGATGAACCCGGACCACTACTAGGGTGCCCCGGGTGCCCCGGGCCGCGCCGCCGGGTGCCCGCCCGGGTCGATACTGACCACCGTCGGCTGAGAGGCAATCGACCCGCTGGCGACCGTCGGCGCGGTGCCGAGCTTCGGATCATCACCCTGCGAACCCACCTCGGTGACCCTATCACCGGACGATTCGGCTAGGCTCCCCCGCATGTCCCTCCGCGGAAAGACGTTGTTCATCACGGGTGCGAGTCGTGGCATTGGCCTGGCGATCGGTCTGCGTGCGGCGCGCGATGGCGCGAACGTGGCGATCGTCGCCAAGACGGCCGAGCCCAATCCCAAGCTCCCCGGCACCGTGTTCTCGGCGGCCAAGGAGATCGACGAGGCGGGCGGCAAGGGGCTGCCGCTGGTCTGCGACATCCGCTTCGAGGACCAGGTCGCCGCGGCCGTCGCGAAGACGGTCGAGACGTTCGGCGGCATCGACATCCTCGTCAACAACGCCTCGGCGATCAGCCTCACGACCACCGAGGCCACGCAGATGAAGCGCTATGACCTGATGCACTCGATCAACACGCGCGGCACGTTCCTGTGCTCGCAGCTGTGCGTGCCGCATCTCAAGAAGGCCGCGGCGGCCGGTGGCAACGCCCACGTCCTCAACCTGTCGCCGCCCCTTAACATGGTCACCAAGTGGTTCGCGCCGCACGTCGCGTACACGATGGCGAAGTTCGGCATGTCGATGTGCGTGCTCGGCATGGCGGGCGAGTTCAAGCGCGACGGCGTGGCGTTCAACGCACTGTGGCCGCGCACGACGATCGCCACCGCCGCGGTGCAGAACCTGCTCGGCGGTGATCAGGCTATGAAGGGCTCGCGCAGCCCCGCGATCATGGGCGATGCCGCCTACGCGATCTTCAGCAAGAATTCGCGCGAGATCACGGGCAACTTCTTCATCGACGACGAGGTGCTCGCTGCCGAGGGCAAGACCGATCTGTCGGAGTACGCGATGACGCCCGGGGCGCACCTGCTGCCCGACTTCTTCGTCGAGCCCAAGTAGCGTCGCCGCTCAGACTGAGATCTTCGGCTTGAGCTTCTGGACCTCGGTCGCCTTCGCGGCCGGGAGTCCGAGATCCTTGACCGGCCGGCTGCTCACGCCCTTCACACGCGCGCCGATGAAGCCGAACGCCGCACCGGCGAGGCCGCCGATCAGGTGCGCCATGTGCGAGACGTTGTCGTCGTTTCGGATCGCGCGATAGACCTCGCCGCCCATGTAGATCAGCGCGATCGCGATGAACGTCAGCGGGATCGCGCCCTGCTTGATGTTCGCCGTCGACGCCAGCAAGATCATCATGAACACGATGCCGCTCGCGCCGAGCAGCGGGTTGCTCGACAGCGCGACGTTCGCGAGCCCGGTCACCAGCGCGGTGATCAGCATCATGATCAACAGCGACAGCGACCCGTGCCGCTCCTCGAGGATCGGCCCGAGCAGCAGGATCAGCATGAAGTTGCCGATGTAGTGTTGCCAGTTGCCGTGACCCAGGGTGTGGGTGAACAGCCCGAGGTAGCTCGTCCAGTCAGAGAGCTTGGGTTGCGCGGCGAAGTAGTGGACGCGCGTCTCCATCGGCAGGAACGTCACGATCAACGCCAGTACCGCGAACGTCAGGACAACCGGAGCGTTGTAGGTGATGCGCAGCTTGGCCACGACGAAAGGCTAGCACCGTTCCGCGCAGGATCCCGTCGCGTCGAAGAGGTCGCACGCCCTTGCACGCGTCCGTATGAAGCGCCATGTTGCCGGATGGCAACCGTAGAGATCACCGGCGACAACTTCCAGCAGACGATCGAGAAGGGCGGCATCGTGCTGCTCGATTTCTGGGCGGAATGGTGCGGCCCGTGCCGCCAGTTCGCTCCGGTATTCGAGAAGGCATCGGAAAAATATTCCGAGGTGACGTTCGGCAAGATCGACACCGAGGCTCAGCAGGAGCTCGCCGGCGCGGCGCAGATCCAGGCGATCCCCACGCTGATGCTGTTCCGCGACGGTGTCCTGCTGTTCCGCGAGTCCGGTGCGCTACCCGCCGCCGCGCTCGATGAGCTGGTCGGCCAGGCGCAGAAGCTTGACATGGCGACGGTCAGGGAAGACATCGCGAAGCACCAGACCGAGCACGCGCATGGTCATCAGCACGGGCCGGGCTGCAACCACGAGCACGATCACGATTCAGATACGCACGATCACTGACCCGACCAGCGCGCGAGGTACTGCTTGAGCCGCAGCTTCTTCAGCGTCGATGCCGACGACATGTAACGGATGCAGCCGAAGATCGGCCGGTTCGGCGCCCACGGCCGGTCGAAGCGGCCCAGCGTCCAGAAGATCCCGCTGTACGAGTTCGGATCGCGACCATCGAGCGCGTACTTGTTGTTGAGCTCGATCAAGGTCGCGAGCGCGCGCTTCGGGCTCGGCGACCACTCGAGGATCTTCTTGCCCCACAACATCCGCAGGTAGTTGTGGATCCGGCCCTCGCCGACGAGCTGGCGCTGCGCCGCGTTCCACACCGGATCCGCGGTCGCCGCGGCCTCGAGCTCGGCCGGCGTGTAGTGCTCGGGCCGGGGATCGCTCGCGTGCTCGGTCAACGTGGCCTTTGCCCAGTCCGGCAGTGACGACCATTGGTCGTAGTCATCGCGGTGGAAGCAGAACCCATAGCCGAGCTCGCGCCACGTGATCAACTCGTCGAGGAACGCCTCTGGCCCGGCGGGCAATCCCCACCAGCCATCCCGCGATCCGGTGGCCTTCGCGTGCGCGACCCGCGAGGGATCCCAGCTCGCCGAGACCCACACCCGCTCGGCAACGTCATGTGCGGAGATGTGTCCGAAGTGCAGGTACGGCGACAGTCCGCTCGCCGCGTCGTCGTCGGGATGGTTGTGACCCTCGCCGTACCGAGCGAGTGAAGCGTCGATGAACGTGGTGAGCACGCGATCCGCGGCGACCGATCCACCGCGCAGCTCCACCGCGCGCACGCCGTGATCGATCGGCAGCATCGAGAGTGCCTCGGGCTTGGCGGCCAGCAGCGCCGCACTCGCGGCGGGCCAGCGCTGGAGCACCGCGGCCGGCAGCTCGCCATCGCGTACGATGCCGGGCAGCCGCGTGAACGGACGCGCACTCGGCCGGCCGATCAGGTGCGGTCCGATCACCTTTTGGAGGTGACGGCGAAACGTGGCCGCACTCGGCCACGCGCGTTCGGAGCCGCGCAGTGGCAAGATCCCGTTGCCATCGACCTGCTCGAGCCGCACCGCCAGCTTGGCTCCGGCGGCCGCGACCATCCGGGGCAGAAAGAACCCGGGGTTCTCGTCGGTGACGACCAGGCAGGCCTTCTGCGCGAGCGCCACGAGCAAGCCCGAGCCGTGCCCGAGCACCGGCTCGACATATGGATGATAGGTGATCCGTGCCGCGGCGAATGCGACGGCGTTGTCAGCCATCCCCTGCAGCACGAACGAGTGCATCCGCTCGCTCGCCCAGCGATAGCCTGCGCGCAGCGGTTCGACGACGATCAGCGGACGACCGAGCTCGATCGCGCGCGCGATCGCGTGATCGAGCGCAAAGCTGTGGCTGGTCCGCCGTGCGGCGATCATCCAGTAGAGAACGTAAGCACCGCCGGCCGCCACCGGCGCCTGATTGACCGCCGTGACGCGCAAGGCGCGGATCGCCGGGTCGATGGTCACTCCGCGGTTGGACGCCTGCACGCTGCAGCAGGTTACGCCGGAGAGACGTGTTACCGTCGTCAGCGTGCGCCGAAGTGTCGCGCTTGCCGCGGCGCTGGCCGGCCTCCTCGCGGGGTCTCCGGCGCGTGCGGAGGATCCGCATGACCTGTTCGGTGTCGGTGGAGCGCGGGGAAAGCCCGTCCCCGAGGAGACCTGCGATCAGCCACACACGTTCGGCTGCGCGACCACCTCCGATCCGTTCGACGCGGCCACGCCGTTCGCACTCTCCACCTGGCTCCCGGGAACGTACCTGCGCCGGCTCCCGATCGCGGATGCCACGCACGACACGGTCGCGCACTACGGCCTCGGCGCGAGCCGCGACGATGTGGGCACGAGCTTCGGCGGAGCCACCGGTCTCGAGAATCGCTGGACGGTCGAAGGCGCGCCGGTGGACTCGATGCGGACCGGGGGGGCCGACACGCGGGTTCCGCTGAGCTTCCTCGAGGGGATGACGATCACCGCGGGTGGGTTTGGCGCGCGCGATCGCACGAGCACCGGCGGTACGGTCGATGCCACGCTCCGCCGCGGAACCGCGAACCACGAGGTCGAGGCCACGGTGTGGGGCGCGCTGACCGCCCAGACGCCGCGCCGGCCGATCGCGAGCGGCAGCTTTTATCTGCGGCGGGTCACCGCCGATGCGGGCCCCGACCTCTCGGCCGCGATCGTCGCGACCGGTCCGCTCCCCGAGCTGCTCGGTGGAACCGCCTGGTACGCCGCCGGCATCGCACCCGCATTCTCGACGACGACGTTCACCTGGCGCACCGCGCGTCTGGTCGACGCAGACGGTGACGGCGGAATCGATGGGTTGCCCGGGCCACCGGTCACCCAGCGGATCCTGGAGTCGAGCGAGCATGCACCCGAATTCTTGATCCCCGCGATGGCGCGCGCCGGTTGGGATCGCGGCCCGCACCACCTCGATCTGACGGTGATCGGCGACGTCAGCCGCGGAAATCGGTTCCTCGGCAACGCGACGTTTCAGGCATCTGGACTCGAGCGCACCGACTGGGTCGGCGATGGCATCGCGACCTACCGCGGAACATGGAAGCGCACGCATGTCCGCGCGCAGCTCGCGTGGCATCGCAGCGTCCATCGCGAGGCTGCCTACGACCCCGCCGGCGCGGATCTGCCCCAGGCGCTGGCGGCGTACATCCCGCCGACGCTCGCAGATGACCCGGGCCTCGCGCGGCTGTGCACCGACGGCACGTTTCCGAAGATCGAGAGCTGCGCGGTGCCGTTTGGCTACTTCGCGAGCGGAGGCGCCGGGCCGCTGCTCGATCTGGTCGGCGATCGCCCCACCGTGACCGCGGAGGTCACGCACCGGATCGACGATCACAACACGCTGCGCGCCGGCGCGACGCTCGAGGATGCGCGGCTGATCAGCACCTCGCGGTTCACCGGCGGCGTGCAGACCCGGTCGCTGTTTGATGGTCACCTCGACGAGACGAGGTACTACCGGGGTGACTGCGAGGCCACGCCGCACTCGCCGTGCGCGTACGCATCGTCGTCGGAGCTGCGCTACCGCACGCGCTATACCGCGGCCTACGTCGAGGACACCTGGAAGCCCGAGCCCGACATCCAGGTCGATGGCGGACTGCGCTGGGAGCTGATGTGGGCCGGGCCGCGGCTCCATTTGTCGAACGAGCTCGCGCCCCGCGGCGGGATCGCGTGGGACGTGCTCGGCGGGGGCAGGTCCCGGGTGTGGACGAGCGCCGGCCGCAGCTTCGTGGCGTTGCCGGCGGGCATCGGCCCCGTGGTCATCCGCCGCGATCCGACGGTGCACGATGCGACCGGGTTCGGGGACCGGCGCGAGGTCGATCCCGGCGCCCCGTACTCGATCGCCAGCGGGATCCGACCGATGGCCCAGGACGAGCTGACCGGTGGTATCGAGATCGGAGTTTCTCGCACGTTCCGGGTCACCGCGTGGGCTCAAGGTCGCTGGCTGCGCCGCGGGTATGAGACCACGCCGGATGGCTTCGATAACCCTGGCCGTCACATCGGCCTGCCCGCGCGCCGATCCACCGAGCTGCTCGCGGCGGAGATCGCGACGACGCCGACCGGGAAGCTGACCCTGCGCGCCGGCTATCTGGCCGGCACGACGGTCGGCAACTTCCTTGGTGCCTACGATCCCCGACAGGGTGTCACCCTCTACAACGGCGACTCGTTCGATGGCAGCGGAGACGCCGCGTTGACCTCGGGGACGCAGATCGGTCGGCTTCCTACCGATGTCGGCCACCGAGTGTTCGTCGAGGCCGATCGTCGCGGCCGGGTTGGAACCGTCGCGCTGGAGGTCAGCACGCGGCTCACGCTCGCGAGCGGCAAGCCCCGCAACGCGTTCGCCGACACCGACATCGGGCTGCTGTCGATCGTGGACCGCGGATCGATCGGTCGCGGGCCGATGTTGAGCCAGGCCAACCTGCGCATCGCGGCGCGCTGGCAGGGTTTCGACATCAGCCTCGAGGTGTTCAACGCGTTCGACCGCGCCGGGTCCACGAACGTGGACGAGGTCTATACCGATGCGTTCGTCCGCCCGATCGAGGGCGGTAGCTACCAGGATCTCGTGTTCCTCAAGAACACCGATGGTCAGCAGATCGGCCGCCGCACCGGGTACGGGCTACCGCTCGCGTTCCAGGGGCCGGTGTCAGCGGTCCTCGGCGTTCACCGCGCGTTCTGATTGGCGCTGTAATTTCCGCTCACTCCTGGATCCAAGCCGGCGGGACCGCGGTACATTTTGGGGCCTCTCGGCACGCGATTTGGGGTCGCGTTGCTCGTCAGAGCGAGGAGCCCATGGCCGACCTTTCTCAGTTCCAGGAAGCTGCTGCTGCCGTCAAGCACTCTCCGCATGCGGTGAGTGCGTGGGAAGAGGTCGAAGGCCTCGCCGCCGATCTCGACAAGCCCGACGAGATCGTCGCGCTCTACAACGAGACGCTCGCGAAAGATCCAGAGCCTCAGGTCGCCGAGATGATCGGCGAGCGCGCCGGTGGATTCTGCGACGAGTGGTTCGGCGATGATCCCACGGTCCTCGAGAACATCCTCGTGCGCGTCACGTCGCTCGCTCCGTCATCCGACACCGCGCTGCAGCGGCTGAGCGTCATCTACACCGTCGCCGAGCGCTGGACGGACGCACTGGGCCTCTACGATCGCGCCGTCGGATCGACGAAGGATCGCGCACGACGCATTCGCTTGCTCCGCGAAGCTGCGCAGCTGGCGAAGGACGTCGCGAATCAGCCCGACAAGGCGATCGGCTACTACCAGCTGCTGCTGCCGCTGACGCCCGAGGATGCGCAGATCAGCCAGAGCCTCGAGCGCTTGCTCGAACGTCACGAGCGGTGGCCCGACCTGATCGAGCTGTGGGAAGGCCGGCTCGACGGTCAGGGCAAGAAGGAGCGCGAGCGCAGCCGAGCCCGGATCTCCGGCGTATGGCTCGATAACCTCAAGGATCCGGCGCGTGCGTTCGCCGCGGTCCGCCCGCTGCTCGCGGAGGCCGACGATGACAAGGAGAGCACCGCGCTGCTCGAGCGGATCATCGAAGCCTCCGCGTCGACCGCCACGGTCCGCACGAACGCGCTCGATCTGCTGCGCGCTCACTACGATGCGACCACACGTCCGCGCGAGGTGATCCGCGTCCTCGAGCGCGTGATCGCGATCGATCCCGCGACCAGCGGCCCGCTCCACGAGGAGGCCGGCTCGCGGCTCGCCGAGCTCGATGATCTGCCCGCCGCAATGGACCACTACGCGGCGGTGCTCGCGATGGCTCCCGAGTCATCGGCCACCGAGGAGAAGCTGCGCCAGCTCGCCGATCGCGGTGGCCACCACGATCGGTACGCCGACGGCGTCGCGACCGCCGCGCGCGCGTCGCAGGATCCCACGCGCCGCGTCGAGCTGCTCGGCGAGTCCGCGCGGACCCGGCTCGAGCGCTTGCAGGACATCGAGTCCGCGATCAAGCTGCTCGTCGAGGCGTTCGCGATCAGCGGTGCTTCGGAGACCGAGCAGCTCTCGGTCGCTCGCAAGCTCGCCGCGCTGTATGCGCAGACCAACCGGCCCAAGGAGCGCCTCGGCGTACTCGAGCGCCAAGCCCACCTCGAGGCCAATGAAGGAGCGCGCAGCCAGATCCTGTCGGAAGCCGCGAAGCTCGCCGAGTCGCTCGGCGATACCGAGCGCGCGCTGTCGCTGTGGGAGCGCCGGATCGACAGCGATCCGAGCGATCTGTCGGGACTCGACGCCCGGATCGGAATCCTCGAGAGCCAGCAGCGCTGGGATGATCTGGTCGCCGCACTCGAGAGCCGCGTGGACAAGGTCGCCGCGCCGATGCAGAAGCGCGCGGACCTGGTGCGCGTCGCGGTGGTGCACCACCTGCAGCGCCGCGATCTCAACGCTGCGATCAGCGCGTGGCAGCGAGTCATCGCCGATCACAAGGACGACGAGGAGGGCATCAGCGCGCTCGCCGATCTGCTCGCCGAGACCGGCCGCTGGGCCGAGATGGCCGATCTGCTCGAGAGCTCGTCGAGCCGCGCCACGTCTCGCACGGTGGCACGGCTGGTGCGGCTGGGTGATGCACTGCGCGAGCACCTGAGCTCCGAGGCGCGCGCGCTGACCGCATATCGCAATGCGATCGCGATCGAGCCCGCCAGCCAGCAGGCGCGTGCCGGCCTGACCGCGCTGCTCGACGTGCCGGCGACCCGCGCCGGTGCCGCCGATGCACTCGCGCAGGCGATGCGGATCAATGGCGACCTCGGTGGCGTGCTCGATCTGCTGCCCGCCCGGCTCGCCGAGGCGAAGGACGATCGCACGAAGCTCGCGCTGCTTCGCGAGGCGGCGCAGCTCCGGCTCGAGCACAAGCACGATGCTCCGGGCGCGCTCGCCGATCTCGCGAAGGCGTTCCCGCTCGCTCCGCGCGATCAGCTGATCGAGAACCAGCTGGTCTC
Organism: Myxococcales bacterium; assembly: GCA_043753855.1. GTDB lineage: Bacteria > Myxococcota_A > Polyangia > Haliangiales > Haliangiaceae > JABFXX01. Next base: position 26,523 of record JAYUVX010000196.1, on the reverse strand, counting down.
GCTCGCGAAGTCGACCGGCGACTACCTCACCGCGGCGTTCGCGTACCGCGAGGCGATCGATGCACTCGGCGCCGATCAGCGCGAGGCCGCTCGGCTCCGCCTGACCTACGCCGACATGGTCGGTGACCACCTGAGCGATCCGCCGGGGGCTGCTGATTCGTACGCTCAGGTCGCTGCAGTCGAGCCGGGCAACCGCCGCGCCGTGCTCGCGTTCGCGAGCCTCGGTAGCGGGCTCGGCCGCTGGGATGATGTCGCCGCGGTCGTGATTCGTCACGCCGGCGTTCGCGAGGCGTTCGATGACGAGCTGCTCGGCATCCTCGAGGTCGCGGCCGCCAAGGCCTCGGCGCACGATGCGCTCGCCACCGCGCTCGGCTCCGCGCTCGAGAAGCAGAAGCTGCCGAGCTCGGTCGGCGCGAGCTTTTTCCAGCGCCTGTCACTGCTCCAGCGCGATCACCGCCGCGACAAGCCCGCAGCGATCAAGGCGCTACGCAAGGCGCTCGAGCTCGGCGGCGAGCGCACCGCGTGGCTCTCCGATCTCGTCAACCTCGAGCGCGACCAGGGCATCACCCCGGAGCTGCTCGAGGCGCTGCGCCGGCTCTCCGATGCGGATGGCCGCGATCTCGACTCGCTGGTCGGTGCTGCCGAGGTCGCGAGCAAGCTCGGCGATCGCGAGCAAGCACTGCAGATCCTGTCCGCCGTGCTCGGCCGCGCCACCGCCGCGTGGCGTGGGACCGCGAGCGTGAAGAGCGGCCGCTCGGTCGACGCCGTGGCGAAGTGGGCGATCGATGCCCTCGTCGACCTGTATCGCACCGGTGGGCGCGCCCGCGCAGCCGTCGATACGCTGATCGAGGCCGCACGGCTGCCGTTCGACCAGAACACGCGCCGTGACATGCGGCTTCGCGCGGCGCAGCTCGCCACCGTCGAGCTCGGTGACAACGCCGCTGCGATCGACATGTATCGCAGCGTGCTCGCCCAGGCGCCGAGCGACCTCGAAGTGATCGAACGGCTCGCACACCTGCTCGGCCTCGAGGACCGTGTCCCCGAGCTGCTCACGCTGCGACAGATCCAGCTCGGCCTCGAGACCGATCCCGACAAGAAGCTGATCCTCCGCCTCGAGCTCGCGAAGCTCGTCGGCATCGTCGAGGAGCGCGGCGGTCGGCTCGATGCGCTCAAGGCGAACCTCGAGGAGCGTCCCGGCCACGAGGCGTCGATCGATGCCGTCGCCGACCTGCTGTCGAGCAAGGGCCAGCATCGTGCGCTCGCCGATCTGCTCGAGGGCCAGGCGCAGCGGCTCGAGGCCGCGAGCGATCTCGGCCGCGCCGCCAAGCTGTGGGCGCGCTACGCCAACGTCGCCGAGACCGATACCAAGGAGATCGAGCGCGCGATCAGCGGTCACCGCCGGGTCGTCGCCCTCGCGCCCACCAGCGAATCGCTTCGGGCTCTCGCCCGGCTCAACCTCGAGCGCAGTCAGCCGGGTCAGGCCGTGCCGTGGCTCGAGAGCCTGCTCGGCACCGTGCCTCCCGCCGAGCGCCTGCTGGTCGTCAGCCAGCTCGCGAAGGCGCACCTGTCCGCGAACCAGAACGACCGCGCGATCGCCGCGATCGAGGTCAACCTCGACGACAAGGAGCCCGCGGTCGAGCTCCGCATGCTGCTCAGCGAGCTGTATCGCGAGGCCCAGTTGTGGGAGCCGCTCGCGCGTCACCTGACGCGCTCGCTGCCGCTGCTCAAGAACGACAGCAAGCTCGCGCGCGACTTCGCCCGCGAGGCGTCGTCGATCTACCTGACCCGGCTGGGCTCGCCCGCGAAGGCGATCCCCGCGCTCGAGACCGCTCTCGAGCTCGATCCCACCGACAAGGACCTGCGCACCGCGCTCGCGATCGGTCAGCGGGTTGCCGGCAAGCTCGTAGAGGCCCGCGCCGCGCTCACCGAGCTGATCAATGACTTCGGCCGCCGCCGCTCGCCCGAGCGCGCTGCGCTGCACGTCGAGCTCGCTCGCGTGGCACAGGCCGAGGGCAAGATCGACGAGGCGATGACCGAGATGGAGGCCGCCGCCAAAATGGACGTCTCCAACGCGGCGATCCAGAAGGAGCTCGCCGAGATGGCGCGCACCGCGGGCCAGCTCGACAAGGCCGAGCGCACCTATCGCGCGCTGCTGCTCGTCGTGCGCCGCACGCCTCCCGGAGATGACGAGGCCGCCGTCGGCGCGTCGGAGGTGCTGTTCGAGCTCCACGCGCTCGCGAAGACCCGCGGCGAGGCCGATCAGGCCAAGGAGCTGCTCGAATCGTCGATGGAGACGGCGATCCAGTCGGACGCCGAGGTTCGCCGGCTCCGCCGCTCGCTGCTCGCGCACGATCAGGGCGAGCTGCTGCTGACGGTCCTGACCAAGCGACTCGATACCAACCCCGAGCACGTGAGCCAGGCCGGCCTGCTCGCGGACATGGCCGAGACGCTCGATAGCCTCGGCCGCGGCTCCGAAGCGCTCGACGCGCTGATCAAGGCGATCAACGCGCAGCCCGGCAAGCTCGAGCTCTACGATCGCGCGCGCGTCCTGTCGAAGAAGCTCGACAAGACGAAGGCGTTCGTCGATGCCGTCGATCAGGTCGTCGACAAGCTCCGCCGCAAGGACGATCCGCCGCTGATCGCGAACCTTTTGATGCGCGCCGGTGAGGCGCTCGAGCAGGACGCCAACGATCTGCGCGGTGCCGCGAACCTGTACCGCCGCGTCGAGATCCTCGGCGAGCGGTTGGCCGAGGCGTTCTATGCGCAGGCCCGCGTGGCCGCGGCGATCGGCGACACCGCCGAGCAAGCGCGCACGCTGGACAAGATGTTCGAGCTCGCTGGCACGGACTTGGAGCCGACGCCCGAACAGGTCGACGCGCTGTACCGCCTCGCCGAGATCTTCCTCGACAGCGAAGCGCGCCGGAAGCAGGGCTTCGAGCTGCTCGAGCGCGCGTTCTCCGCCGAGCCCCGCTGGGGGCAGGCCGGCCGTCTGCTGAAGCAGGCCGCCACCAGCGAACCGGGTGACGACAAGGTGATGGCGATGTACGAGCGCGTCGCGCGCAACGGCGGGGATGGCGAGCTGCTGCTCGACTTCCTAGAGCGCCGCGCCGGGCTCCCCACCGCCACGCCGCACCAGATCCGCGAGGCCGTGGATCTTGCGGTCGATCAGGGTCAGGAACAGCGCGCCGAGGCACTCCTCGTGCGTGCGGTGGCCGCCGCGCGCGACACCGTCGATGGTCTCGGCTCGGCTCCGTGGGCCGTGATCGCGCTCGCGGAGCGCCGGCTCGCCGCCGGGGATCTCAACCAGGCGCGCGACCTGACCTACGAGATCGCGCCGATCGTGCCGGTGGAGACCGGCGCCGAGATCGATGGGCTCGCGATGCGGATCGCGACCCGCGCGCTCGCTCACCGCAAGACCGATCTCGCCGCCGAGGTCTACGAGTTCCTGCGCGAGCGCAAGCCCGATGATCGAGCCGTGTGGCAGCCGCTGCTCACGATCTATCGCGAGCTCGGTGATGGAGACCGCCTCGCCAGTGTGATCTCTTCAACGCTGCCGAACCTCGTCACACCGGCCGAGCGCAACGTCCTGCGGCTCGAGCACGCCCGGTTCCTGATCGAGAACCTCAAGCGCAACCACGACGCGCTCGACATCCTCCGCGACTGTCTATCTGACGATGCCGATAACCTCGAGGCGGCGGAGCTCTACGAGTCGACGCTGCGCAGCCTCGGTGACGACGATGGGATCGCGGCGTTCTTGTGGTCGCGATTCGAGGACGCCCAGCGCCGCGGTCACCGCGATTCGACGATCGATGTCGCGCTGCGGCTTGGCGATCTGCTGCACAAGACCGAGTCGCCCGATGCGATCCGCGTCTATCGGGCAGCGCTGATCATCGCGCCCGATGATCGCGAGATCCTGCGCCGCGTCGTCGGTCAGCTCGGAGATAGCGACAACCCGCGCGAGGGCGCGGTGCTGATGGAGCGCCTGCTCGCGGTGGAGACGCCGGAGCGCGCGCCGGAGCTCGCCGGCAAGCTGGCGTCGATGTGGGAGGCCGCAGGCGATGCGCGCGGCGTCCAGCGTACGCTTGAGCTCGCACACGGTTCGGCGCCGCAGGATCAGGCGATCCACGATCGCCTCGAGAAGTGGTATCGCGACAACGAGCTGTGGGCCGAGCTCGCCGAGCTGATGACCAAGGATGCCGAGCGGCTCCCCGACGACCTTGCCGTGCAGCGCCTGCGCGAAGCTGCTGCGACCTACTCGAGCTTCCTCGGTCAGCCGCTGAAGGCGGCCGAGGTGCTGCGCAAGGCGCGGCAGCGATCGCCGCATGTCATCGAGCTGGTCACCGATCACGCGGCCGCACTCGCGGCGGCGGGCGAGCTCGATGCCGCCCAGCGCGCGATCGGCGAGGCGCTCGCCACCGCGCAGGGCAGTGGCCGCACCGAGCTGCTGCTGCTGCGGGCGAGCTTTCGCCAGCAGCTCGGCGACGACGCATCCGCGGTCAGCGATCTGACCGAGGCGTACGAGCTCGACAAGGAGCGCGTCACCGAGACCTTGGTCAACGGCCTCGAGCGACTGCGCGGCCGTGCCGAGCGCGATGCCGATCTCGCCACCGAGCGCACGGCGACTCTCAAGCTCGCCTCGCTGCTCAACGCGCACGGCGAGATCGAGCGCGGCCGCGGCTTCTTGGTCGCGTGGATCGAGCGCGATCCGCGCGATGCCGAGCCGCTCTACATGCTGTGTGACCTCGACGAATCGATCCAGCACTGGGATGGCGTGAGCGCCGCGGCCACGCGGCTCGCCTACGTCACCGAGGGCGAGGCGCAGGTCCAGGCCGCGCTCCGTGCCGCCACCTCGTCGGCGGCCGCGGGCCGACCGGCGGAAGCCGTGGCGGTGCTCGAGGTCGTCCACCAGGCGCAGCCGGGTGTGGAGGTCCTCCGTGACAAGCTCCGCGAGACTTACGAGGCTGCCGGCGAGTACCGCCTGCTCGCCGGCGTGCTGCTCGCCGATGCTGACCACGGCGCCGATCCGCAGTCGCGCTACGCGAACTACAAGCGCGCGGCCGAGCTGTACCTGTATCAGCTCGAGGATGCGCCCGCCGCGCAGGGTCCAGCGCAGAAGGCGCTCGAGCTCCAGCCCGAGGATCACGGAGTGTTGATGCTCAACGTCGACGTGCTGATCACCTCGGGACAGCTCGAGGATGCCGGCCGCACGCTCGAGGCCGCGATCGCCGCCCAGAAGAAGCGGACGCCGGAGCTCGCGGTGCTCCAGCAGCGCATGGGCCGCGTCTCCGCGATGCTTGGAGACAAGGACGGTCAGCTCAACTGGCTGAAGAAGGCGTTCGATGTCGATCGCAAGAACGCCGAGGTCGCCGCTGAGCTGGCGCAGCTCGCCACCGAGATCGGTGACTACGAGCTCGCGCTCAAGCCGCTGCGCGCCATCACGCTGATGGACAACCCCGCGCCGGTGACCCGCCCGATGGCGCTGCTGTGGGAGGCGAAGATCGAGCACGCCCGCGGTAACCGCGCGAAGGCCGAGCTGTGGGCCAAGAAAGCGCTGCGCGAGGATCCGGCGTTCGTGGACGCGCAGCAGTTCCTCGACGAGCTCGGCAGCTCCTAGATCCCGAACACCTGATACGACGACCGGCGGCTGCCCCGGCCGAGCACGATGATCTGGTCGATCGCGCGCTGGTTCCCGTCGAGCGGAAGCTCGATCATCGGCTGCTCCGGGCTCAGCTTGGTCGCGAGATCCGCGACCTGCCAGCGCCCATCCGCGAACCGGATGAGCACCCGGTCGATCTCCGACCGGCCCTCGGTGGTCTGGAACCGCAGCTGCGTGAACCGACCGTTCTCGGAGCCGATCTGGATGACGTCGCGCCCGTGGTACAGCTGCGTCGCTCCGGACAGCGCCACCCAGGTCGGACGGTAGGTGCGGTGGCCGCTCGCGTGCTCCCGCTCGATCCGCAGCTCCTGGCGCTCTCGCCAGCTGTCATGGTCCTGGAGCTGCGCGGGGCGGGCCATCGCCAGCGAGGACGTGCCGAGGATCGACACCGCGAGCAGCGTGGTGAGCTTCATGATGATCTTGATTTGCAGCGTTGGGACCAACAAGTAAGCCACCGAAACCTCTATCTGATCAGCACGGGTCCGCTGCGGCCCTTGCAGAGGACTGCAGAATCCGCAGGTGCAGGATCTGCGAGAGAGCGAACCTGATGTTGCTAGGTTGCCCGCATGTCCGAAGCGGTGCGGTACGAGACCCTCGGCGACATCGGCGTGATCACGCTCGATCGTCCCGATAACCGCAACAGCATGACCCCGGAGCTGCTCGATGCGTTTGCGATCGCGAGTGATCGCGCTCGCGACGATTCGCAGATTCGCGCGCTGGTGGTCACCGGCACCGGCCCGTGCTTCTCGAGCGGTGCGGACTTCAAGTCCACGCTGCAGCGCGAAGGTGATCATCGCGCGCCACACGAGCGTTCGTTCGCGATGTACGAGCCGTTCCTCTCGCTGCTCGAGATCCGGGTTCCGGTGATCGGCGCACTCAACGGGCACACCGTCGGTGGCGGGTTCGGGCTGGCCCTGATCTGCGATCTACGGATCGGCGCGATCGATGCGAAGTACGGAGCCAACTTCGTGAAGCTCGGCCTCGCACCCGGGATGTCGATCAGCTACCTGCTGCCGCGCCTGATCGGAATGGCGCGCGCGAGCGAGCTACTGTTGACCGGGCGACTGGTCGATGGCGGGGAGGCCGAGCGCCTCGGGATCCTCAACCGCGCCGTGCCCGTCGGTGAGGTGATGACGACCGCGATGGAGCTCGCTCGGACGATCGCGGACAACGGTCCGTTCGCCGTGCAGGAGACCAAGCAGGCCATCCGTCGCGGCCTGGGGCTCCAGATCGTCGACGCCGCACGCGCCGAGGCGCACGTCCAGGCCGCATCGATCGCGATGGACGATGCGCGCGAGGGCGTCGCCGCGCTGCTGGCGAAGCGCCCGCCGAAGTTCACCGGGCGCTAGCCGGCGCGGCGCCGACACGGGCCGGAACCACCCACGAACCGAGGACGATCCGTACGCAACCGGCGCGCGGGTTATCCAGTTCCCGCGTAACGGCCTACGCAGCCAGCGGGTTCCTGCGAGTTGCCAGGGTGTGATTCCAGTCGCTTACGACGCGGTGCGTCTCGCCCGGCTTTTGCAGTCGTCTCGGGTCGATGGAAATCGGCGTCATCACGAACCCGAACAGCCGCAAGAACCGCAACAAGCCCGACCGGGCGGAGCGGCTCCAGCGGATCGTAGGGAACCTGGGTGAAGTTCACTCGACGTCGTCGATCGAGTCGATCAAACCTGTCCTTCGCGACTTCCTTCGCAAGCGGGCTCGCTACTGGGTCGCCGATGGTGGCGATGGTGCACTCCACTGGATGCTTCGCATGGGCATGGAGGTCCTCCAGGAGGAGGAGTTCGTCGGTGAGGCGCTGCGGCTCCCCGTCACGCTGCCCACCAAGGGCGGCACGATCGACTTCGTCGCGAACAATGTCGGTATCACCGGTGATGCCGAAGGGATCCTCGGATCTCTCCGCCGCTCCGTCGAGTACGGCGCGACGATCGAGGAGACCGAGGTCGACTCGATGGTGATCGACGGCATCCAGCTCGTCGATGGTGTCGAGGTTCCGTTTCGCACCTATGGATTTGCGAGCGCGGCCGGCGGCGTCGGCCAGCGGTTTTACGCGAAGTACTACGAGCACGAGGATCCGAATCCGCGCACGATCGTGAAGATCGTCGCGAACACGGTGGGCTCTGCGCCGATCGCGCTGACCCCGCTGTCGAGGCTGCCGTTCGGCGCCTGGCGCAGCTACGCGAAGGAGATGTTCGAGCCGACCGGTTGCAAGGTCGTCCTCGACGGCATGCACCTCCCCGGCGATCGCTTCACTGGCGTTCACATCGCCTCGATGTCGATCAACCTCGGCAACGTGCTCCGGTTCTTCGGCAAGGCGGATCAGCCTGGTCTGATGAACGCGATCGTCGGCACCCCGAGCCCGTGGGCGATCATCCGCAACATCCCGCGGATGGCGCGCGGCGAGGAGATGGTCGGTCGCAACATCCTGGACCGGCCGTGCCGCGAGATGAAGCTCGAGGCCACCGGTGGCGAGCTGATGGCGCCGATCATCGACGGCGAGTTCTACCGCGATGTGAAGTCGATCGAGTACCGCGTGGGCCCGCGCGTGCGGATCCCGAAGGTCGTCGCGACCAAAGCCGCGACCGCCTGAGTTCTTCGGGCTCGTCTGGGCTGGTCGGGGCGCTACTTGCAGCTCACGAGCGCAGGCCCGCCGCCGGAGGTCGCGCACTTCTTCGGCTTGCCACAGCGGGCGGCTTGACAGGCCGCGCTCTCGGTCTTGAAGCAGCGGCCGTTGAAGCTGAAGAAGCAGGCGGTGCGGTCGCCCTTGTAGCGCCAGCCGCCCCAGCTCTTCGCGCCGGTCGTATCGTCGCCGTTGGCGCGTGCCTCTCGGCGTTGCTTCTCCTTCGCCGTCGTCGGTTCGTCCGAGACCTTGGCACCGCCGCAACCGAGCGTGACCACGGCGAGCAGCGGGAGGAACGATCGCAGCGACATTCCCAGGGATCATGCCATAGTCACCGGTGTGTCTGATGACGACCGCGCCGTGATGGAGCGGCTCGCCGCGCTGGAGGCCGAGGTGAAGGCCGACGCCGCAGCGCAGCAAGCTCGCAAGCAGGCCGCGATCGCCAAGGTCCGCGAGCAGCGGTCCGCCGCGCAGACCGAGCGTGACGCCCTCCGCAGCCGCCAGGCCGAGCTGGTGACCAGGAAGTCACGGGCCTCCGCGCCGCCGGTTCGCGAGCGAGAGCTCGAGCTCGAGCATGACGCATCTTCCGACCGTGATGATCTCGGATCTGCGCTCGCCTTGGCGCGCCGCGCGCAGGACGTCAAGCAGGAGCTGACCAAGGCGCCCAAGCAAGGCGACAAGTCGTGGGTCAAGTCTGCGCTCGCATCCACGATGCTCGGCCCGATCGGCTGGCTGTACGCCGGATCGCTTCGCGAGGCGGTCCCCGGCGCTGCCGCGTGGGTCGCGTTCGCAGCCCTCGCAACCAAGCTTCCGTGGATCCTGTTGTTCCCGGTGTTGCTCGTCGCAATGCCGTTGTCGGGAATCGCGGGCCTGCTCTATGCTGTCCAGTACAACCGCAAGGGAACCCGGCAACGACTGTTCGGCGACAAGCCGGCGAAGAAGCAGCTCGCCGCGGGACCAGCACGCACAAAGTAAGGTCGTAGGAGGTCGTGTGGTTGACCTAACCGTACCCTCACCCCACGTGTGAGGGAGGCTCCGGTTTCTGGACGGCAGCGTCGGTACGATGAACCCGTGAAGCAACTCGTGTTGGCGATGGTCGTCGTGGCGTGCGCGGTGCCTCGCATCGCGGCGGCCGACAAGCTGCGGGTCGCCGTGGTGCCGGGCATCACCGTGAACCTCGACGCAGCGCGTGTGGATGCGCTGAGCCAGGAGCTCGCCGATGCGCTCGAGCTCGAGCTCGACATCGATGCGATCGGCGGCCTCGAGGTCCGCCGCCAGCTGCCGCCCGATGGGATCCCTCCGGACTGTATCGCCACGCCGGCGTGTGTCGCCGACGTGGCGATGCGCGTGAATGCACCGCAGCTGTTGTTCGTGGTGATGGTCGACACCGGAACAGGTGGCGCGATCCAGATCGACGCGACTTGGATCGAACCGGGGACCGGCAAGAGCGCCTCGCGCCCGGCGGTCGACCTCGCATCGATCAGCGATGCGCACGCGCGGTTCGTTGCCGCCGCGACCCAGCTGCTGCCCGACGCGCCGGTGCGCCCGAAGCCGAAGCTCGGCGGAGGTCCGATTGGCACGATGACCGAAGCGGTCCCGCGCCAGTTCACCACGCCGGCCAAGGTGACCGCCGCGGTCAGCGCGGTCGGGTTTGCATTCGGCATCGGGCTCGGCCTCAGCACGCGCTCGAAGTACCAGAGCTGCGACGCAGACGCGTTCCACTGCACCGAGAGCCAGCGCGCTTCGATCCGCACCCGCGGCCTGCTCGCGGACGCCGGGTTCGTCATCGGGATCGGCGGCGCGATCGCGGCCACCGTGTTGTTCGTGACATCCGGGAAGGACGCGCACCTCGTGGTCACTCCCACCGAACGGAACGGCGCCGCGTTATCGATGCTCGGGAGCTTCTGATGTCCGATGCGGCCGAGCAGCCCGAGCGCGACAAGCTGATCGGCCAGGTCCTGGCGAATCGCTACCAGATCGAGACGCGCCTCGGTGAGGGCGCGATGGGCTCGGTCTATCGCGCCAGGCACGTCAAGGTGGGCCGCGCGTTCGCCGTCAAGATCCTCCATCCTCGGCTGCTCGCGGACAGCAAGGTCGCGCAACGCTTCGAGCGCGAAGCCGAGCTCGCAGGCCGGTTGCGCCATGCGAACGTGATCGGCGCCGTCGACGTCGGCGAGACCACCGAGGGTCTTCACTACATGGTCATGGACTTCGCAAACGGCGATGACCTGGCCACGGTCCTCGCCGAGGCACCGATGAAGCCGGAGCGGATCATCCACCTCGTGCGCCAGCTGCTCGAGGGCCTGTATCACGCGCACGAGCAGGGCCTGATCCACCGAGACTTCAAGCCCGAGAACGTGATCGTCGAGACCGACATGTACGGCGCCGAGGTGCCGCGCATCGTCGACTTCGGGATCGCGATCCTGCGCGACGCTGGCACTGCAACCGATGGCGAGGGCCGGCTGACCACCAACGGCCTCGTACTCGGCACGCCGCACTACATGGCGCCCGAGCAGGCGGTCGCCGATCCGCTCGACCACCGGGTCGACCTGTTCGCGCTCGGCATCGTGATCTACGAGATGCTGTGCGGCAAGCTGCCGTTCGATGGCAGTGGTGCCGAGGTCGCGCGCGCCAACCTGCTGATCGACCCGCCGCCGATCGCCAAGCGCGTCCTCTACCTCGAGGTCGATCCGCTGCTCGAGGCATTCTCGCGGCTGTTGATGTCGAAGCAGCGCGAGCATCGGCCCGCCACCGCGAAGGCTGCTCGTGAGCTCCTCGATCTGATCGATCGAGATCGTCTCGCCGCCGCTGCCGCGCTCGGCGTGCCGATCCAGGCCAGCACGCGCGGCCCCGCGATCACGCTGCCGCAGACCCCGCAGGCACGCCACGCCGATCAGGGTAACGATACGTTCCCACCTCCCTTCGCATCGACGCTAGCCGCTGCGGAGCTACCCGTGCAGACGCGGGTTCCGGCCTCGGAGCGCGACGTCAACACGGCGCTCACGCACCCGATCGGATTCACGCCGCCCGAGGACGCTCTGCCGCGATCGAGCTCGCGTCGCTGGGTGCTCGGCGGCGTCGGTCTCGTGCTCGCCGGCGGGATCGCAGCGTTCGCGCTGCGCGGAGGCGGCGACCAGCCGAGCGACACCAAGGTCGTCATGCAGACCACGCCAGCTCCAGTGCCGGTCGCGGATCCTGTTCCGCCGACCACCGTCGCGCCACAGCCGCAGCGCCCCGAGATCAAGGACCCGCCGCCCGAGATCACGACGCTCCCACCGGTCGCCAAGGTGGTGAGGATCAAAGATCCGAGCACCACCAAGGTTGGCCACGTCACGCAGCCCGAGATCAAGCAGCCCGAGGTCAAGCAGCCCGAGGTCAAGCAGCCCGACATCGCGGAGCCCCAGGTCAGCCAACCCGCCATCAAGCGGCCCGAGGTCAAGCAGCCCGAGGTCACCGTCACGCAGAGCGATGCGGCGGCGATCGGTTTGCGCTATCGCGAAGTCGGGCAGAAGCTCGGCGCGCTCGGCCCGGCCGCGAACGAGCTGTGGCCGCGGTACCGGTTGATCCGGATCCAGGACGTGATGACAAAGCCCGATAAGCGCGCCGAGGCGGCGCAGATCCTCTCGAAGCTCGAGCGAGACATCGCCGCGCTCGGGAACTAGTCAAGGCAGGTAGGCGAGCTCCACGCAGTTCTTCGATTCGGTGGCATTGAGACTGCCGCCGGCCGGCACGACGCACACCGTGTTGTACCCGATGCTGAGATCCGGCAGGTCGAACGAGCTCGACGCGAAGATCAACGTTCGGCCGTTCAACGTCTTCGGCGTCGAGTCATCGGGATTGATCACGTAGAGGTCATACTGATCGTTCGCGGTTCCGGTCACCGTGATCGTCGGCGTGCGGTCGCGCGTCACGGCCGGGTTGATCGCCGTGATCATCACGCCGCGATGTGGAATCGGCGTGGTTCCCGCCGGCACCGTGGCGGTGCGCGTATCGAACCGGATCCTGCCATTCGAACCGGCGCCGCCGATCGATGCGCCGGTCGCGCCACCGGCGCCGCCCTTCGCCGACACCGCACCCGCCATCAGCGTGCCACCTGCGCGGAGGATGATGACGCCACCGGCGCCACCGCCGCCGCCGCCGCCGCCGAGCAGCGGCGGAGCGCCGCCGGCAGCGCCGTCCATCGCCACCATCGAGATCGTCAAGTTGCCGCCGGCGGTGAGCTCGACCGCGCCTCCGGTCGCACCGCCCTGCCCTCCACCGGTCACCCCGCCGCCGCCACCGCCGCCGCCACCGCCGATGTTGGTCGCAAAGCTCGTGATCAGCGGATCGCCCGCGCCCGCACCCGCCGCGCCATGACCGGTCGCCGTGGTCGCCATGCCGGGTCCGTCGAAGCCGCCGCCGCCGCCGCCACCGCTTCCCGAGCCACCTCCGCCCGCCGAGGGAGGCGCACATCCTCCGTCGGTTCCTCCGGGTCCGCCTGCGCATCCGCCGGCAACCGGCGAACCGTTGTTGGGGCTCGTGGCATCGGTGATCGCCGTGACCGCGCCACCGATCGTGAGCTTGCCGACCGAGCGAATGATCCCGCGGGCTGCGGGCGTACCGCCCTTGAACGTGACCGCGCCGCTGACATCGACCTCCGAGTACGGCTGCGGATGCGCCGCGGTCAACGTCATGGCCGGGCCCTGGAGTTGATCGAGGGCCTCGAGGCTCCACGCGATCGTCTTCGGCGACGCCCCGGCCTGGGTCACGGTCGCGGTCAACGGCAGGACGCCGGCCGCCGCGTTGAGGTTCGGCATGACCGCCGCAGTGACCGGCACCGCGATCCAGTCGCCATCGACGGACACGACCACCGCGCCGAGCGTCAGCACGACCTCGGTGTTCGCCGTGATCGGCGCCACCGCGATCGTCGCGCCGGGTTCGAGGTGATGCCCCGTGATCACCAGGATCGCGGGAGGGCTCGCCCCGGTCCCAGCACCCTCCAGCAGGGTCGGGGACTTGACGCTATCGAGCTCGAGGAGCGCGGGGTTGACGTCCGCAATCGGCACATCCGGAGCCGGCGGGGCATCCATCGGAGTGGCGATGTTGCTCGGGTTGTACAGCAGCGAGCAGCCCCCCAGCGACGACACGAGGCAGAGCTGAGCCAGATGCGAGCGCATGGGACCTGATTATATGCTGGCAATACGGGAACTAACGCATAGCTCACCAAGCGGGCCCGGACACCTACTTGCTGCCTGCTCTTACTTGCGTAAGGCGAGGCTCCCGGGTCACCCTGACCTGGCATGATCGCGTGTCTCCTGTGCTCGTCGCCGCGGTCGATCGGTGTCCTTTGCACCTCTCACGGGGTTGCGATCGCATCGCCCGGTATCACGAGCGAGCAGATCTTCTCACGCGTGACTTCCGCCACGGCCGCCATGATCGATGCCTGGGGCGTGGCTCATGCCATCTCTGATGGCGCGAAAGTTGGACGTGACCCGCGGGTCGACATCGCGGTGCTCCACGCGTCGGTCTCGAGCGAACACGCTTCGCTCAAGTGCGCAGATGGCGCCTGGCACATCGTCGACAACTCGAGCCGCAACGGAACCGAGGTCGAGGGTAATCGGGTCACCGAGGTCGCCCTCACCAGCGGCAACACGATCCGTCTCGGCGACGTGAAGTTCTACTTCTGGCCCGAGGCACTCCCGAAGATCGAGCCGCCACGCGGGTCCGGTCGCACGGCGCCCACGCGTCGCGACGAGCTGGTGTTCAGCGCGAAGGTCACCACGCCGCGCGGCCACCACCTCGATCTACGCCAGCGCGTGGACGGCGGCGTCCTCCGGATTGCCGATTCGTCGATCGAGCTCGCCGCGATGGAGTTCGGCCTCCTGCAGCTCCTCGTCGAGCGCCGGCGCACGGTCAGCGATGCCGAGCTGGCATACGTCGCGTGGCACGAGATTGCCGATGCGCTGTCGTTCCGCTCGGTACAGGCGGATAGCGAGAATGTTCGCGAGCTCGTCCACCGCGTTCGCCGCAAGCTCGCCAGCGTCGCGGCAGATGATCTAATCGAGAGCAAGCGCGGCGTCGGCTACCGGCTCGCCGGCGAGCCGGGCTGAACATGGCCACAGACAGCGGCGGAGCAACCCGCCGGCGCCGTCGACGGGTCTGGTGGGGAAAGCGGCTTCGTCGGGTGGGGCTGATGTGGCAGAACGCGCTCGAGATCGCGCGTGCGGGTCGACTGACCGCTCCGTATGGCGCGGAGTTCGAGGTGATCCACGAGAACGCGATCTACCGGCTGCGCCACTATGCGAAGACGCCCGAGCCCGGCGCGCGCACCGTGACCGCGCCGCTGCTGCTCGTGCCGCCGCTGATGGTGGCCTCGGAGATCTACGACATCTCGCCCGACGTCAGCGCGGTCGCGGCGCTGTCATGCTCGGGCGTCGACGTCTGGCTCGTCGACTTCGGTGCGCCGGAGCGCGAGGAGGGCGGCATGGATCGTACCCTCGACGATCACGTGCTCGCGGTGTCCGACGCGATCGATCGCGTGCATGCGATCAGCGGCCACGACGTTCACCTCGCCGGTTACTCGCAGGGCGGGATGTTCTGTTATCAGGCCGCGGCGTTTCGCAAGTCCGCGGGGCTCGCCAGCGTGATCACGATGGGCAGCCCGGTCGATCTCCATCGCACGGTGAAGCTGGGCGAGGACACCACCGAGCGACTGGTCGCCGGGCTGCGCGCTGCGCTGTCGTGGCCGCTCGCGCGGATCGAAGGGCTGCCGAGCTTCTTCACGGCCACGAGTTTCAAGCTGCTGTCGGCCAAGAAGGAGGCGCTGCAGCTCGTCGACTTCGTGAAGAAGCTGCACGACCGGACCGCGCTCGAGAAGCGTGAGGCGAAGCGACTGTTCCTCGGTGGCGAAGGCTTCGTCGCCTGGCCTGGACCCGCGTTCCGCAAGTTTGTCGACGAGATGATCGTCGGCAATCGCATGCAGTCCGGTGGCTTCGTGATCGATGGTCACTCGGTCACGCTCGACGATCTGACCTGTCCGATCCTCTATTTCGTCGGCAGCCGCGACGAGATGGGTCGGCCGGCCGCGGTGCGCGGGATCCGCCGCGCCGCGCCCAAGGTCGACGTCATGTACGAGGTCCCGCTCAAGGCGGGTCACTTCGGTCTCGTCGTCGGCTCCACGGCGTTGACCGTGACCTGGCCGAGCGTCGTCGAGTGGATGCGCTGGCGCGAGGGCGCGGGTCATGTCCCGAGCGAGGCCTTCGACGTGCGCGCCGGCAACGTTCCCGATCCATTCGCCGGCGCACCCGAGGGCGACGATCACGACGACGATCACGACCACGAGTCCACGCTCGACATCGCGAAGGACATCCTCGAGAAGACCGCGAAGGCAGCGGTGGACCGGATGACGGAGCTGTCCGAGGATCTCGGCAGCTACCTCGACAACGCACGCTGGCAGCTGCCGCGTCTGAACCGGCTCCGCAACCTGCAGGATGACTCGCTGATCTCGTTTGGCCGCTCGCTCTCCGATCAGGCCGACAAGATCGGCGATCGCACGTTCTTCCTGTTTCGCGGCCGCGCCTTCACCTACGCCGAGGCCAATCGCCGGGTCGATGCAGTGGTGCGCGGCCTGATCGCGTGCGGCGTCAGGCCCGGCCAGAAGGTCGCGGTGATGATGAAGTCACGTCCGAGCCACCTGACCATCGTGTGTGCACTCAACCGGCTCGGTGCGGTGGCGGTGTTGCTCTCGCCCGAGACTCGCGATGAGCTGCTTCCGCGCGCGATGGAGCTCGGCGAGGCCGAGCTGCTGATCACGGATCCGGATAGCGCCGCTCGCGCACGCAGCGCGAACGCCGGCAAGGTGCTCGTGCTCGGCGGGGTCGGCGAGGTGCCGTGGCAACCGGGCGTGGCGCGCACGCTCCCGGCCGGCGTGCTCGACATGGAGTCGATCGATCCGGAGACCGTCACCCTGCCCGCCTGGTACAAGCCGGATCCGGGCCGCGCGCGCGATCTCGCGATGGTGTTCGTCTCGTCGGGCACCCACGAGCCACCGCGCGCGACGCGGATCACGAATCGCCGCTGGGCGTTCTCGGCCCTCGGCGCTGCCGCCGCAGCCACGCTGACCACCCGGGACACCGTGTACTGCTGCCTTCCCCTCCATCATCCGTCGGGCACGCTGGTCTCCGCCGGCTCCGCACTGGTCGGCGGTGCGCGGCTCGCCCTCGCGAGCACGTTCGAGCCCGCCACGTTCTGGGACGAGATCCGCCGCTACGGCGTGAGCGTGGTGTTCTATGCCGGTGAGATGTGTCGGCGGCTGGTCGACGCGCCGCCGGTGCTCGGCGAAAACAACAACCCGGTGCGGCTGTTCGCCGGCTCCGGCATGCGCCGCGATGTGTGGCGTCGCCTGGTCACCCGGTTCGGCCCGGTCGGCGTGCTCGAGCTCTATGCCTCGACCGAGGCCAACACCGTGCTCGCGAATGCTCGCGGTAACAAGATCGGATCGGTCGGCCGTCCGTTACCCGGCAGCCCCGACGTCGTGGTCGCGGCCTGGAGCTTTCCCGACGATGACTTCGAGCGTGATGGCCAGGGCCGGCTGATCCGTGCACGGCTCGACGAGCCAGGGATGCTGGTCGCACGGCTCGCAGAGCGCGCCGGCGCCGATGTCGCGCACATCGATCCGCGCCGGCTGCTCCGCGATGCGTTCGAGCCCGGCGATCTGTGGTTCGTGACCGGGGATGTGTTCTCCGTCGATACCGAGGGCGATTTCTGGTTCATCGATCGCGCGCCGCAGTTCATCCAGACCCGGCTCGGTGCGGTGGCATCGACGAACATCGAGGACGCGCTCTACGAGGCACCCGGGGTGGCGCGCTGCATCGCCGCGGGAACTCCCGATCCCGACCAACCGGGGATCGAGACGCCGATCGCCGCGCTCCAGCTCCAGCCGCGCGCGGTCCTCGATCTGGTCGCGATCTCCGCTGCTGTCGCCGGGCTCCCGGAGCACGGCCGCCCGCGCCGGCTTCGCGTCGTCGACAGCCTGCCGATGACCGACGGCTTCCGCCCGATCAAGCGGGGGATCCGCGATCTCGACGTCTCCGACGGGCCCGGCGTCTACGTGTGGAATGCCCGCGCTAGCCTCTACGTGGCCACTGACGCTTCTTCGCGCACCGCGCACGGAGCGTGATAAGACCCTCACATAGGGTTCTTCGACAGTCTGGGTAAGGGTTGGTCGTTCATCAAGGCCGCGTTCGCGATGGCCGCCAAGGACCGGAAGCTACTCGCGCCATCGGTCTATCAGGTGCTGATCAGCATCCTCTACTTCGTCGGTTGGATCGCGGCGCTGATCGCGATCGAGCCGCACTGGTCCAACGGCGTGTGGGCTCTCGTGGGATCGATCTGCACCCTCGGCTGGTTCATCATCTTCTACTTCTTCTGCGGTGTGACCGTGAACATGATCGACGTCCACCTACGTGGTGGACGGCCGAGCATGGCCGAGGGAGTGAAGGACGCCGGCAAGAACTTCGTCGCCATCCTGTTCTTGTCGATCATCTCGACGATCGTCGACGCCTTCGTGAAGGCCGCGCGCGACGAGAGCTCGATCGTCGGCAAGATCATCGCGGGCATCGTCGAAGCGGTCTGGACCACGCTGTCGTTCCTGCTGCTCCCTGCGATCGCACTCGGCCACTCGACCGCGGGTCGCCGCGCCGCGTAGCGGGCGAGCTACCAGATCAGCTCGGCGCCTACCTGGCCGAGCAGGTCATTCACCGCCTTGCGCGCGATGTTCCGAGGGATCACCGCGCGGAACCCGCCCGAGCGCAGGTTCATCTCCGCCGGCAGCAGGAACAGCGCCACCATCCGCACCAGCAACGGGTTGTGCACCCACGCCTGGATCTCGATCTGCGGCCCGGTCTGGGTGAACTGAGCGCGCATCGGCGCCGTCCACAACCCGCTGCTCCTCTGGAACAGCTTCACGTTCCCGGTCTGCGGGGCGCGAGGGAGAAACCTGTGCTTCTGGGCCCACGCCGCGATCACGGGCCATGGGTCTTCCGTGGCGGTGTAGGTGACCACGCTCCGCCGTGATCCGTCGACCGAGACAAGGCCTTGCTCCATGGCGGCGGAAGGTGCAGCCGATGACCCGTAGCGTCAAGCCGCACAGCGACCCGGCTTCATCACGACCTCACGGACTCCGTACGGTGTTCAGTGGTCGTTATCTGCATCTGCGGTGCTCGAAGCGCGGTAAACCTACACGGGTGCTGGATCGACCGCGCATCGGCGAGCTCCTCCTCCTCGAGGAGCGCATCGATCCGTGGGTGCTCTCGACCGCCCTGAAGGAGCAGCCGTCCACGCGCCAGCGCCTGGTTTCATTGCTCGTCCATCGGGCGCTCCTCGATCACGACGAGGGCGCGACGCTGCTATCCCAGCAGCTCGGCTACTCGGCTGCGATGCAGCGGCATATCGAGCGCCGCGATCCCGATGTTCTCCGGCGCATCCCTGACGAGATCGGTGCGCGCTGGGTCGTGATGCCGCTGGCGGTGTCCCGCTCCGGTCAGCTGATCGTTCTGGCTCGTGATCCGACCGCGGTGCTCGAGGCGGCGCTCGCGCACCTCACCAAGTCGCCGATCATGCTCGCGGTCATCCCTGCGCTGCAGCTCGAACGGCTAGTGCGCACGTTCTATGGCGCCCCCGGCCGTGACGAGGATCCGCTTCCGGCGATCCCGCCGACGCTCGCGGATATCGGAGATGTTCGGCTCGACGACACGCCGATCCCGCGCCGCGCGCGCACCGTGTCCAAGCTGATGACCGACTCGCACCCGGAGCTACCGGTTCGCGAGCCTGCGGCGCTTCCATCCGCGCTGGAGAACACGCTCTCCGACATCGATGCGGCGCTCTCCGCGATGGCGGTCGAGCGGCTGCTGATGGCGTATGCCGCTCGTCGCTGGCGCGCGGCGTTGCTCGCCAAGATCACCGACGGTTCTGCGATCGGAGTCCGCGGCCACGGCGAGTTCTCGATCGAGACCGTCGAGCTCCCGCTCTCGGCCCCCTCGATGCTGCAGATCGCCCACGATACCAAGGTGCCCACCACGGATACGCCACGCGGGCCCTTGCAGGCGGATCTGACCCGGATGCTCGGATATGCAACGGCGCCCGCCGCCGCGCCGGTAATGGTCGCCAACCGCGTGGACTCGGTGCTCGCCGTCGGCGATCCGATCGATGGCGTGCGCACGACGGTGGGGGAGCTCGATCGGCTGACAGATGCGCTGGGTGCGGCGTACGAGCGGTTCGGACCGCAACGCGCTCGCTGACTACTCGGGCGAGAAGAACCTGCCGTACGCCGAGTTGCGGTTGTCGTCCTTCAGCGGCTCGACGACGAACAGCGTCGCGCTGACGGCGTCCGCGAAGCCCGACGTCTTCTCGGCCTCGCAGCGGTCGAACAGCGTGCGATGCTGGCTGATTCGCGCGCGCGTGTGGGCATCGACCGGGTGATCCTTCAGCTGGTGACCGCCGTCGACCAGCACCTGCGCGAGGTGCCTCGAGTTCGGCTCGAGGGTCTTCAACCCGGAGACCAGCTTCGTGCAGTCGTCACCCGCACCCTCCATCACCTCGGCCAGCTTGGTGAAGTAGATCCCCGACTCGGTCTGCCACAGCTCCGGCGTGTTCGGATTCTCGGGTTTCGGCGTGGGCTTGTGCGCGCACCCGGAGAGAACAAGGACCAAAATCAGAGCATTGCGCATGGTCGGAAGCTAACCACGCTCATCCTCGGCCCCACCGGTGCGCGAGCAGCAATGGCGGCACGCACAGGTGATGGACGCCTCACCAGCCCGGATCAGGCTCCGGTGCGCGGCATGTCCAGCGCCGCGGCCGGTTCGATGCCAGGAAGGGCGAAGTCCGTGAGGCCGCCATGGCCCTCCTCCTCCGGGTGGTAGCCCGCCTCGCCATGGTCGGTCGCGTCGAGACCCGCCTCCTCGTCCTCGACGCTCGGGCGCAGGCCGAGCAGCGCCTTGATCGCGTAGGCGATCACCGCGGTGCCGCCGACCGAGAGCGCCAGCGTGATCCCGATCGCCTTCAGCTGCTCCAGCACGAGGCCGTGACCGAGCAACGGCGCGAGGTTGGTCTTAAGGTTCGGATTGATGTCGCCGTTCGCGAACACCCCGGCGAGGATCGCGCCGAGCGTCCCGCCCACACCGTGGACACCGAACGTGTCGAGCGCGTCGTCGTATTTGAAGATCGCCTTCAACTTCATCACGGCGAGGTACGGCACCACGCCGGCGAGGATGCCGATCAACACCGCGCTCGAAGCCGATACGAACCCGGCAGCTGGCGTGATCACGACGAGGCCGGCGACGATGCCCGAGCAGAATCCGAGGACGCTGGGCTTGCCGCGCGTCGCCCACTCGATGGCGGGCCACACGGTTCCGGCGATCGCGGCGGCGAGCGTGGTCGCGACGAACGCGTTCGAGGCCACGCCGTCCGCGGCGACCGCGCTTCCCGCGTTGAAGCCGTACCAGCCGACCCAGAGCATGCCGGTACCGACCACCGTGAGGACGAGGCTGTGCGGCATGAACGCGCGCTTGCCGAACCCGGTGCGCTTGCCGAGGATCAGACACAGCACGAGCGCGGACCAGCCGCTCGACATGTGGACGACGGTTCCCCCGGCGAAGTCGATCGCCTTGATCGCGGACAGCGGATTCCACACGCCGTTCATGAGCCCGTCGATGCCCCACACCATGTGCGCGAGCGGGAAGTAGACGACGAACATCCACAGCGTGATGAACGCGATCACCGCCGAGTACTTCATGCGCTCGGCAATCGCGCCGACGATCAGCGCTGGCGTGATGATCGCGAACATCATCTGGAACATCGCGAACACATTCTGCGAGACCCACGCGGCGTAGTCGCCATTTGGCACCGCCGTGACGTCCCGGAACATCGCGAAGTCCATCCCGCCGAGGATCGGGTTCCCCTTCGCAAACGAGATGCTGTAGCCGACCGTCCACCACAGCAGGGTGACGAGACCGGCGCATCCGAAGCACTGCGCGAGCACCGACAGCACGTTCTTGCGCCGCACGAGCCCGCCGTAGAACAGGCCGAGGCCCGGCAGCGTCATGAACAGGACCAGCGCCGTGGCCATCATCATCCAGCCGTTGTGCCCGGGTCCCGAGGTCGACGCGAGCGCGCCGCCGTTCGCATCCGGAACACTGTTGGTGACGTAGGCCTCGAGGTTCGCGAGCCGTTGCTCGACGGTGGGAGCGCTCGCAAGTGCGGCCTCCGCATACGCGGTCTGCACTCCCACGATCGTCACGAGGAACATCCAGCCGAGGATCGCTGCTCCCATCACGCGCTTGACTCGCATGCAGACGAGGCTAGCGAGGGCGTGTTTCCGGCGCGTAACGCGTGGGCTAACGTTTGAGCGCGAACTGCTCTCACCAGCTGACGTCGCTTACCGCGGGAACAGTTACGGCCTGGCAACGTACGCGAAATACGAACTCGTCAGGCTGTTGCTCCATGACGAGCTCCAGCCGCTCCAGCCGCTCTCTCCACCTTCTCGCAGTTCCACCCTTGTTCGCGACGATGTTGCTCGCTGCACCCGCGCGCGCCGATGACAACTTGATCGCCACGACGACGTCCGACGCCGAGGTCAAGGCGGCAGCGGCGCCGGCGGTTCCGGCATCTCGCTATCCGCGCGCGGTGATCGCGCGGCCACTGACCTTGCCGAAAGGCTTGATCGCCATCGGTGCGGATGCCGGCGCCAATCACGACTTCTCGGCGATGACCGGCGCGCCGATCGCGGGCTACGGCATCACCGACAAGCTCGAGGTGCAGGTGCCGTATGCCTTCGCGACCCGCGACTTCGAGGCGCGCGGCTCGGTGGGAGTCGATGTCGGCTACGCGATCGTGCGTGGCGCCGTCGGCGGGAAGCTCGAGATGATCGCCCGCGTGCGCAGCGGCTACGACACCCTCACGAGCGATCCACTTCCGCTCTCGCTCGGAGTCCATGTCCAGTACAACATCACGCCGACGATCGCGCTGATCTCCGGCGCACCAAGCACGCAGCAGCTGCGGTTCGCACTCGCGAACAGCGCCGGCGACACGCGGCCGATCGACCTCTCGTTGCCGCTCGGCATCGGCGTTCAACCGGCGCCGACGCTCTATCTCCAGCTCGACACCAGGCTGGCGCAGCTCTCACTCCACGACTCCGCGACCGTGTTGATCGGACGCGACGTCGCGCCACTCTCGCTGACCGCGGTGTGGAATGCGATCCCGCCGCTCGACCTGCAGGCCGCAGTCGGGACCGACCTGATGAACGCACCAGGCGACGCACTGACCTTCCTGATCGGTGCGCGCTACTACGCAGGCCAGCTCTGAGTCACGGGTAGGCTGGCGCTGCCGGGCGAGTCGTCGAGGCATGCGACCGCGAGCAGCTCGCAGCGCATCTCAAAGCGAGTGTGTCGCCAGGCACGGTCGCGGTCTTGCAGGAGGTCGGCGGATGTCTCATTTGGTATGCATGCTGCGTGGTTCTGTACTCCTCGCGTTGAGCGTTGGAGGTGCAGCGTGTAGCTCCAGCCCGCCCGCCGACACCCGGTCACTGAATGGTCCCGAGGGCGCGCTCGTTGGAGGCACGGGTACCCTCACGGGAACCTACGGCGGCGAGATGATCGCGCCGATCAAGGCCGCGTACTGGGTCGGACAGCCCGATGATCCCGCCGAGTCGGGCGGCGGTCCGTTCGTAAACCTGATGTCCTCGGCGGTGACCTGCAACGACATCTCGGTGACCGGCTGGCTGTCGAAGATTCCTCCGGAGACGCAGGTGCTGGAGCTGATCATCGGGACGACCAAGGTCGGTACCTCGCTTCCCACCTCCTCCGGCGCGGCAGCCAACGTCGCCGAGGTCAACTACTTGTTCGGTCGCGTCTCGAGCGAGCAGCGGGCAAACAAAGGAAGCCTGACGCTCACGGCGTACACGGCAACGATGACGGTCGACGGCACGATCAGCGTGACGTTCCCCTCAGGCACCGCCGAAGGAACCTTCCACGCGGTGTACTGCCCCGGCGGCCAGGAAGAGTCGCGCTAACGAGCGCGGGCCATCTCGCTCGCAACGCGCTCACCGCGCTGCTCGGTCACAGTGGATCTCGGAGGAGATGCGCACCCGTTGCCATGGGCGAACGCAGCCGCCGGGCCCGGTAGCATCGGGGCCAAGCGCTCAGCGGCGGAGCGTGCTCGCTTGATTGCCCCACTGGCAGGTCGCGGGCCCGTCGTAGCTGGTGATGGCACGATCAGCTCGGATGCACAGTCTGGACGAGGATCTGCGCCTCCGCCTCAGCGAGTTTCCGGTAGTTGCGAAGCCGATCGCGTGCTGCCCGTTGTGCATGCCGGTCCTTAAGATCGCGCTCTGCCGCCTCCATCGCGCGGTGCGCGAGCTGGCCGAGTCGGTCCACCAGCCGGATCCTTAAACCAATTCGTGATCGTGTTCCGGTGAACGCCGACGCGCTCCGCGACGAGTCGGTGGGCCGCGCCGTCGAGCAGCACCTCGATCGGCGCGTCCCACCGCCGATCGAGCCGATCAGCATCGTCGCGATCGTCATCGGACACGCCGGGCGTGCTCGACTGTGCTCGCTCGAGGGTTGAGTGCTGCGACACCCGTCGAGGATCTCCTGACGGACTGGCTGGTGCAAGCAGTGAGATCGAGTCGCGGCCAGCTCGCACGCCAAGTAGCCAGCTCAGATCTCCGGGGGATCGGGGCAACGCTGCCGATGCGGTCGAGCGTGTCTGCCTGCTCAGAGCCGAACAAATACCTGGATGATTCCAACCACCATCAGAAACGGCCCCCCGATTTTCGCGAATCGTATCGGGTGCGGATCTTTCGCGACGGCAGAAAGCTGATCAATTCCGCGAGGTTTGTTTCGGAAGCCCTGTCCGGATCGATCGCGAGCGGATAGCGTCCGCGACCTGATGGCAAAGACGAGCAAAGCGAGGATCGCCAATGACAGCCCGTTCTGCGAGGCTCACGTGGCGATGGACAAGATCATCGAGTGCTTGCTCGCAATGGCCGACGAGGGCGCGACCGCGGACGAAGTGTCGCGGCTGATCGCGAAGGATGGGAACGCGCTGCTTCGCGAGCTGACGCAGGGCTACTTCGATCGGCGCGCCGAGCAGGAGCGGCGAGTGGAGTTGGTTGGCGCGGACGGTGTCGAACGCCGGGACGTACGCACGGCATCGCGCAGAATCGAGACGGTCGTCGGCGAGATCGAAGTGAACCGGTTGCTCTATCAGGCCCCAGGGGTGGAGGGCCTCGCGCCGCTCGATGCCGCACTCGGACTGCCGGACGAGAAGTACACGCACGAGCTGCGTAAGATCGTTGCCGAGGAGAGCGCGAAGTCGTCTTTCGACGAGGTCGTCGAGTTGATCGAGAAGCGCACCGACGCGCGTGTGCCCAAGCGTCAGGTCGAGGAGCTCGCGATTCGTGCTGCGCTGGACTTTTCGGCCTTCTACCGCGACCGACTGTGTGCAACCGAGGACACCGGCCACCTGCTGATCCTGAGCTTTGACGGCAAAGGGATCGCTACGTTGCACCGGGACCTACGCGAAGCGACGTGCAAGGCAGCGGAGGCCACGCCACGACGTTTGGCGACGAGGCTGGTCAAGGGTGAGAAGCCGAACCACAAGCGCATGGCCGAGGTGGCGACCGTTTACACGCTGGAGCAATGGCCGCGCACCATCGCAGACGTGCTGCATGGGCTGGGTGACAAGGCCGAGAAGAAAGCACGGCGACCGCGCCGACGAACAAGCGCGTCTGGGCGAGCATCGTCGAATCGCCGCAGCAGGTCATCGACGATGCCTTCGCCGAGGCGACGCGTCGCGACCCCGAGCATCGCCGTCGCTGGATCGTGCTGGTCGACGGGAATCGCGATCAGCTTCGGCGGATCTAGCGTGCTGCACGCAAGCACGCGGTCGAGATCACCATCGTGCTCGACGTCGTGCACGTACTCGAATACCTGTGGCACGCCGCGTACGCGTTTCACGCCGAAGGCACGGACGCCGCTCAGGATTGGGTCGAGAACCAATTCGTCAAACTGCTCAGCGGTCGCGCCGGTGGCGCGATCGCTAAGAGCCTGCGGCTGATGATCAAGAGCCACGGTCTCGACGCGGTGGCCGCGAAACCTGTCACGAAGGCGGCGGGCTACCTCGTTCGCAACACGCAGTTCCTGCGCTACGACCGCGCGCTCGCCGACGGCCTGGCCATCGCCACCGGTGTGATCGAGGGCGCGTGTCGCTATCTCGTCAAGGATCGACTGGGACGCACCGGAGCCGTTTGGTCCGCCGCCGGTGCAGAAGCTGTCCTGCAGCTCCGGGCGCTTCGCGCGAGCGGCGACTTCGAAGACTACTGGCTGTTCCACCTCGCGAAGGAGCACGAACGAACCCACGTCTCACGCTACGCCGATGGCGCAGTTCCAAACCCGCTGCCGCGCAAGCCACCGCAGCTTCGGCTGGTCAAGTGATCGAAATTCCTCCCGTCGAGCGCGACGTGAAAGAGCCGCACCCATCTGCAATCAGGTCGTTCGGCCGAACAGCTTCTTCATCCATGAGGGTTTCTTCTTCTCGGTTGGAGAATTCGCAGTCCTCAGCACCTCGAAGGCATACTCCAATTTTTCGTTGTGGGAGAAGCCGGTGAGGTCCTTGGCCACCTCCACCGGCACATCGAAGAAGAAGTCCACCCCAGCCTTCTTGCCGCCTGCTTGCTGTTGCTCGGCTTGCAATCGATCTCGAATGGTGACGAATGACGTTGGCGGATCGCCGACGTTCTCCAGATGCTCAATCGACTGCTGCGCATCGTGAAGCAGTGACCAGACTTTCCTGCCGTCGGTCCAGCCGGAGGCGCTGCTACACATCACGTGCTCCTCAACGAAGCAAACGACGACCTCACTTTGGGAAGAGAGCCGCTCAAGAATCCCCTCATCGCTGAAACGAACGTCTTGATTGGAGAGCACGACATACCAGCCGTCTGGAAGCTGGGCTCCAACAAGAGGCGATTCTGGAAACTCCTCCCGCGCACCTGTGCTGTGAAGCTCAAGTTCGGCCAGGACCGTCTCGCGGGGTTTCCCGCGCACCGCAGCCCAACAAAGCGAATACCCCATTACGTTTTTCCTCGGTACCCGTTCACGGGGTGGACTACGCCGCGGCGATCAGAGACGGAGTCTTGCGACCGCGTAGCGCGGCGTGAATGGCGGAGTGGAGATAAGTGAGGACATGACGGCGCTGCTTGCGGCAGGTGTGG
>JAYUVX010000195.1:0-15563 GCA_043753855.1 Myxococcales bacterium | reverse complement strand
CTCGCCTATGCGCTCGCGTACATCCTCGCGATCTCGGATCTCGAGCTCGCGCCGGAAGAGGGCGAGCTGCTCGATGACCTCGTCGACGCGCTCGGCATCGACCCGGACCGCGCCGACGCTCTGATCGTCGCGGTCACCGAGATCCTCACGCCGGACGAGTGAGCCAGTTTAACGAGCAGTCTCGCGAGGTTGCCGACGGTAACCGCGGATACCGGCGGGCGTAGACCTCGCATGATGCGACACCTCCTCCTCTCCGCCGCGGTCACGCTTGGCTGCACGGGTAGCTCCGATTCCCAGGCATCGCCGAAGCCGGCCACGCCGAACGGCCCGCGCGAGGTCGCGATCCTCGCCGGTGGGTGCTTCTGGGGCATGGAGAACGTGCTGCTCGCCGCGCCTGGCATCGTCGACATCGAGGTCGGCTACGCGGGTGGCGCGTCGAAGTCGGTCACCTACGACGAAGTCTCCGACGGCAAGACGGGCCATGCGGAGTCGGTGCGCGTGACGTTCGATCCGTCGGTGACAAGCTACGAGGATCTGCTCGTCCACTGGTACTTCCGCGGGCACGACCCGACCATGCTCGACCGTCAGAACAACGACATCGGTACTCAGTACCGCTCCGAGATCTTCACACTGTCACCGGCGCAGGCAAAGGTCGCCATCGCGGCCAAAGATCGCGTCAACCGCAGCGGCAAGTGGGGATCCCCGGTGGTCACCCGGATCGAGCCCGCGACCACGTGGATCCGCGCCGAGGACTACCACCAAGACTATCTGGTGAAGCACCCCACCGGCTACAACGACCACTACCTGCGGTCGTTCGACTTCTGAGTGCCCGGAGGCGGCGAGCGGGCCGTTCTCGTACCCCTGTGATAGTGGTCGGGGATGGAAGTTGCCACCGATCCGCTCGCCGTCCTGAGCGGGGTATTCGGCCACAGCGGGTTCCGCGGCGGCCAGCGCGAGGCAGTCGATGCCGTGCTCGCGGGGGGCGACGCGGTGGTGCTGCTGCCCACCGGTGCGGGCAAGTCGTCGTGCTACCAGCTGCCGGCGGTAATGATGGCGCGCGCGGGGCTCGGGACCACGATCGTGGTCTCGCCGTTGATCGCGCTGATGGTGGATCAGGTGGCAGGGCTGACCGCGCGGGGGATCCCGGCGGCGGCGTTGCACAGCCATCAAGAGGATGACGAGCGACGCGCCGTGATCGATCAACTGCTGCGCGGCGAGCTCGCGGTGCTCTACATCTCGCCCGAGCGCGCCGTGCAGGACGGCTTCCTCCGGCTGATGGCCCGCGCGCGGATCGCGCTGCTGGCGATCGACGAGGCGCACTGCGTGAGCGAGTGGGGCCACGACTTTCGTCCCGAGTACATGCGGCTGCGCGAGCTGCGCGATGTGCTCCGCGTTCCGACCATCGCGCTGACCGCCACCGCGACGCCGCGCGTGATGGCCGAGATCGTGAGCTCGCTCGGCCTGCGCGCGCCTGCGATCGTGCGCGGTGACTTCCGTCGCCCGAACCTGGCGTTCGAGGTCCAGCATCATCGCGGTGACGAGGGACGATTTGCGGCCACGATCGCCGCGCTCGATGCCGCGGGCGCGCGCGCGATCCACGGCGGTCGCGCGATCATCTACTGCGCTACCCGCAAGAAGACCGAGACCGTGGCCGAGCGGCTCAAGCAGGCGGGCTTCGCGGCGGCGCACTATCACGCCGGTCGCACCGCCCTCGCTCGCGATCGCGCCCAGCGCGGGTTCTCGTCGAGCAAGATCCGCGTGCTGGTCGCCACCAGCGCATTCGGCATGGGCGTGGACTATCCCGACGTCCGCGTGATCGTGCACTTCCAGGCACCCGGCAGCATCGAGGCCTACTATCAGGAGGCGGGCCGCGCCAGTCGCGATGGTGCGCCCGGGCGCTGCGTCCTGCTGTTCGGTCCAGGTGATCTGATCACGCAGCGCAGGCTCGCGGAGCTCGGCGGCGGCGGCAGTGTGCATCGCCGCGAGGACGCCCTCGCCTCGATCGAGCGCTACGCGCACACCAGCACGTGCCGTCAGGTGCAACTGTGCGCGCACTTCACCGGCACGCACGACCACGCGCCCTGCGGCAGCTGCGACGCGTGTCTCGATCCCGATGCCGTGCAGGAGCGCCGCATCGAGAGCCGCGACGCCAGGCCCGAGGCGCACGCCCCGCTGACCACGGAGCAACGCCAGCTGATCCTCGAGGCTGTTGGCTCGGTGCGCCGCCCGATCGGCAAGACCAACCTCGCCAGGATGCTCCGCGGCAGCCAGTGCAAGGCGATGAGCGCGCACAGCCTGCTCCACCTGCCGCAGCACGGCGCGTTGCCGCAGGTCAGCGAGGCCGAGCTGATCGCCGGGATCGAGCAGCTGATCGTCGAGCGCAAGCTCGCGCGCCGCGGCAAGAAGTATCCCACCGTCACGCTGCCGGGCCCGAGCGCGCCGCGCACCGGCGATCCACAGCGCAGCTCGAAGCGTTACGTGCGGACCTCGAGCATGACGATCGAGCTCGAGAACTTCCGCAAGAAGATGGCGCGCCAGCTCAAGTGGAAGACCTACATGGTGTTCCAGCGCGGCGTGATCATGGCGATCGATCGCCAGCGCCCGACCACGAAGGAGGCGCTCGCGCGGATCCCCGGCCTCGGCCCGGCGAAGATCGCGCGGTTCGGCGACGACATCCTCGCGGTCATCCGGCGCCACGCGTAGGGCGCATCGTCGCGTTCCGTGTTCGTTGCCGTACGCCACGATTCGCGGGGTTGCGATCGATTCCGTGACCCCGTCGGATTTGCTGATACGGTCGGGTGTGATCCGGCGAATCGTCCTCGCACTGGCCCTGCTCTGGGGGCCGGGCCTCGTGGTCGCGGCACCTGAGCCGGTCCCGTCCGCGTCACCGGTGAAGCCCGCTGTGAAGAAGACCAACAAGCCGAGCAGCGCGGCCAAGCAGAAGAAGAAGAAGCGCAGCAGCGTCCGCGGCCGCTCCGGTCCCTCGCGCTACGCCAAGGTGAAGGATGTACCGACCACACTCGCATGGCGCTACGGGCAGATGACGCAGGACGAGTGCGAAGCCGAGCTGACCGCACGCAGCATCGGCTTCACGCGTCAGCCGCCATCACCTGGCGTACGCGCTCCGGTACGGCTGACCGGCAAGCTTCACGGCGTGGAGTTTCGCACCGACGAGCCCGACGCGCGTCGACCGACCAGCCCCTACGAGATCGGCGACTGCCGGCTGATCCTCGCGCTCGATGATTTTTCGAAGATCCTCGAGGCGCATGATGTGGTGCAGGTCCGCCACTACTCGATGTGGCGCCCGCCCGCGGACAACTGGCCCGAGGATCAGGATGGCACCCGCCACGCCGGCGCACTCGCGCTCGATGCCGGCCGGTTCACCACCTCCGACGGCAAGACGCTCGATGTCGACCGCGATTTCCACGGCCGGATCGGCGACAAGACCTGTGGGGATAACGCCAAGCCGCGGGACCCGACCCCGGACGCGATCGAGCTCCGCGCGATCCTGTGCGAGGCCGCCGCGGAGCACATGTTCAACGTGATGCTCACGCCAAACTTCAATCGTCCTCATCACAACCACTTCCACCTCGAGGTGACCTCGGGCGTGAAGTGGTTCCTGTTGCACTGAATCTAGATGTTGCGCGGCTGGATCGCGCTCGAAACCGTCAGCTCCGCCAGGCGGCCGCGGGTCTCGATCTGGATCTCGACGGCATCGGCATCGATCCGCACGTACTTCGCGATCACCGCGGCGATCTCGGCGCGCATCTCTTGCAACCGACCCCCTTCGAGGCCCGAGCGATCGTGCGCGAGCACGAGGTGAAGGCGGCCCTTCGCCACGTCGCGGCTCGTCTTACCCGAGAACAAGTTCTTGATTCCGTTCCACATCTCTCGACTCCTCACGCCGGCGTGGCCGACAGGCCAAGCGCGCGACCGATACGGGTGAAGAATCCGACCGCCTGCTTGTCCTCGACCTCGTGGCCCGACAGCCGCTTCGCGATCCGGATGAACTCCTTCGCGGCGAGCGACTTGCCCTCGAGCACCGCCGGAACGCCCTTGTTCGTCGTCGCGATCACCTCGTCATCGAGCGGGATCGCGCCGAGCATCTCGAGGGCGAGGATCTCGATCACATCGGACTGCGAGAGCATGTCACCGCGCTTCACGAGGTTCGCGGAGATCCGGTTGACCACCAGGCGCGCCGGAACATCGGCGGCGGCCAGCAGGCCGACCACTCGATCGGCATCGCGGATCGAGGACACCTCGGGGGTCGCCACGACCACGGCCTCGTCGGCGCCGGCGATCGCGTTCTTGAAGCCCTGCTCGATGCCCGCGGGACAATCGATCAGCACGAAGTCGTGGGTGGCCTTGAGCTCGAAGATCAGGCTGCGCATTTCGTCGGGAGTCACGGCATCCTTGTCGTCGGTCTGCGATGCGGGCAGGAGCCACAGGTTGTCCATGCGGCGATCCTTGATCAGCGCCTTGGCCACCGTGCACTTGCCGCGGATCGCGTCGACCACGTGGTAGACGATCCGGTTCTCGAGACCCATCACCACGTCGAGGTTGCGGAGGCCGATGTCCGCGTCGACGAGCACGACCGAGTGACCGAGCTGCGCGATCGCGGCTCCGAGATTGGCAGTGGTGGTGGTCTTTCCGACCCCGCCCTTGCCGGAAGTGATGACGATTGCTCGACCCATGGGACTCCTTTAGATGCTGGTGGCAAGGTTGCGAGGCAACTTGCCCGAGTAGCGCTCGACGACGATCTGCTCGCCAGTGCAATAGGCGATCTCGGCCTCGGCGGCCGGCGTGTCACTGTCTGCGGCGCGCGCGACCTTGCGGCCCACGCGAAGCTGCTGCGGCTCGAGGCGCAGCGCGAGGATGAAGCCGACATCCTGACCGATGCCGGCATGCGCGGTGCCCCGCAGGCGACCGAGCACGACGATGTTGCCCTTGGCCCGGATCTCGGCGCCCGGGTTGACGTCACCGAACACGATCAGGTGGCCGTGGTGCTGGAGGATCACGCCCGAGCGCACCGGGCCGACGACCAGGCGCGTTCCCGAGGTGGTCTCGATGCTCTCGGCGGTGGACGCCAGTGCGATCGGCACCGCGGTCTGGGTAGGCTCCTCGAAGCTAAGCGGCTGGGACCGCAGAACCTCGACCAGCTCGGTGAGCTCGGCGTCGGCGAGCGTCACGGGCTCGGCGACCCGTCGAGCGTCGGAGAGCGGTGGCGGCAGGGTCAGCGGGTTCGCCGCCAGCCCGGTCGGGCGCTCCTCGAACACCTCGAACGATTCGAACGATTCGATCGAGTCATCCAGCGCGACCGAAGGCGAGCTCGGCGAGGGTGCCGAGCCAGCTGCCAGGTTCGGCTGGGGCACCGCGTCGCCATCGGCGAGCGCCACCGGCTTCTCGCGCTTCGGCGCGCCGACCTCGACGATCCGGAGCTCGAACCGCGTGGCGAGCTCGTCCAGCTTGCCGAGGCAGCCCGCCGGAAGTGGACCGTCCTCGACCTTGATGCGCACATCGGAGCCGCGGAAGAAGCCCGGGGCGTCCTCGAGGCGACGGGTCACCGTGTCGACGATCGCGTCGACGCCGGCCGAGCCCACGACATGGATCTCGAGGCCTCTGGCGGTGCCGCGCAGAACCGCGGGAGGACGGAGGTCCTCGTTGTCGTTGGATACGGCGTTCGCTGCGTCCATGGGGTGCCCATGAAATCCGTAAGCCCGCGGCACCAGGTGGGGCAAGTTTTCTACGAGACAGAGATCACTTCCCGAGATCACCTCGGGTCGCGGGGCACAAAGCCCCGGCACGCGCGCACCGGCTGCGGCACGTACCTCGGAAGCGTCGGCTCCTGGCACAGGAGGAACCTCGAACCCTTGCCGCTCTCCACCACGCGCAGCAGCGCGCACCGGTGACACCGACTGTCGGGGAATGGCAGTGTGTCGGTCACATCGAATAACTCGCACGCGTGCAGAAACATTGCACGCCGTCGCTGTGCCTCTAAACTGGGGTTGATGTGTCGGATGTTTGGAGTTGTCGCCGTGGAGCCGATCGCCACGTGCGAGCTTTTGCGTGATGCGCCGCGCAGTCTCCGCGCGCTCAGCCGCGAGCACCCCGACGGCTGGGGCGTGGCGATCCACGACGCGAATGACTGGGTCGTTCACCGCAGCACCTCGTGCGCCGCGGATTGCGCGCGCTACGGCGAGCTCGCCGAAGGTGTCGCGACGCGGCTGCTCGTCGCCCACGTGCGCCAGAAGACGGTCGGCGCCACGACGCTCGCCAATACGCATCCGTTTCGCCGCGGTGCCTTCGTGTTCGCGCACAACGGGACGATCAAGGATACGGCGGCGTTGATCGCCCGCAGCTCGGAACAGCGACTCGCGCAGATCGAGGGCGATACCGACAGCGAGCGGCTGTTCGCGTTCGTGATGACCCACATCGATCGCGCGCCCAATGTCGAGCACGGGGTTGCGGCGGCCGTGCGCGTGCTGCATTCGCTCGGCGATATCGGCTCGGCGAGCTTTTTGCTCTCGTGCGGCGAGCGGCTCTATGCGCACCGGCTCGGTCGTTCGCTGTTCGTGTTGATCCGATCGGGCGCGGTGGTGATCGCGAGCGAGCAGCTGACCGGTGAGGCCTGGCAGGAGCTGCCGGAGCGCTCGATCGTCGTCGTCGATCACGCGGTCGCGCAGCCGCGATCGATCGCCGCGTAATCGCTGGTCAATCGCTGTTGGGCGGCGGCTCGGTCAACGTCACCGTCGGAGCTCCCTGCCCGGCTTCGACGTGGAGCTTGTAGGTGACCTCGGCTCCATCGCAGTCGAGATCGCCGACAGCCTCGGCGTCGAACGCGGTGGCCGTGGAGTGCGCGCGGTACTGAAATAGCGTCGGCTCGTCGATCTGAAAGTCGAGCTCGGTCCATGCTTGACTGCGCCAGCCGGCGCCCGCCGGACCGCACGTTCCGCGCGGTCCTTCGCAGCACTTGATCGGCGGGGTCAGCGGTGCATCGAGCACTGGAAACGCCGCGTTGGTGGCGTAGTAGAGCTTCGCGCTCTTGCCGAGCTTGGTGAGCTGCACCACCGCCTCGGACTTCTTGCTCTTCTTCATGTAGTCCATGAACGCGGGCACTGCGACGGCCGCCATCATCCCGACCATCGCCATCGGCACCATCAACCCGCCGGTTCCGGCCTTGAAGTCGGCCGCGAACGGTGACGCCGGAGCGCCCTCCGCGATCGCCTTGGCCTCCGTGCCTGCGGTTCCAGCGAGGAAAGCGTCGGGCTTGATCGCGACGAGCTTCGCGACGACGTCGTCGGGATTCGACCACGCCGTGCGCAGAACGAACGTCCCCCGGATCTTGTCACCCTCGACGCGCGTCGCGCCGCCGAATTCGTTCAACATGCTGAGCGCGCGGATCCCCATCAGCAGCTCGGTCGGGATCGAGGGCAGCTTCGGCATCGTGCCTAGGGCCTGGCCGTACAGCGTGCCGCGTCCCCAGAACGCGAACGCACTCGGTGCACGGGCGAGCTCGCTTCCGATTGCGGTCATCGGCACCGCCACGCCACCGGTCGCTGCGCGCTGCTTACCCACACGCACTTCGTTGCCAGCGACCCACAGGTCGAGCGTGTAGCCGATCGACGGAACCGTGAGGTGACACGCTCCATCGCCAAACGTCGCACCCGCCGCAGCGAGCGCTGGCAGCTCGGCGCAGTGCTCGATCAGCGCGGCCGCCGGCCTCGGGTCGTTGACCGGCACGCGGATGTCGAGCTCCGGCGCACCCGGCGGAATCTGCAAGCTGACCGGGCCCGAGATCGTCGTCGCGACATCGGCGAGCGTCACGCCGGAGATCAGCGGCAAGGCCGGCACATTCGCGAGCACCGCGCCAAGATTGAGCACGGCGAACCCGGCGGTCTTGTCGTGGTCACCACGCGCCTTGGACTGGTTCGCGCCCATGTTCGCGGTGATCGGACCGAGTGGACCGCCCACCACGACGCGCGCGATGACCGCCCCCCGCGAGAGCTGGAGAGCACCGCCGACGGTGAACTGCCCCTTGCCCATCGGCGCGGGGATCGTCGCCACCATCTCGACATCGCCGCGGGTACCGAGCGCATCGAGACCCGCGCGCAACGTGCCCTTGCCGATCCGATCGAACACCTCGGGCGTGCTCGCACAGACATAGACGCCGCGGACCGTCTTGCAGGTCGCCCTGCCGATCGCATCGGAGTCGGTTCCCCGGGTGCCGTGCGTGGCCGCGACGAACTTGTCCCGGTCGCCGACCGGGATGACCGCGATGCCACCACCGCCGGGCGTCACGAAGAACGCGCCACCCTTTGCCGGAGTCAACCCGAGATCCGCGAGCGTCACGTCGGGCTTGCCGAGCTCCTGCGTCAGTTGCGCGCCGAGCATGGCGTCGAGCGCGGCGAGCTCGGGAGCGGTTGCGAGCAGCGCGCGCACGTCGAGCCACGCGTGCTCGGCCATGCCGATCGCCCGCGGAGATGCGATCACGGCGACCGTGGCACCCTCGGGTGCCATCGCCCACAGCGCGTCCGCGTCGGCCGTGGACGCAGGCGCACCGCCCGGCACGTCCCCGACCGGCGCCGACTTCTTGCAGCCGATCGCCAGCAGCCCGACGACGAGACCCAGCTTGATTCCGCGCATGGACGGCTTGTAGCCCAGATCAGCGGGGGTTGTGCTGGTCGAGCCAGCTCTGCGTGCAGGCCGCCATGATCGGCATCGACTTCTCGAGCTCGATGACGATGCCGCGCTCGATCTTGCCCGACAGCAGTGTGATGTTGGCGGTGACGCTGCCGGCATAGATCCGCTTGATCTGATTCTCGCCGAGCTTGACGAGCTGGTAGATCGCCTTGACCTGCACGCGGCCGTTGAGGATATCGGGCGTGACCGTCAGGTCGACCGCATCGTCCTTGCGCCGCCAGCTCATCGCCTCGAAGTACGACAGCCTGCCGCCCGTGACGAACGGCCGCAGGAACACCGGCAACGGCTTCCGCGAGGTGACCCGCCACGTACACTGCTTGAGATCGCCCTCGTCGTGCGATTCGATGATGGAGCGATCGTCGAGCTCCGCGACCTTGTCCTGGGTCGCCAGGTGGTCCTCGTTGAAGTACGCATCGAGGATCATCGTCGTCGAAGCCGCGCGGAACACGTGCTCGTAACTGAATTCAGTGGACATGCAGGCCTCGTTGATACGGCCG
Source organism: Myxococcales bacterium (assembly GCA_043753855.1). Classification (GTDB taxonomy): domain Bacteria; phylum Myxococcota_A; class Polyangia; order Haliangiales; family Haliangiaceae; genus JABFXX01. The sequence goes on along the minus strand of JAYUVX010000195.1, from coordinate 6,366 downwards.
AGTGGACCATACGGATCAGCGAGACGCTAGAATGCCCGCGGTGCCAGAGCTCGTCGACGATACGTTCCTGTGTGGGCCGCCGCGCTCGCTCGTCCTGCCCGATGGCTTCGCGTTTCGTCATGGCGAGCGGATCGCGCCGTTCACGATCGTCTACGAGACCTATGGCGAGCTCGCCGCCGATCGCTCCAACGCGATCCTCGTGTGTCACGCGCTGTCACCCGGTGCGCACTGCGCCGGCAAGTACGCCGCCGATGATGCCAAGCCCGGCTGGTGGGACGGCATGGTCGGCTACGGCAAGGCGATCGATCTCGCGACGCAGTTCGTGGTGTGCGTGAACTTCCCGGGCTCGCCGTGGGGGACCACCGCGCCGCGGACGCCGGATCCCGCGACCGGTGTCCCGTACGGCTCCCGTTACCCGTGGGTCACCGTCGAGGACATGGTCGAATCCCAGCGGCTGGTCGCGGATCACCTCGGGATCAGCACGTGGAAGGCGATCATCGGCAGCTCGCTCGGCGGGATGCAAGTGCTGATGTGGAGCGCGCTCCATCCCGAGCGGATCGGCGGGCTGATCAGCCTCGCGGCATCGGCGAACGTTCCGGTCGCGAGCGTCGCGTGGCACCTGATCGGCCGCAAGCAGATCCAGAGCGACCCCGCGTTCAAGGGCGGCGACTACTACGACAGCACCGAGCCGCTGCGCGGCCTGCAGCTCGCGCGCATGGTCGGTCACATGACCTATCTGTCGAACGAGGCGCTCGAGTCCAAGTTCGGGCGGCGGCGGCGCGGCGGCACGCGGCAGTTCGAGGTGGACTCCTACCTCGAGTATCAAGGCGGCAAGTTCGCGACCTCCTACGATGCGAACTCGTACATCCGCGTTCAGGCGGCGATGGACGAGATGGATCTCGACGAGCAACTCGGCTCGCTGTCCTCGGCGTTCTCCCGCGTGCGCTGCAAGTCGCTGCTGATCTCGTTCGATACCGACTGGCTGTTCCCGACCAGCGAGGTCGCTCGCGTTCACAGCGCGATGCGCGAGGCGGGCGTGGATGCGACGCACCTCGTGCTGGCCACGCCGAACGGCCATGACGCCTTCCTGATCGACTACGCCCTGATGACGCCACCGGTGCGCTCGTTCCTCGAAGCGCTGTGAGCCAGGCGAGGGAAGCCAAACCCTGCCGAGACGATCACAAAACTCACATCCCCAACCGCCTTGTGGTGCATCACGCATGCGGACCTGACCTTCACCCTGATGCGCCTCGCGAGCAGTGCGTATCCCTTGCCGGAACCCGCGCAGCGGCTGCTCGATCAGAATCTGATCCGGACGTCGATCCGCGCGTACGTCGAAACATCCGCGTCCACCCCATCCCCGCCGAGGCCGCGGTCCTAGCGGTTCTTCACCGCGAACAACACGTTGTCGTATCCGGCCGCCTTCGCGGTCTCGACCACCAGGTAGATGATCTTCGTCGGCGTGCTCTCGTCGGCCTGGAGGATCAGCAAGCCATCGGTCGACGACGGCAGCGCCTTCGTCAGTGAGGCGAGGGTTGTCGCGGCCGTTGCATCGGCGAGCGTGGCGATCACCGTCCTCGTATCCTTCACCGTCAGCGTCAGCTCGGTCTTGGTCACGATCAGTGCCGGCGCGGCCTTCAGCGCGTCGGTGCCCGATGCACGCGGCGCGGTGCGCACAGGCGCAGTCACCGGCTTGGGTGGGAGCAGCGTCGCGGGGCACTCGCTCGCTGCCCCCTTGGGATCCGCAGCGGCGAGCGGAACCGACAGCGCCGTGGGAGACGACAGGCCGGTATCCACGAAGCCCGCCTTGACCGAGACGTCCATCGCAGTGATGACCTGTTGATACGGCACATCGTCGGCTCCCGCGAGCTCCGACGCTGACGGACCGCACGGGTTCGCCTGTGCGCGCCGCAATTGCGTCTCGAGCCAGTCCGAGTCGGGCGTCCCTGCCTTGTTCGGCGCGTAGCACCGCGACTTCGCATCGCGACCCGTCGCGAGCCAGGTGCCGTCACCGTCGAGATAGATCGCGACGAACCCGCACTCGTCGGTTCGCTGGGCGGGTCCGGTCGAAGGCTTGATCTCGATCTGGGTGATCGGCGCTGTCAGCACGGCCTGGCACTCGTCCGCGTGCGCGAGCACGTAGCTCGGCAGCAGACAGCGCCGAAACTCCGGTGGCACATCGCGGCACGTCTTCGCGGCATCGAAGCCCGGCTTCGCGATCTGCGGCGCCATCCCCGGAATCGCCGCGATCACCTTCGCGATCCGATCGCACTCGTCGCCGGTCGGTGCCACGCAGTTCTCGATCGTCTGCGCGGCCTTGACGGCGTCGTTCGGATGCCGTTTGGTCAGCTCCACCATCGCGCTCCCCGGCTTGTCGCGCACGATCGCGCAATCATCCGGCTGCCCCTTGCACGCCACGACCAGCCCCACGAGTGCGATGCGAGACATGTCGCGAAGGTAGCCGATCGGCGCGAGCGGCTGTGCGCAGGGGTTACAGTGCAGAACGAGTAAGCGGCTTGCAGCAGCTATCGCGGGCGCCGCCCGTCTCGCGCTGCATCGACATCACCGTGTTCGGCATGGGCATCTTCTCGGTGTTGGGGCGGATCGGCGCTCTGCGGTGGTATGCCGCGAAGGGGACTTGATCGTAGGTGCGAGCTGGATACAGTGCGCGGCGTGGGGGCGGCCCGACCGCATGATCGATGCTGGGACGCTGACCTTCGTCGGGCCATAGTGACGGGCCCATGTCCGACAAGACGACCGTCCTCATGAACGTCGACCTCCTCGGTAACCGCCACGCTCGGCTGCTCATGAAGCTGGCCGACGACGCAAAGTCCGTGCACTTCGCCGTGCTCCTCGATCATCGGCCGGGGGCCGTCGACGGGACCGAAGTCCCTGTCACCGAGCCGCAGGCGCAGATCGCACTGCTGATGCGGCAGGCGTCGAAGGGCTGAGGCCCGGCGGCGGGCTCGTGACGATCATCGCCGCCGGATGCGCGATCGACTCCGACGCGCCGGCGCCGCGAACCACCACCGTTCACACCCACGAGCCGAGCGCGGCCGAGGATGCCGGCGACGCACGAGGCCGAGTGCGCCGCGGGTAACGCGATCGCCTGTCAGGCGAGTGCGCTCGACCACGACTACGCCCGCTCATCCGGCGAAGACCGAGCCGCACTGGAATTCGTCGCGACCGGCGCCGGGATTCGCGGTGTGCACCAACCGCCATTCGCTCGCCATCGCACGACGGGCAACATGTTTATGGCTATATGCGCGCGATCTACAAGTCGACCTCGAGGCGCTCGGTGCGGCCACTACTCGGTGGACCGTGAGCGGAGCCGCCGGTAGAGCGGGGTCAGATCGCTTTGGCCAAGCGCGAGCTCCAACTCGGAGAGTAAGGCCTCGACGCGCGCATGCTCGAGGGTGCTGTCGTGGCGCACGAGCAGCTCGCGGACGTCCTCGAGGACCTTGGGGCGTCCGGCGAGCAGCTTGGTCACGATGAGATTCTGCACGGACAAGAACGGGATCTCGCGCCGGCCGATCTTCTCGATGTGGAGCTCCTCGAGGAACAGCTGCTCGAGGCCGGGCCCCGCCAGCACGAGATCGATCGGCAGTGCGGAGGCACGATGCACGACGGGGAGCACGCGTGTCGTCGTCACGAAGCCCGGATCGGAGAAGCGCACGGTGAACCCGGCGGCTTTCAGCGCGGCAAGAAACGCAGGTTTCAGGCCATCGGGTAGGTCGATCGTGAGATCTAGATCCGCGGTTGCACGCGGAAATCCGTACACGTTCACCGCTTGAGCGCCGAACACATACCAGCGGAGGCGAAGTCGCTTGGCGAGATCAGCGAACGCGACGAGTGCGTCCTCGTGGGCTGACGTGCGGCGGGCTGGCGTGCGGCGGGAGCGTCGCTCGCGTCGTGGCGGCGAGCGCGTGCGAGACGCGACGGTGCGTTTCGAGGTCTTCTTCACGTTCCCTCTGCGTGGGCCATCCCGGGACGCGGGCGATCATCCACATCCGTAGGTCGTCCGCGACCTGCAGCGCCGCGCGAAGCCCAGCGTGCGACATGCGCGCACGCCAGTACGCCTGCTTGTGGTGTCGCGCGCCCGCCCAATCGCGACTCATATAAGCGCGAACCGACGCGGGATCGATGGTCAGACGCGGCGCGGTCACCTGGAAAGTATAGCGCCCACGCTCACCAGGTGGTGAGGCACATCCTGCGGAGTGGCCGGGAAGCCCAACGCAACCATGCGTAATCGCCGGGGCCAAGCACCGCGGTGAACGCGATCAGCGCGGACTTCCAGGGCCCGGGGCTGCATCTGCGATTCTGAGAAGGGTATCGCGACGTCGTCGATGTGCTGTCGGAGACGCGCTGCGACCAGCTCGTCGACGATCGCTGTGGTGACGGTTGCGTTCTTGTACGCATCCTTCCGGCTGTACCCGATTCTCTCGACTGCGCTCGGGGTCAACGTGGTTGCAGCGGACCCCGTGTCCACCACGAGCCGAGCCTGTGTTGTCCGACCGCTGCGTCCGATGACGCCGGCATCGACGAGAAGCAGCTCTCGACTACGACTGAAGAAGCTTGAGCTCTTCGTCATCGAAGACAAACGAGGGTCTGATCAGCGGGATCGTGGAATCCTTCGTGAACCTGACGGCGAACCGAGGGTACTGCGTTTCGAGATCACGGATCGGCTCGAAGGCAGCCATGTCCGTTGCGCCATTCCCGACGACACGTGCGCTGACGATGTCGGGATCACCGCGGCGCGCGGTGGACCACGTCGACGAGGCACACGTACTGATCAGGATATCGGCGGCCGATCTCCGCCCACGTCAGCGGCTCGGTCTCGTCGGACGCGAGTCGCTCGGCAGCATCCATGCGTCCATCATTCCGTGCCGGTGAGGCCGTCAAGTTTCTGCTGCGCCACCGCTCCTTCGAGGAGATCCACCGACGCGTGATGCACTTGATCGGCTTCCGCACCGTGCAGGCCACCGAGAGTGATCGATCGCGTGCGCGCTCCCGCTCGCCTGAGCGAGTGCTCGCTCATCGAGACGTCCGCGTCGCGTACGTACTTCCACCCGACACGCAGCCCATCTGGTCGCGGGAAGGATGCGCACGTGAGCGCGCAATGGATGGGTCGCAACGATGCCTCGGTGGCACAGTGCGTGCAGATCGCATGCACGTGAGCCCATCGCCACCACTTCGCCCTCTGATCAAGCTGGCGATTGGCCTGCTTCTAGGTCTAGGCGTCGGAGCGATCGGTGGCGGCATTGCGCTCATGGCAGGTCCGCATGGCGAGATACTGCCACTCCCAGTTTCTGCGCTTGCCGGTTCGCCGTTTGCTGACTACTTCGCGCCCGGAATGATCCTGTTCACGATCCTTGGCGTTGGCCCGCTGGTGACAGCGCTCCTCGCGTGGCGGCGTCAACCCATCGCTCCCTTTCTGACGCTGGCAGTAGGCGTCGCCCTGCTCGTCTGGATCGTCGTCGAGATCGCCATCGTGGGCTACTCCAACAAGCCGCCACTCCAGGCGCTGTATCTGGCACTTGGCTCCGCGATCGCCGCGATTGGCGTTTCCTGGCTGCTGCTCGGTGCCGAACGGATCCATCGATGACTACCGAGTTCACCGCATGCGCGCGCAGGCTCGGAATGTGGTCCGCGGTTGGGATCGTTGCCCTGAGCGTCGCCTATGTTGCCACGCTGACGATCGGATTGTTGGCGCTCCCATCGTCTCGCGAACCGATCACCGGTCCGCTGTTCTCCACGCTCGAGATTCTGATCCTTGTGACGGCGCCCTTGTACATCACGCTGATGGTTTCGGTGCATGCCTGGGCCGCTCGCGGCGACAAGGTGTTCAGCCTCGTTGCCATCGTCTTCATGTCCATGCTCGCAGGCGTCACGTCCTGTGTGCACTTCGTTATCCTCACTCTCGGCGGCCATGCAGAGTTTTCAGCGACTTCGTCGCAGTCCATCCTGTCTTTCAGGTGGCCGTCGATCGTTTACGCACTCGAGATCCTTGCGTGGGATGTCTTTTTTGCTCTCGCGGTATTGTTCGCTGCGGCCGTGTTTGCAGGAAGTCGGATCGAGAAAACCATCCGAGTCTTGCTAATCCTCAGTGGGGGGCTCGCGCTCGCCGGTCTGAGCGGCGTGGCCCTCGACGACATGCGTCTTCGTAACATTGGAATCGCAGGCTACGCCGCGGTCTTTCCGATCGCAGCGCTGCTGCTCGCGATCATGTTCAAGCGGGCTGTGCCCTCGCCGTCAGCGCCTGCCAACGACCGCGTGATCGCGTGAGACGCTGCAGTGGATCGCACTCGAGCACTACCGCGCCTCAGCGCTTGCGTGAAAGGGTCGACAACATCCACACGAGAAGGG